>WRJI01000092.1 GCA_009778595.1 Peptococcaceae bacterium | reverse complement strand
GCGGCAATCCTGTTAAGCGCCATCATTCAATACAACTTAGGGCTTCTCAGTTTTACGGAAAGAAGCCGGGAATACGCCACACTTAAAGTGATCGGCTACAAGAAAGCAGAAATAAAATCCATTATCAGAAAAAGAAGCCACCTCCAGGTCATGGTGGGGCTCATTCTGGGCGTTCCCATTGGCTATCGGTTTTTGGAGTTTTATACATCCCTCGTCTCGACCTCCATGATCGAGTTCTCTCCCTACCTGAAATCGCAGAATCTGGTCATAACATTATTGATCGTAATCCTATGTTCATTCAGCGCAACATCCTCTGTCGCCAAAAAAACCGAAACCCTCGACATGGTCAGCACATTGAAATCCGTTGAATAATAAGTCGATAATATTGCCCTCGAGACGGTCGCCTAATTTGCGGTCCGTTGCGATATGCGATAACACTTTCAGAAAAAAATCTTGAACGATTCGACAATTTCAGCTAGAATAAGAAATAACCAACATCCCAAACGAAGGAGATTGATAACAAATGGTATCTATTTCTTTGGATAGGGTCACCAAAATATACACAAACAACGAGGAACCCGTTTCTGCGTTGGAAGACGTCAGTTTCGACATTGAACAGGGTAAGCTAGCTGTTGTTTTAGGGCCAAGTGGCTCGGGAAAAAGCACACTTTTGAATCTCCTGGGCGGCATGGACAGGGTGACACGAGGACATATTTATATTAATGGTAACGACATAACCCAATGGGACAATCCTCGCCTTGTCGGGTATCGAAGAAACGACGTCGGTTTTGTTTTTCAGTTTTATAATCTGGTCCCCACCTTAAACGCATACGACAATATCAGGAAAGAAGCCGACTCCTCACTTAACCCTTACGAACCGGAAGACATCCTGATCGCGGTGGGGCTGGAAAAAAGAAAAGGTCATTTCCCCGCAGAGCTGTCCGGTGGTGAATTGCAGCGCTTGACTATTGCGAGGGCCATCGTACGCAACCCCAAGATCCTTCTTTGCGATGAGCCAACCGGAACACTGGAACCCGCCTCAGAGCTTTTAATACTTGACCTTTTGCATGAGATGGCGCATCAATACGGAAAAACCGTATTAATCGCAACCCTCAACCAATCCATATCAGAGATAGCAGACTGTATCATTCATCTTCATGACGGCAAAGTGGTTGATAATGGAATGTCCGCCACAGCCATCGTCACACCCTCACCCTCGTCCTCACCCTCACACGCGCCCTCACCCTCGTCCTCACCCTCACACGCGCCCTCTCCCTCACACGAGCCCTCACCCTCACACGCGCCCTCGTCCACATCTTTCCCGGAATCTCCCCCAATGCCCCTAACCTCAATCTTCACAAAACCTGTTATCGTCAACCATAACTTATCCCCAACCGCCTCCAAAACTCCCCCCCCATTTCAACCCCCTGACCATGAACGCCCTGAGGCCCCTGAACCCCACACCTTCTCTCAAATGCCCAATTTCATCACATCGTTTCCTCCACGAACCGGACCTCAAAGAACCCCGTCTAACTCCGATGCCACCCCAACCCCCATGACCTCACAATTCCGTGACATGCCTTTAGAAACATTCGAGGCCCAACCCGCCCCTTTAGCAGCCCCGAACTACCCGCCATCCGCTCTCCCGGAACAAGAAGCATATCGCCAAACACAAACCGCCGACCCTTCTCCGGCCCCTTTAGGCGGTATCATGAAACGTTTCTCCAGCTGGTTTTTTGATGCCCCTGAATAGTATTTGGTACAATACTAATGCGGGCTACGCCCGCAAGTATTCAGTATTCAGGATTCAGTATTCAGAATGTGGATTTTCTTGTTTTTTATTGATGTTGTTGCAACCTAAGCGACTAACCGCTGACCGGAGAATCGGTCTGCAGGAGGTTCTCGGCTGTACCTAGCGGGCGGAGCCCGCATGAGAAAGGCAAGGATACAAACAATGGCCTTTATATCTATAAAAAATATTAGCCGAACATACGGGATCACAGAGTCTCTTAAGAATGTCAGTTTGCATATTGAACAAGGAGAATTCGCGGTCTTATTGGGCCCAAGCGGATCAGGAAAATCCACTTTACTGAATCTTCTGGGGGGCATGGACAGACCAACAAAAGGCCACATTTATGTAGATGGAACTAACATCACAAAACTTAACGAAAAACAACTCACCGACTATCGAAGAACGGCTGTTGGCTTTGTCTTTCAATTCTATAACTTAATCCCCTCATTGAACACATACGAAAACATAAATATCGCCGCAAGAATTGGGAAAAAGCCCTTTGATCCTAAAGTCATCATGAATGCCGTAGGTTTGAAAAACAGAAGTTCGCATTTTCCCTCCGAACTCTCCGGCGGAGAACTGCAGCGTGCTGCCATTGCCAGAGCCATTGTCAAAAACCCCAAGCTCCTCCTTTGCGACGAACCCACAGGCGCTCTTGACACTGAAACGGGGACAAAGATCCTGGATCTCCTGTATGACATGTCAAGACGATTTGGGAAAACCGTGTTGGTTGTAACCCATAATGAGACCATAACACAGATAGCGGATCGCGTCATAGAGTTGAAAGACGGAATCGTAGTTACCTCATCAACAGCGGCACCAGTCGCCTTCGCAACGCCACCGCCGCAGTCAGCCGCCTTCGCACCAACACCAACGTCAGCAACCTTCGCAACGCCACCACCGCAGCCAGCTGCCTTCGCACCAACCGCTTCGTCGGCAACCTTTGCAACGCCACCAACGTCCTTCTCTTCACCACCACCGCAGTCAACAGCCTTCGCACCGACAGCTTCGTCGGCAACCTTCGCCCCGACTCCTGCTGAGGCCGCCCCAGAGAAACCTCCGGAAGCCCCCCCACGACGACGTCAACAGCGAAAGCCTGCTCCCCAACGCCCTGAAGAGCCTTCCACTTCTTCAGGAACCATGCCCAAAAACCCTAAGCGGGAAATCCCACATCACACCTCTCAAGCAACGACCGGTATGCCCAGCTTCATAAATGACCCCGCTCCGGTCAAAGAGCCTTCCTCCCCTTCCCCCAATCCTTCTTCGATCTTGAAACGCTTCTCCAGCTGGTTCTTCGAAACGCCGTAACCTCCCGCCTCCGGTTCTAAGGTCGGGGCATCACTGCTTAAAACCGATCCAAACTGATCCGTCCGATTTTCCCGGCCCGAAAATCTTTCAACACCATCTGAGCCGACTTATAACAATCCACCGCCCCATTACCGATCAGGCATCCGCGGCGGCGGCCCAACGTTTCCAAAGTCACCTCTTGCGGCTCCTCCGCTACACCATACCGCCCGACTTCAGAAGGATACTCACTCTTTAGCCAATCCAATAGCCACCGGGCCAGCTCTTCCAAATCATATACCTCATCCCGTACCGCCCCTGTTGCCGCCAGACGACGTCCCGCTTCCGGATCGTCGAATTTCGGCCACAACATACCCGGCGTATCCAGTAAATCAACACGATCATGCACCCGAATCCACTGATTATCCCGTGTCACACCAGGTTTATCCCCCGTTTTAGCTCGAGCGGCTGCCGTCATTCGATTAATCAGGCTTGATTTCCCAATATTAGGAATCCCAATAACCATCACGCGAAAAGGACGCGGCCGCACACCCTTATCCGTTAACCCTTTCATTTTTTTAGCCAAAAGCAGCTCAACTTGAGGCACGATTTTTTTCATGCCCAGCCCTGTCGTGGCGCTAACCGCCAGAACGATCCCTTCCCGGGCCAGATCATGACGCCAGCGATTCGTTTCGCTTTCATCGGCTAAATCAGCTTTATTGAGCAACACAATTCTGGGTTTGTCGCCGATAAGATCCTGCAGGAGCGGGTTCCTGCTGCTTACCGGAATCCGCGCGTCTGCAACTTCCAGCACGGCGTCAACCCAACAAAGCTGTTCAACGAGTTTTCTTTTTGTCTTCGTCATATGGCCCGGAAACCATTGAATATTCATATTTTCGCTTCCGTCAACCGTCTATTCAGCAGTAAGATCACACTCAGGCATCCCGGATACACCCTATGAAAAGAGCCGAGATATCTCGGCTCTTTAAGTCCTTCAACTCAGAAACAAGATCAAATTCTTTCAAGGATTCATCATCCGGCCAAACTATCGGCGCTCACGAATACGAGCCGCTTTCCCCGAAAGCCCGCGTAAGTAATACAATTTAGCGCGGCGTACCACACCTCTGCGAACAACTTCAATTTTATCAAGACGTGGCGAATGCAAAGGAAACGTTCTCTCAACGCCCACACCGTTAGAAACACGGCGTACCGTAAACATTTCGCGCAACCCGTCGCCTCTCATTTTGATAACAACACCTTCAAAAACCTGCACACGTTCCCGGGTCCCTTCTACAATACGGACGTGAACACGAAGAGTGTCCCCAGGACGAAATGAGGGAAGATCCTTCTTCATCTGCTCTTCTTCAACCATTCGAATAAAATCCATTCTGCTCCCTCCTTCCTTGCCTAGATGTTCATGACAGACCTCGCCGCAACCATCTGCAGATAGGCACCAATCTTCAGCGGAACATCCGTTTTCACGCCATGATAGTTTACCACACGATCACGCAGAAAGCAAATTTTTCATCGCGCTCGGCAGAGCTGAAGCATAAACGCGCAGTACAGTAATCATCAAAGAGACAAGACGGCAAAATGAAATGTTTCCCAGGAGGAAAACCAAGAACTGACCTGCAGATACTGAAATGGTCACAGGCTTAGTGCTTTGGGAAAGCATAAATTGAGACGACAAATAGCACGTGTTTTTAGTGCAAGATACCAAACGGGAGCTTACCTAATTTTATTCTACCTTTGCAACTGTCAGCTTGTCTTGAGCTTGATATCCCGATAGCCCCTTCTCCCCTTATTGAACATCACTTGCGCCAGTTGATCTCTGACGCCTCTGTATCTCAGAACATCCCAGACTTTCTTGATAAACCATCTCGTTCCCTGTGATGCCACATATTCACAGATGATCATGCTGTTTGCTATGAGAGTATTGATAAAATGTGCAAACTTCATTAGGCTTTGGAAGGCTTTCATTGCATTCCAGTTATACGAAAAGCAATGGCTGTAACCATACCCCTGGTTCTTTTCCACATGGAAATGGTTTTCGATACGCCATCTTTTTCGGGCGATCATGTTACACAAGCTTAGGACGTTTATTCTATCAATTTCTGCCGACGACAACCATGCGTATTCGCTGACTTTGCGCTGGCGCTTCTTGCCGCTGCGCGGGCGCTCCTCGTCCCATTCTTCCCGGCACGTCACGACATTGAGATAAAGCTTCTTGTGGTTCCCGCCATAAGTATATTCTATCTTGTTGGACCAATTGAATGTCTGATGCCGACCTTCTGATTCGTTTTGCAGCGTATTCTCCGGCTCACATTTGCGTAACCCATCATAGTCTTCCCAAACGGATTGCAGACTGCCACGCCTGAGGGTTATCATATAATCCCATCCCAGGGCCTTGCAGCGCGACACAACGGGGCCGTTGGCGTACAGTCCGTCCACAACGAGGGTCACGCGTCCCTTACCGATGTACTTTTCGATTTTGTTTGTCAGGCGTGTGAATGCTTTGAGCTCGCAGTCTTGTTTCTTAGTGCTATCATCAAGCTCGCCGTCGCTGTTTTCCAGGAATTCACTGAACAACGGCAACACCATCTTGTTCTCAAGGATGAGGACGGATTCAAGAACATAGGAACTGTAACGTTCTTTGGCTTCGTCGCCCTTGCTGTATACTAGCGCCAGATCGGCAAATTTATATTTGCGGGTGAATTTTTGCGTCCCGTCTATGGCAATCAGGCAGCGTCCTGGGTTTATTTCCAAGAATGTTTTCGATTTGATAAACTCGACTAAGGTGTTTTCATAGCTGGCCTCAAGCTCTTCGGCGTCGATGCCTTCCAGCAGCCTGGCCAGCGTATCAGCGTGGGGCATTGTGGTTAGTTCCGGGATGGCGTTCCTGATCAATTCAAAGGTTGCGTTGCCGCCTATTTCGCGGTTTGCTGCCCTCCTTGACGGCATGTGGGACAAAAACATTATGAGTCCATAGATGATGAGAATTTCTATCGTGTGTGTACACATGCTTTCCTTGCGCGGATCCTTCAGTTCTGACAGCTTGACTAAAACTCCGGGCAGAAGCATTCCGAGCAGTCTTGTGTAATCTTGGGCCAGGGCCTCTTCGCTTTCGGCGTCAGTCAGTCCGCCACCTTTCCTGTTGCCTTGCGATGGCTTTTTAGGGGCGATTGATGCTACTTTGTGACCTCGGTACACGATGTCATTAAATTGCTTGACGGCTCGGGCATCACGCTTGGCTTCCTTATTCGTCATCAGGATCCACCGCCTTGCAGGGTCGTTCTCCTTTCAGCACGGCCCGAAAATCTCGCTGCAACGCCAGGACATATATTGCCTTCTTTGTCAGCTGCCTTTGTGTATGTCGGTCATTGCGCCCACGTCCTTTCGTTTCTCCCAGGTAGATCCAGTTCGATGCTTTATAGCTTGTCCCTTTATACGGCGCGTCCACAAATGTCTCCATCAATACGGGGGCATAACAATACTCTCGCAACCAGTCTTCTTGTATTTGCCGCGCTGCCTGCCCCAGTGCTCGGCTTGCCAGATTCTTCACTCGTACCCATGGGTACAGCAAAAATCTGCTGTTGTTCACGACAAGGTGTAGTCTGGTTCTCCTGTCTTCCAATGACCACCCGATCCATTCATCCCGTGGAGACAGCGCCCACGATGACGCGGAGAATAGCATGCAACCCAAGTCTCTCATACCATCACCTTTTATTGTGTAACGTATTTGGCTTCCGTGTACATGCGGATCGCCTAATATGTGGTATTCCCGAACATACGCACGCCATCTTTTGAGGCTTTCGCCCGGACGGGCGATTTCCAGATGGATTGCGCTACATTCGTAGACTTCGCTTGTGTCCTGCCATGTCGATTCTGTCACGAGCGTCCTACAGCCGCTCTTGCAGTCATTCCTCGCTTTGACTTTCCTGGGTTCGGGAAGCCTGATCTCGCCATCATCTGCCATCTTGCGCAGAAAATTTACGCATTGAACTCTCTTGGGGTTGCCGTTTTCCTGCACCCAACCGATTAACTCACATACCGTAGACGCCAGCTCCCTCTGCGATAATTTTGGGTATGCAGCCACGGTTTGCTTTATTAAGTCAATGTCCTCCGCACTGAATTCGCGGCCGGAATATTCTCTGTCTGGTTTCTTCAACACCAAACACCACCTTCCCGATCATATCTTATCATAATCGTTCTTTGGCGTCCAGTCTTAATTTTCTGTTGTTTTTTCTTTTGACATCCCTGGAGAGCTTGATATTGCTGCACTCTGATTTTTATGCTTCAGCTCTGCAGTGTGGGGGGACTTGCACTCTGACGGCTAACGCCTTATAATGAATAAGTTGCCGTTTTGATATATACCCAGTTTTGTGGTAGAATGTTGATTCGGGTGCAAGCAATAATTATTTATGGAGGTTGCCGTTGTGAACAAAAAAGTCGTATCTGCCATTATTTTTACTTTGGCAGGAATCATTCTCATTCTTGGAACCCTTCAATTGGTTTCTTTTAACAGTGAGAAGAATCAGATTGTCAACATAATCACTGAACAGCTTCACGATCAGAGTGCAGATCAGAAATATGTCGACGACTATATTTCAATGTATCTTGCCGAACAGAATTTTCAGGCAAAAATGTTTGCTAACATGACTCAGTTCCTTTTCTATGTTTTCACGCTGACAGCACTTGGGTTGCTGGTTCTTTGGCTTGGCCAGTCCAGGAGTAGCTTTATTGAGTTTTTGGACGATGATGATGACGACGACGACGATGATGATCAGGGCGAGTTGGATGATGATGATATTTTTGATGTCGATGATTTCCTAACGGAGAAACTGGTGGAACCCGAGGCTATGGCGGAAACAGAAGCCAAGGCGGAAGCGGAAGCGAAAGCTGCGAAGGAAGCGGCGGAAGCGAAGGCGGAACTAGCGGCTAAAGCTGTTATGGAAGCGAAGGCGGAAGTCGAAGCGAAGGCGGAAGTCCTTGCCGAAACAGCGTCAGAGGCTGTGGTGGAAGTTAAGTCGATAACCGGAGCTGACGCAAAAGCGGAGACAGATGCTGAAACCAAACCGGATACCAAAAATTCTGCCAAGAAGAAAAAATAGGTGTCGAGTAATCTGTGCCTGTAGCTCAGCTGGATAGAGCATCTGCCTTCTAAGCAGAGGGTCCGGGGTTCGAATCCCTGCAGGCACGCCATGATTTGTAGTTCATATTCAATTTTCAAGGGCGATATAAAAGATGAAAACGGCGTTAAGCGCCGTTTTCTGCAACTATTCCATCTACTTGTTCCGCAAAGCGGCGGCCAATGGCGGGATGACCTGTTTCTTGCGGGAGACGATGCCGGGAAGGATTGTCGGGTTGGCGTCGGTGGGGGGTGAGACGTTGAAGGCTTGCGCGATGAGATCTCTTTTGTCGCCGACGGCGAGACATTCGGAGCTTTCTTCTATGATGTCGGTGATGAGCAACAAAAGCAGCTCGTAGTTTTGGGTATGGGCTTGTTTTTCCATGTGGGCGATAAGGTTCGGGCGGAGAGTGGTCAGCGTTTCGGTGTCAGAGGAATTGATTTGGGCGACGGCAATTTTGTGGCCGTCGATGTTGAATTCTTTCAGGTCTTGGGCCAGAATGTCTTGGGGGGTGCGATTTTGGAGAGATGAGGCGCTGGCGAACATGGCTGCGGCGAAGGTGTCAATGTCAAGGGAGGCGATGGCGGCCAGACGTCGGGCGGTGGCGCGGTCAATATGGGTACAGGTGGGGGATTTGAATTTCAGGGTGTCGGAGAGAATAGCAGCGCAGAGAATGCCGGCGATTTTGGTGGTGGGGCTGATGCCGTGTTCAAAATAAAGGTTGGCGATGATGGTGGCGGTGCTGCCAACGGTATCGTTTTTGAAGGTGATGGGGCTTTCGGTTTGGAGGTCGCCAAGACGGTGGTGGTCGATAATTTCGAGGATCTCGGCTTGTTCGATACCGTCGACGGTTTGGGATTTTTCGTTGTGGTCCAGGAGGATGACCTGCTTGTGCCGGGAGGTGATGAGATGGTAGCGTGAGATGAACCCTTTAACACGTTCGCCGTCGAGGACCGGATAGCTGCGGAACCGGGTTTCAAGCATTTTGTCTTTGGTGACGTCGACGTAGTCTTCGATGTCAAAGGTTATGAGGTTATCTTGGGACATGACATAACCGATGGGGGTGCTTTGGTTGATGAGGCGGGCGGCGGTGAAGGTGTCGCAGGGGGTACGCAGCAAAGCGCATCCTTTAGCGCGGGCCAGTTTGACGACGCGGTCGCTGACGGTGTGGTTGCCGGTGATGATGAGGCAGGCGGCTCCTTTTTCGATGCTTTTGAGCTGGCTGTCTTGGCGGTCGCCGAGGATGACGATGTCGCCGGGTTCTATATAAGGATCAAGGGCGTCGGGGGACATGGCACCCACGATGGCTTTGCCTGTGACAATGAAGTTTTCAGTTGGCTGATCGGGTTGGTCCGCGGTTTCAATTCGGGTGGCGCTCAGGGTGTCGATGATGTTGTGGAGCGGGGTTCGGCTGTTGGCCAGAATGGGGGTTTCCAAGGTGTCTAAGTATTTGTTGGCGATGTCGGAGAGGGTGACGACACCGAGGAGTTGGCCTTCGCCGTCGGTGACGGGGATGGATTTGCAGTTGTTTTTTTTCATGAGGGTCCAAGCTTTTTGGATCGAGATGTCTGGGGAAGCAGGAGGGATGATGTCCATGCTGAGGTCGCTGATCTGGGTGCGGACGGTGGTGAGGAGTTCGGGAGGTTCCACACCGAAGTGGGAGAGTACGAAAGCGGTTTCCCGGTTAATGGCGCCCAGACGTTTGGGCTGGACTTGGAACCCAAGCTTGGTCTTGAGTTCGGCGTAGGCCAGGGCGGAGCAGATGGAGTCGGTGTCGGGATTGCGATGGCCACAGATATAGATAGGTTTTGACATGGGTTGTTTCCTTTCTGAGGTATAAGCCTAAGCGGTCTTCGACCGCAAGTATCCAGTATTCAGTATTCAGGATTCAGAATGTGGATTTTCTTGTTTTTTATTGATGTTGTTGCAACCTAAGCGACTAAGCGGATTGATGGTGCTGTTATTAAGAGTATACAGCATCTGATTGGGGTTTTTCAACAGATGTGTTTTGGTTGATATCTTGTCGCCCATGACATATAATTAGTCATAATGCCCAGAGAGGAGCCACAGTTATGAAAGTACAAAACGACATGCGGATTACAATCCGCGTTGACAAAGATCTAAAAGAACGTGCAGAAAGGCTGTTTGACCGACTGGGAATGAATATGAGCACAGCGCTTAACGTATTTCTACGCAAAGCTGTTGATGAGTCCGCTATTCCTTTTTCCATCAGCGAGAGAAGGACAGGTTTTGGGGTAGGTCATTTTTCGGCAGACATTACAAGTGCTTTTCAGGCTGCCGTTCAAAGTGAGACCGCTAAAAACCAGCGGAATGGATATCCGACGGCACAGTATGATGCAATTAAAAAACAGGCTTATTTAGAATCTGCTGATGGGACGCGCGAATATGTCCACTCGTTATCACCGTGCATTGGCGCTGCTTCCTCGTCTGATCAACCTGTGTGACAAAATTCTGGTCTATGATAACTCCAATATACCTACGCTGATTTTTAGCAAAGATAATACATACATAGAAATTTTCCCGAGCAATCACTGGCCGGAGCCTGCGCTGCGGAAACTGCTGGGGCTGTAAAGAGGATGGTCATGCATCGGGACTGTTGCCGAGATAACGTTGCCTGGGTGCATATTTTAAAAGTGCACCTTACTATCCCACGAGCTATTATGCCGCTTCACATCGCTTATCAAGAATAAGAGATTGTACATCTGCCCATCTATTGCTTTCGTATTTCGCCCTT
>WRJI01000091.1 GCA_009778595.1 Peptococcaceae bacterium | reverse complement strand
CCATATCGCTCACATCAATCCCTTCCGGTATAGAGGGTATTACTTTGATGTTGAGACGGGGTTGTATTATCTGGGTAGCCGGTATTATGACCCTGAGACAGGTCGTTTTATCAACTCGGATGGCATACTCTGTGAGGCTGGCAACGTCAAAGGAAATAACATGTTTGTATTTGTTTTCAACAACCCTATTAACATGACAGATGAGGATGGTCTTTGGCCGAGTTGGAGTAACGTCAAGGTATTCGCGCAAAATATAAAAAACGGGTTCGTTGATACCTTTGTGAATCAGTACAATTCCGTCAAAAACTTTCTCGAGCACCCCTTGCAAACGTATAAAGAATTTTATACCAACCCAGCGAATATTATTAAATTATTTCCTGTTGTTGATCTTTGGGTCAATACTGTAAAAGGGGCGGTATCAGGTATAAAGACATTAGCAAGCGGTGATCCATCTGCAATTGGGTATCGAACGGGTCAAAACCTGGCAATTGCAACGGAAACAGTAGCACTTATTGGAGTTAGTGCTGGGGCTTCAAAAGTCATGGCAGAAATCGGCACGATCAATACGGTGAAAAATATTCACCCGCCGGGATGGAATGCAAATTGGAGATGGATGTATGGAACGCGCATGAAATCAACAAGAGCAAGATGGTTCGACCTAGAGGGAGGGGAATGGAGATATCACTTTGATAAGGATCATCCAATAGCTCATTGGGATTATAATCCTTGGGTTGACTACAACACAGAGTGGCAGAATCTTCCACTCGGGGGCAAATAAATACTAACGGCTCCCTCCTCAATGGAAGCTCACTATATGCCAGCCAGGAAGCATGCAATCACAAAAAATATTATACAGGTAGGTTAACACACATTGGATATATTCAAATGCTTAAATGGTATAACGGGTATCAAAAAGACAAAAAATGTTTTAAAATCATCAGAAATATCCAATATTTCAGATGACAGCTTGCTGTTTGAAATGATATCTTGGATAAGGAGATATATTGGTGATGACTGGGATAACCAAGATACCAATGCATGCGAAGATATTTTAGAATTGCCGCATCCATGTCAATTTGTTTATTCCTGTTGCGCTGTAATTGAAGAAGTCACAAACGGAGGCTTTAATCAGCTGTATTTTAATACAACAGCATTACTTGCCGGGATAGCACAAGAGGGTTTTCTAGAAATTGGTGCGGAAAAATTGGCTGAAGTCATGCGCCAAGCAGATGTTATTTTTAATAAGATAAGGCTAACATTATTACCTTCCGCATGGTGTACTATCGAGAGTTTCGCAGATTCATACGACCAACATGTATTTCATACTTTGGATCAAATCTTTTGTGATGAAGTAGAATCATGTTGTTTCGATAATCTTTTGGTTTCTTACATCAGAAAACATGAGACTTGTTTTGGGGAGTAACATGGCCGTGGTTATCCATACCCTGGCCATAGATGCAGTCAACCATCAACTGTCAACTGCTTTGAAATACCCAGTAAATACGACGCAAACGGTCTTTGGAATCCACCGACTCCCCTTAAATTTACAAGGTTTCGAGGGGTTCGATTGCCTAGAGGTTGTTATACAAAGATTGGATTATTAGTAGAAGGACTTTTTTTAATTCCTGTAAATATAATTTGGTTCGGTATGATTATTACATTAACAATATTTGCTGTTTTAGAGCAAGATGTACGTGCCCTTGCTACTTCGGCTTCTTTAATACTTTTCCAGTTACTATCTGTATATCTATGCGTTAATTTTATTCGAAGCAAGATTGTAGTTAAAAGAGGGACCATAACGTATACGCCGACATTTGGTAAAACAAAGAGCTACACCTTTAAGGATATAAAAAAGGTAATGGTGCGTGATTATAATGCATATTACCCATCAACAACATATATGGTGTTTAACAAGGACGGATTGATTTTTTCTTTTGGCAATCTAGATCCAGGAAGCCGTTTACTTCTTCAAATATTTGAGGAAAGAGGCCTCGTCCTACAAAAAATGGATTCAACAAACGGTTGGGATTATGATTCCTGATCCAGGAGCAGACAAGAACGTTCTGTTATGAGAAAGGTCAGACAGCTAATGCTCCCAAGGCCTGACTCCTCTTTGGTTGTGGCCGTAGGCCACCCTGTGGTATAATCTTTGTAAGAACTCCATGACACGAAAACCCATGAGAGCCCAATTGCCAACAGCCAAACCAAAAAAATCACAGGTTAATTGGAAAGCAGGAATCAATTGTGTTCGAGAGCAACAATCCCATGGACCTCTGTCCCCTTTCCACCCACATCGGAATGAGATCCCTCAATGCTGAGGAGACCGTTAAGCTCGGTATTCACATTTGTCGGGCTTTGGAAGCGTATCATCAAAACACCATCATTCACAAAAATGTTACATTCGGTAACATTTTTGTCACGCCGTCGGGGAATTTCCGACTGGGAGACTTTGACAATGACGGCCAACTCCAACGAACCCCATCAGACATCTTAAATAATGAAACCTCTTTAACCATGGCCCCTGAGGTTTTCAGAAACGACCCTTACGACGCCAACGCCGACACATATTCCTTGGGCATCCTTATGTACATCATCCTTAATGGGAACCGCGCTCCCTTTCTACCGCGAGTCCCCCATGGGATATCGCCGGAAGACCATACGATCGCACTCGTACGGCGTATTAAAGGAGAACCCCTTCCTGCCCTGCCTGACATCAGCCCGGAACTGAATGCTCTCGTTCTCAAAGCCTGCTCCTACCAACGCGGTGACCGGTTCGGCAGCTCTGCCGAGATGCGCCAAGCTTTGGAACGTATCGCCCTCCCCGCCCAAAGCCAAGTCCATCCAACACACGTTCCCAAAGTACACATCATCCCAACAGCCTTGCACGCTGATCTTCCTTTTCGTGCCGAAGGCCCCAGACACATCAACCCGCCTATGGATGCCGATGAGCCTGATGACCCTGATGACCCCATATACACCCGTCCCATATTTGACGAACCCTCCGTCCGCGCCAAAGACCGCCTCCGTTTTTCCGACATTTGGCTTCTTGACCTCCGGCTGTACAAAAAAATAAGAATTCCCTTGATCGTCAGCACCTTTACCTTGATTGCCATAACCGTCGTCCTGGCTTCACTCACCTCAAAACCCGGTCCCGGGTACGGCATCAGCATCAACGGCCAAACCGAAATGGTTTTCTCAGACAAAAAAGAAGCTGAAGATGTGCTACTTAAATTGGCCGAATACTACGTCCTTCTTGCCGGCGCCGGCAACATGACCATCACCTCAGTCGACTATGAAGAAAGTGTCGAAATCGTCAAAACCAAAGAATCCACAGCAGAGATCAGGGACAAAGAAGAAGCTCTGCGAGCTTTAGTTAACGGTATCAACGTCATTATTCAAGGATACTGCGAAATGACCGAAGATATTATCTATGAAACAGAAACCCTTCAAGACGATGACGCCGACCTGAACACCATCCAAGTGCGGCAGGAAGGTGAAAACGGCACCAAAAGCGCGCGCTACACCTATCTTCTCAAAAACGGCGCCATCATAGAGAAAACTCTCCTGGCGGAAACCGTTATCAAAGAACCCGTCAAAGAAATCATCCTGGCCGGAACCAAACCGGCCACCGGCCAAAATCTTAGCCATGGGGATATGGCCCGAATTTTTGAAGAAGTCGGCAAAGCCAAAAACATCCCTCCGGAAATCCTCAAAGCCATTGGCTGGGTCGAATCCACTTGGCGTCAATTTGATCCTCAGGGCAACCCCAGACTGGGAGGGGGCGTCTACGCCGGCATCATGCAGGTAGACACCCAACGCGTCGACGAAGACACGCTTTATAAGCTCAAATACGATATCCGCTTCAACATTGAATACGGCGCCGACATCCTGATCGCGAAATGGAACGCCGTCCCAAAAATCGGCAACGGCGACAAAACCATACTTGAGAACTGGTACTTTGCCCTATGGGCTTACAACGGACTCTTCGCTTCCAACAATCCAAACCAGAATCCCGGAAACACCTATCAACACAAAATCCTCAAGGCTATGGCCAATCCGCAATATCCCGCCGTCCCCGTCACCGTAACACCATATACGGATGTTCCGGCAGGAGCAAGCCAACCCTCCCCCGGGGGAACATATCCAACGCCGGCCCCGGCCCACTACTCCTATGAGTTAACCGGAAAAACAGACCCGGCGCTCTCAGTCTGACAAGCAATGGTTACAAAACCCCCACCCCGGGGGGACGTCTTCATCCACAATGCCAGATCCAGCTCCCGACGCACACCCTGATCATAACACCAACAAACCATCGTTTCCGGACAAAAAGCCATAATCGCCACCCAATGCCAACTCTCCAGCCGCTTCTCCGCGCCCCTGCCCAGATTCAAGAAAGCTACCGGCAGATCCTTTGCCAACGCCTTCCGAAAGAAATCCGCCACCTCCGGATCCTTCGGCCGCTCTCCCTTTTCCGGCGGGACATACAATACATCCGCTACCAGAGAAATCCCTCGATCGGTACCAAAACGAAGCACCCCATCCACAAACATATCCGGACGATTCACCCCGTGCGCTCCCGGTCTCACATAACGCCACACCATCTTCATATGGGCGAGCATCGCTTCCTTTTTTGTTTTATGAGTATCCACCCGGGCATCTGTTGGGGTCTTTACCGGCAGCTCTGTTGCAACGTCCCGCAAATACTCCCGCGCCTCCGGAACCAACCCGGCGCACTCAGACCGGGTACAAGCCAGATACCACAGAAGACTCGCCCCGATGGTGGGGCCGCAACCGGCCTTCCTCTGCCATATTCTTTTGTACCATTCCTGGTTGGCACCATACAACGTTTCTCCGCCGACGCTGTCAAATTCCAGCACCGACGGTGTGCTTATTGATATGATTTCCCGCAACACCCATTCCTCCTATGCAAACATGATTCGTTCTCTAAAGCGGGTTGCGCCTATGGATACATTATCAACGAAACATGGGTAAAAAATCAAGGGCAAAATAACCCTTCCGCCGTAATTGTCAATTCCCCTTCCAAGCTTTATAATTGAGACAAGACTCAAAAACAAGAAAGGTGGAGGAACACATGAAAGGATACACCGTCAAGGAGCTGGAAATCGGCCAAACCGGCAGCTTCACAAAAACCGTAACAGAAACAGACGTCTACTTATTCGCGGGGGTCACCGGCGATATCAACCCCGCTCATGTCAACCAGGAATACGCCAAAAACACTATGTTCAAAGGCCGCATCGCTCACGGTATGCTGTCGGCAGGATTCATCTCCGCGGTCTTGGGTATGTATCTGCCCGGCCCGGGCACAATCTATATCGCCCAGTCGCTGAAATTCCGTGCCCCCGTCCAATTCGGCGACACCATTACCGCCACAGTAGAAGTCATCGAGAAGAATGAAGAGAAAAACCGCGTGGTTCTGAAGACAGTCTGCACCAACCAAGACGGCAAAACCGTTCTGGAAGGCGAAGCAACCGTCATGCCGCCTCAGTGATTCGCGTCTGTAAGTCTAAAGCGGGCTACGCCCGCAAGTATTCAGTATTCAGGATTCAGAATGTGGATTTTCTTGTTTTTTATTGATGTTGTTGCAACCTAAGCGACTAACACGGGCTCCGCCCGCAAGGTGGTACAACCGAGAATCGTCCGGAGCCGATTTCTCGGTTAGTGATTCACGTCTAGTGATGGAATACAATCAGCTGTGCTGATAGCACAGCTGATTGTTGCTAGGAATTTCTTTTTTTTGTCGAGCAGCCTGAGGGACTTTCACCCACACTTTTTTTACGATTTTAAGGGGGCAAGTCATCAGGGCTATCAGCGATCAGGGGCTACGCCACCAAGAAGTCAAAAAACAGAAACCAGACTCCATAAGCCCGGTTTCTGTCCGCATTTTACCATAACTTCCGGCGAATCAGCGCGCCTTGATCCAATCCGCGATCTTTGGCCCAATCTCCTTCTGAGCCCGGGAGCTGACGAACATCCCGATATGCCCCACCGGAAACTCCACCAATTCCTTATCCTTGCTGGGCACCGCGTCAATAAAGGGTCGCGTGGATGCCGGCGGCACCAGATGATCCTTCTGAGCCAACAGACACAACACCGGCATCTTAATATTCTTCAGATTAACCTTGCGTCCGCCCACTTCCAGTTTATTCTGGCTCAGTTTATTACCCTGATAGAGATCCTTGACGAACTTAATCAACATCGGTCCGGCCTGATCCGGACTATCATAGATCCATGTTTCCATCCGCAGGAAATCCATCAACGCCTCTTTGTTATCCAACTGGTCAACAAAATTCAGGTACTTGTCAAAACTCAACTCAAAGGGTTTCAACATATTGAACCCGTAATTCATCGAGTTCCCAGCCAACAAACCGTTCGCCGAAGCCACCATGCTCTCGATATCCATATCCAGACTCCATCGGAAAAGCAATCCGTCTTTGGTGGCGAAATCAAAAGGCATCACTAACGTGACCAGGTTTTTCACCTTTTCCGGATAAAGCGCGGCATAAATCGTGCTCATCGTTCCGCCTTGGCAGATCCCCAGCAGATTGATAGCCTTCAGATCATGAGTCTCCCGCACAAAATCCACAGCGTTGTTCAGATAGCCGTCGATATAATCTTCCATCGTCAGAAACTTGTCCACATGGCTGGGGTAACCCCAATCGATCATATAGACATCCAAACCTGAAGCCAGCCATTTCTTGACGATACTGCGATTCTCCTGCAAATCCAGCATATACTGTTTGTTAACCAAAGCATAACATACCAGCACCGGCACTGCGTGAGGCTTGGCCACCTCAGGGGTATAATGGTACAGCATCATTTTATCTTCGCTGTAAACCAACTCCTTTGGTGTCGTCCCCATCTCCATATCGTCGATTTCCATCATGTTCTGCAACCCGCTCATCATCTTGCTGCTCATCCGAAAAGCTTCATTCATGGATTTTTGCCCGTCAAAATTGTATCCACTCACAGACAATTCACCTCTCTCCTATTCCTTGGGTTTAGCGGCGCTCCGGGTAGCGGATGGCGCGGCCTGAGGTTTCTGATCCTTAAAAGCTTTGAGTTCCTTCTCCAACGCTTTGACCCGTTTGCGCAACAGATAGACTTCCTCCTCCACACCATCGATCTCACGCCGGTTGGGCAGGGGCAGGAATGCCAGCAAATCCTGCATATAGTCATCAAACAGAACTTTCAATTTCGAACCTGAGCTGACCGTCTCGTTCATAATCTTGGCGAAAGCGTCTGTCACAAAAAGCTCCTGGAAGGCTTTCTCATTGTAATTCGACCAAATCTTATAGAACTCCATAAACGTCTGGGGAGGATTCCCCTCGGCTTGCAGTTCCACCAAATGCTTCAAAAGCTTTTCCATTGTTTCCGTCAACAGCCCTGAAATCATCCCTGTATACTCATTGAAACTCACGACGAAATTAACATAATGATCCATCAGCTTCATGATCTTCTCAACGCCTTCGCGGTTGGCCCCCACCGCCGGCGCGTTCAACAGCTTCGCGGCAGAATTCTTATAAGCTTCCGCCCAAGCTTTCAAGAAGTCTTGATAAGCTTCCTTGTCCCCCTGAAGAGCTTTGAAGAAAAGCCCCTGCAGCTCGGCGGAATCCTCCAGCCAAGGTTTGAAGAAATTCACAAAAGTCTGCTGGACAGTTGTCATATCCTCAAAAGGCAGAGCAAAAATACTCTTCAGCTGTTCCGGCATGAAGGGTTGGAGGAACCCGTTGGAAAGATTCTGATAATAATCCAAAATCGGTTTGGCGTAAGCGTTCCAATCCGTAACATCCGAAGGAAGATTCTTCAGGAATGTATCCCAATAAGACTGAAGGGAATTAAACATCTGGTAGGCGTTAACAAACCTGTCAAAGCCGTCACGGAGCGCCGGGTTCGGAATGAACATCGACATACTCTTCATCGCGTCCTGCCACTGCCTGGTCATCTGCTCAACAAAATTCCCCGTGTTGCCGGATAAACCTGCAAAGAAAGGGTTCTGCTCGAAGCTTTTTGTCATGAACTCAAAATAAGCGTTGAATGGATTCGCTTTATCGTCCACGGCAGGTTGCGCGGCATTCTGCGTCATTTGAGACGCCCATGTATTCCAAGCGTCATACATGTTTTTGTTCATATCCATCCACATGGAAAAAGGATTCTGTGAATTTTGACTCATAGTCAATCTCTCCTCTCGTTAATAAGACATTATAACACTATCATACCATTCCACCCACGTCATGACAAATCCTTTTACGTAAAATATAAATAAATAGATAATTGCGCAATGGGCGTATCATGTTCTTGCTCCCGGTTCATCAATTGCGGCAGAACTCTACCACCATAACCTCCAGCAAAAACCGCGCTTCACCCCCCCCAGACTTGATTTTGACCTCTGTGTCCAGACAAGCCGCCAAATAATCCACCAACTGATCAGGCCGGAACAAGCCCGATTGGGTTAACATCTTGCCCGCCTCATAGGGCGACCGGATCCCCGTCACTTTCATCAGAACATCCCGAGCATCCAACCCCGCGCTCCCTGTCTTGGCTCGAACAAGACATCCCGCCAACAGCAACCGGATATGGCGAACAATCATCCCATGAACCCGCATATAATAATCCTGGTCCAAGACGTTCCGCAAAGCAATAAGGGCCTCTTTCATCCGACGTTGGGCAATCGCGTCCAACAAGACAAAGATGGATGTTTCCCCTCTCGCCACACATACCTGCTCAATATCAGTATTTCTGATCTCTTGACGGGCTCCCCCATAGAGAGCACACTTCGCCAATTCCTGACTCAGAATCCCCACATGCCGACCGCACCAATCCAGCAAAAACCCCGACCCCGACGCCGAAATCTTCTTCCCGTGACGCCCTGCTTCCGCCCGAACCCACTCCTGCCACTCACGATAATTCCCGGGGCAAACAAATTCCAACGCCAATCCTTCCTTGGCCATCACCTTATAAAGCTTACGGGTCCGATTCATCTTCTCCGCCATAATCACCAGACAATTTTGACAATCCTCTGGCGGCGGCTCCGAAAACCCGCTTCCCGGCGGCCTCGGCGTCTGACTTTTCG
Source organism: Peptococcaceae bacterium (assembly GCA_009778595.1). GTDB lineage: Bacteria > Bacillota > Desulfitobacteriia > Desulfitobacteriales > Syntrophobotulaceae > WRJI01. The sequence continues at coordinate 2,077 of WRJI01000091.1, read as the reverse complement.
ACAGCGTGTCCCGGCCCGTCTCCTGGCAATAAGTAAGAAGCTGCGTCATCCCCCCGTCATCTTCATCAGCCTTCCCTTGAACAAAAGAATCAACCACAACCAGGCGCCCCGAAAAGAACCCCGGTGTCCGTGCCGCGGCCACGACCTCCTCCAGCTTCTGGGCCTCCTTGCCGCTGAACACTTGAATCGAACTCCCCGAAGGATCCGCTTTAAGAAAATGCTGTTTCAGCAGCCGCAACCCCTCGATCATAGAATAACGATCCTCACCGTACCAAAGCTGTAACAGAGGAATCTCTCCGGCAGTAATTTTTTTTTGGAGAACTTGCAGAGCACTCATTAGGGGACTCCCCTCTTCCAGAGTCAACCCCTCAATACAGGCAAACTCTCGCGTATTATTCCCTCAGTCCCATTCTAAATCATTTTTTCGAAAAAGGAAAACTCCGCGCCTCAAAACATCAACTTCACTGCTTCACTGTTGACATCTACGACGTTTGCCGTTATCATTATATTACGTTAGCCGAAATAACGACAGACGATATATCAAAAGGAGGTGGCTATCCTCTATGCCGGAAAGTATTGAAAGAGGTGCTTTGACCGAGGCCGTATACTACATCCTGCTTTCCCTGCATCAACCCATGCATGGATATGCCATGATGCAAAGCATAGAACATCTAACTGCCGGACGGGTTATCCTGGGATCCGGAACCCTATATGGAGCTCTCAACGCTTTGGTACAAAAACAGTGGATCACCTCTTTATCCTCAGAAAAGGATTCGCGACAAAAGAAATATATCATCACCGAGACCGGCAAAGCGGTTTTCCTCAACGAACTGGAAAGGCTAGGAGAACTCCTCTTCCACGGGCTAACACTATTTGAAGAACTCTCAGACGACGATCCTCCCGGATACAAAAGAACCGGCTATCTCAGAATGATCGGCAACAAACCCACACCGTGAGGCCCGCGAAAAGTAAAGGAGAGATCAAGTATGAACAGTGCCAGATGGCGATTCTATGTAAACTACGAAAAAGAAGAAGACTGGCTAAACCACATGTCTGCCAAAGGCTTCGCGTTGTCGAACTACTTTTTTGGACGCTACACATTCAAAGACAGTGAACCGGGAGAATACATTTATCGCATAGAGCTCCTAGAGAACCATTCCTATCATCCGGAAAGCCAGAGATACATACGGTTTATGGAAGAAAACCGTATAGAAGCTGTGGCATCCTGGCATCGCTGGGTATACTTCCGCAAGAAAGCCCAAGACGGTCCCTTTGATATTTTTAGTGATATCACCTCCCGGCTAACCCACTACAGACGTGTGGCCGCATTCTTTTTGATCTTAGCTATCTCTAATATAACAATCGGTACCAGCTCAACCTTTTCCTCACTGTTTCGCTTTATAGAGACAGGATCAACCGATTTCTTAATACTCCTTCTTGTATCTTGCCCAATCATCCTGTCCCTGGGCTTTGGGTGTCTGCTCATGTGGAACTCGTTAAGAAAGAAAATCAAGATTCTAAACCTGGAGAAACAATTGAGAGAGTAGACGCCTTCCCGGTTTGCGAAGTCCATGGCCAAGATGTTCTCAGGTCCACTCAGAAGCAAGCAGAAAGTCCCGGATGTTTTTGTGTTTGATCCCTTCGCGGCTCATGTCGAACTCATCCAGTGATACAACATACTTCGGAAAATTGTCCCGTACCGGTTCGTATGCGCCGAACTCGCGTTGAATCGTCTCTTCTGACGCGAGAAAGTAGGTAACCTGAACGTAGAGCCTCTCCTTCTTATTCTCACAGATGAAGTCAATCTCCTTCGATCCCGCTTTACCGACTGTAACTTTGTAACCCCTCCGGAGCAGCTCCATGAAAACGATGTTCTCCAGAATGAGATTCACGTCCTTCATGTTGCCTCCGTACACCGCCTCGCGGAGTCCGTGGTCGGCGATGTAGTATTTCTCGTTGATCGCAAGCAGTTTCTTCCCCTGTAAATCCTGTCTGCATACTTGGTAAATGAGAAAAGCGTTCATACAATAATTGATATAGTTCCTCACCGTTTCGGGAGCCATCACACGGTTTTCGT
>WRJI01000090.1 GCA_009778595.1 Peptococcaceae bacterium | reverse complement strand
GATCGTTTCTAGAGGATACATTTTATCGCTATTTAAGGGCCTGAAGCATTCTATGAGCGATTCAATCTTGTTCTGAAGGATAGCGGTTTTCAATCCGTTTTCCTGGACTTTCTTTGATGTTCTGATGTCCGTAGCTTCAACTCGCTCGAAGAGCTCTCCCACGCCGATTTTGGATTCGCATTGGAAGTAGTGGAGCCGCCGCAGATAGCCTAAGACGACGCTTTCCAGTCCCGGGACAACGTGTTGGGGGAATTTGTTGATGAAGGCTTCGATTTTCTCAATAACATCTGAGATTTCGGCTATACTTGCGTCGATGGCCTCTTCAATGGCTATCCGGGTCTCGTCATCAAAGGTTCTTTGCACCGTGACGGCCTCCTCTCTTACAGACCCTGTATCGTTTCCGAGGTTTCGGCAATGTGCGTTATTTCAACATCCATGAGATTGCTTAGGGCGGTTATCGTTTGCGCCAACCGAAGATGCTGTTGTGCGTATTCGTCCGCCGTATAACCTTCTTTGATTTGGGCACTTTGGATGTCTGCAAGTACGGTATTGTTGTCGTTGGCGGCTTGGCTTTGCATTCTCATTTGATCCAAATCAAATTGTACCAATAAGGGTTTGATACTGATAGTATCACTCACAGCACTTCCTCCTATCGTCTTCGGATTGTTAAGTTACGGGACCAAGGTATATGTGTCGTCTTCCGCAATATCTTGTGTGAAACTCTTTGTTATCTCCGCTAAGTCGGTCAGAATGTTCTCGTAGTCGTTGTCTATGGTTTCCCCGATGGTGAACGCCATGGCTTCTATGAGTTGAGCGGTTTCACCCTCAATGTGTTTTCCTTGGATCATGTTATGGATCTGATTTAAGTACATCCCTATTGTTGTTTGCAGACTCAGGCCCATGGATGCGTATCTGTCGGCAAGGGCGTATTCTTCGTCTTGCATTACTATTCTCTTCATATCGGGCCTCCTTGCTTATTCTGGGTAAGAATGTTTTGATTCTGCGTTGTTATTATTTGTTTCTTTAGGGTTGTAATCCTTGCTTGTGTATTGATCACGTTTGTCCTTTGGGTCGATAGTTCCCCGGTTTTCATGGCTATTTGATTCTGGAAATATTCAATCTGCTCATCGCATTTGTAAGTGCTTTGTACCCTTGCATCACAATCCACTTCGGTGTTCAATTGTATTTTGTACCCTGTCAGCCATTGGCTTTCACAGTGAACATCTGAAATCAGATTCGTAGAAGAGTTGGCACTCAGGAACGCTGTGTAGACCCCATCGCATAGAACCCATTCAGCCTGAGCTTGTTCCAAGTCGTCAATCTCGCTTTGAAGACGGATGATATCTCCGTTGATACTTGTTAGTTGGAGTTCAGCAGAAGCTTTTTGGTTCATCAGCATATAGTAATCAAAGGAGTTGACCACTTTTGTTCACTTCCTCACTGATTCTGGCTATATGAGACATCATATGTGACATAAAGAAGACAGGCAATAACGGCATACCTTGACAGCTTATTGAGCATATCGTTTATGCGTCTTCCCGGAATATGGGTCTTGAGAAGAGAATCGCGGCTGCCGCTTGTGACTTTATTCATGTCCCTTTCGGCAGCCCCTCGAGATCCGTAAGAACCACAGCATTCAAGCTTGAGCCCGCTCTTCCTTATAGGTCATAATAGATGTCCCTTCCTGTTGCAGGGCATCAACAAGCATGTTCATGGATAGGACAATGCTCTCAAGAGATTCAATGAAGATGGGTTTGTTTGTTACGGACTTCCATGGATTCAAATGGGTTTCGATGGCGCCTACCAGATCGTTGCCGGCTGTTTCCAAAAGTTCCGCACAATCATTAAATGTTTTGACGGCAGCATCCATAGCCGCAGGCTGGATGAATATGTCCCCACAAGAATCGTTCTCCAGATTCGGGTTTCGAATTGCACTCATTCTGTCTTCTCCCTCCAAATAGTTTGTAATTTTGATATATTATGGACTTTAATCCCCATATTCACAAGTATACTCCGTTCCGGTGTCAGGAGTCAAGGGATTTCCAGATAAATATTGTCAGACTATATTAAGAATATTTTAAGATCCGACTATTTTAAAAGTTATCTTCTGCCGATACCAGCGGGAATTTGACGAGGGTTACGGCGCCGGCTTGGATGTGGTAGGCTTCTCCCGGCCTGGGAGGATTGTATTTGTTAGCTCTCGGGGGTATCGGCAGGATTTGTCCCGGCTGATCCAGGGGTGTGAGGGTGAAGCCGGTGTTGATGCTTTTGAGGGCGGCGGCCAGTTTGTCGTAGCTTTTGGGGAAGTCTGCTATGTTGGAGACAAAGCAGAAGTGGATGCCTGTGCTTTGGGCGTCGCTTAGGAGTTGGCCGAGGTCTTCTTGTTCGGGTTTGGTGAGTTGGGTCATGAGGTTGCTTAGGTTGTTGACAATGGTGATGTAGGGCGTCATGCCGGCGCAGAATCGGGCGAGGGATTGGGTGGTTGCCTGGGTGCGCATCTTCCGGGCGTAGCCGTCTTTGCGCAGAACCACTTCTTCGGCAAGGCTTTTGGTGAGTTCTATGATCTCTTGTTTTTGGGTGAGGTAGGTGGTTTCGGGCATGTTTTGGGCGGCACTGAGCTTGAACATGGGGTCGTCGATGATGTGAATGTTGAAGGGGCGGTTTTTGCGGGTCAGGGATTCCAGCATGATTTTGATGATGTTGGTTTTGCCGGTATTGTGGGCGCCGGTTACCAGGAGATGGCTGATTTTGCTGAAGTCCACGTTGAAGGCTTCTATGTTTTCGTTGTCCAAGGCTATGGGGAGTTTCTTGTCCGGGGTTTGGAGGGCTTGCCGGACGCTGTCCATTCGGTAGTAGCTTTTCATGGAAACGGTTTCCGGCATCATGGGTATGCCTGGGGGCATGGGGCCGGTCCAGTCGCTTCTGATAGTTTCCATGGTTTGCCTGAATGTGGTGAGGCGGTCTTCTTCTCTTTGGCCGGGTACAGGCAGGGCGGCTTGGAAGCTGCAGATGGTGTCCAGGGTGGTCAGGCCGCGTCCGGGGATGTTTTCGCCGGGGAGGTCTGTGCGGCCCAGGAGGGCGTAGAGTTCGGCGGGGTCGATGGTGTGGAGCAGGAGTCTGGTTTTGATGCTGCCAAGGATGGCGGGTTTGATCATAGCTGAGCGGGATGAGGTGAAGATGAGGTATATGGAGAGGGCTTGGCCGTCCCGGGCAATGTCTTTGATGAGGTTTTCCATGTCGATGTTGTCGGGGTCTTTGAGACAGTCGATGTTATCGATGAAGAGGAAGATGGCGGGGATGGGTGAATCGCTTCTGATTCTGTTGTGGAGAGTGATGGTGGGGACTCTTGAGGTGCCGAGGGTTTCTTTGCGGCGTTTGATTTCTTTCTGGAGGAGGTGTTCGAGTTTGATGAGTTTTTCGCCGTCTTCCAGGGTGACGATGTCGGCTGTGTGCGGCAGGGTCTGGAGGGTCAGGAGGTTGTTGTTGCCGAAGTCCAGGATGTAGTAGTGGGCTTGGGACGGCGTGCAGCGTAGGGCCAGGGCCAGGGCGATGGTGTGAAGGCATGTGGATTTGCCGGTGCCGGAGCTTCCCCATATGCCTGTGTGTCCGTCTGCGGTGAAGTTGAGGGTGAGCAGGGTTTGGCGTTGGTGTTCGATTTCATCGACAACGCCTATGGTGATCTTTATGTCGGTTTGGTCGGTTTGATCGGTTTGGACGGTTGGGTCGGTTGGGTCGTTTGGGCTTGGTCTGTGCGGCTCGATATTCTGGGTGTCAGGGTTTATCGCCCAGCTTGGCTCTAATTCGCAATTGACTCTGGGGAGGGGTGCGTTGGATGAGGTCCGTTTTATGGGGTGTTCTTCTTCCTTGCCGTAGAGCGTCCATTGCCTGGATGCCGATTTTTCTGCCGTGTTGTCCAGTGTGTAGTTTCCCACTCCCCATTGGTCCATTGTTATGTGTCCGTTTTCTATGGCTATGATCTCAGCTAAACAGAGGTTATCGCGAAGAGGGGGCAGCCAAGGGCTGGGGACTTTGGTCAGTCTTTTGGCTTGGAAGGTTTGGTTGATGGCGTCTGTGACGGCTTCGAGTTCGGTTGTTTTGCGGTTGGCGCTGCCGGTTGTTGTGGCGCTGAAGTCTCTGGTGATGAGCTGGGCTTGTCCCAGTTGGTTCCAGAGATAGATATTGCTGTCGGGTTTGTCTTCGCTTTCGGTTTTGTCTGGCCGGTATTCGGCTCCTGTGTAGGCGGATTGGAATTGTTCGTAGATGATGTTGTTGCCGACTTGGAGGTACCCTCTGCCGGGGAGTGTGATATGGGCCGCATCCGGGGTTTTGAGCATTTCCTGGCTGTCGCCGGGGTTCTGGACTTTGAGGCAGACCCGGAAGTTGGAGTTGGACCAGATTTGGTCGTCGACGACGCCGGAGGGTTTCTGGGTGGCCAGGATCATGTGGACGCCTAAGGAGCGTCCGATTCTGGCGGCGCTGACCAATTCTTTGATGAAGTCGGGTTTTTCCCGTTTGAGTTCGGCGAATTCGTCGGAGATGATGAAGAGGTGGGGCATGGGGGCCAGGGTTGGGGTCTGTTCCCGTTTCTTTTGGTAGGCGTCGATATGGTTGACTTCATGGTCGGCCAGGACGGCTTGGCGGCGGCGCAGTTCGTTTTTGATGGCGACGAGGGCTCGCATGGATCCGGCCCCGTCCAGGTTTGTGATGGTGCCCAGGAGGTGGGGCAGATCGTCAAAAAGGTTGGACATGCCGCCGCCTTTGTAGTCGATGAGAAGGAAGGCGACGTCTTGGGGATGGAAGTGGATAGCCAGGGATAGGATGTAGCTTTGCAGGGTTTCCGATTTCCCCGAGCCTGTGGTGCCGGCCAGGAGACCGTGGGGGCCGTGGGCTTTTTCGTGCAGGTCGAGTTCGATGATCTTGTCGGCTGAGCGGAGTCCTATGGGTACGGCTAAGGTTTTGTAGGGTTTGTTGGTTTCCCACTGGCCTTCGATATCCAAGTCGCTGACGGTTTCGGCTCTGAGAAGTTCCAAGAGAGTGACGGTTTCCGGCATGTCTTTGTCGGTTGTTTCTCTGACGTGATTGAGGGGCGCCAGCGCACGGGCGATTTTTTCCATGGATTCTGGGGTTAAAGTGTCGGGTTTGTAGGTTCTGGGTGTTGGGTCGGTTTCCTGATATATCGTGGCTTCTGTGGGGCTTGTGAGGGTATCGTCAGAAGTAAGGGTGAGGATGGTTTTGACGGATTCGGGGAGGGCGTAGGGTGATTCGGTGAGGAATATGGCGTGGACACCGAGATGTTGATGTCTGAGGGTCAGGTATTTCCGGATGTCGTGGTTGTACATGAGGTTGAGATCGGCTACCAGGAAGACTATGGGTTGATAGATTTTTTTGGTGTTTTGGGCGTGGTCGGTTTCTCTTTCTTTGAGGACGTTGATGAGGCTGTCCAGGATGTTGTTTCGTGTGGTTTCGTTGACCATGCCTTTGAATTGCCGCTCTCCCAACCAGGTGTGGGGGAGCCATTTGAAGGGCAGGAAGTCTTGTTCGCGGGCTTCCGGATAGATGACGATAAGGGTGAGGTCGTTGTAACTGTGAAAGACGCAGAGGTGTCCGATGAGGGACAGGGCGTGGGGTATGGTGTGTCTTGACGGGCCGACGATACCCACATAGGCTTCCGTTAAGGAGATACTTTGGGGGAGGTCGGGTATGTTTTCGAAGGTTTGGGCGAGTTTTTCTGCGTCTTGGTGGAGGGGGTCTTGTTCGGCTTCGGCGGTTTCCTGGGGGGTGTGCTCTATGGTGAAGGTGAGGGGTTGTTCGTTTGTGCCGATGCGGAGCCGGAAGAAGTCTACATAGTCTCTTGTGCGTTCCCAGAGACGGGGGGAGATCTGTTCAGCCAAGGCTACGCAGGTCTGGGGGTTTGGGTATGTATGCTCGAGGGCTTTGCTTTGTTGGTCGATGAGGGTGCGGATTTCTTTGCGTTTGCGGTTGAGCAGGGTTTCATAATAGGTGACCCGTTCGGTTTCTTCTTGTTTGCGGTGTTTTTTGTCGGCGAAGTAGCGGTAGGTGGTGACGGTGGCGGTGACGGCCATGACACCGACCATGGCCAGCATGTAGATGCCTCGTGCTCTGAGCAGGCTCATGACGATCATCATGGCGATCATGGCCAGGATGGGGGCCAGTCTGACCAGAAGGCCGAAGCGGTCTTTCCGGGGTTGGCCGGGAGGGTTGGGTATGGTTATTTTGTCGCCGGGTACGGGATAGAGGATGCGTGGGGGGCGTTGGAAGTTGGGATAACGGATGTTCGTGGGTGATGTTGGGTCGGTGTCGGTGCCGGGTTCGTATTCGATGAGGTTGTTGAGTCTGTACGCGTTCTGGTGGTAGAGGGTGATGTATTCGTCGGCCATTTCGAGTCTGTAACCGGCGAAGCGAACGGTGTCGCCGGGTTCTAAGACGCGGGAGGCGAGTTTGAAGTTGCGGTTGTTGATGTGGATGACGTCTTGGCCGGGTATGGCGTGCAGCATCCAGGTGCCTGTCAGGTCTTTTTTGATTAGGAGGGTGTAGTCGTCCTTGCATCGGCTTAGGATGACTTTGTTTTTCTCATTTCTGCCAAAGTTGATAATGGTTTCGGTTTCTAGGTAGATGTGGGTTTGGGCGGGATCAGGGTATTCGATATGGAAGGAGATGTCTTCGACTGTTGTGATGACTTCCGGTTCTGTCTCCATGATCTGACATTGGGAGCCTATGACGGCCACAAGGTTTTGCAGGGTTCCTTCTTCAGTGAATTCGGCAAGGATGGCGTGAAGTCCCAAGAGGAAGGGATGGTCGCTTTTTCTGGGTATGGTGAAATCAGCCTCACAGGGATCGTTGACGGTGTATGTGGTTTTGTCGGGGGTTAGTTGGCATTGGTAGCGGACGTTGTTGTATTCCGCTACGAGGGTTGGGATTCGCGGTTGCGGTTGGGTTGGGGGTTGGGTTGGGGTTAGGGGGGTTGGGGTGAAGATTGGGGTCATCGTCTTACTCCTGTTCTGCTTGTCGGCTGCCGGTTATTTTGTTGTGTTGTTTTTGATGTCTTCGATGAGTTTGATGCGGTCGTCAAGGTCTTGGCGTATCTGTTTGCGGCGTTCGATGTTTGTTTCTGTGGCGGCTATGATTTCTCGTTGTTCTTGGTATATGGTGAGGAGAAGGTCCAGGTCTCCCAGGGCGGTGAGTATGGTTTCGGCTTGGTCGTAGTCCCCCAGAACGGCATAGGCTTTGGCGGCCAGGAGTTGGGCTTGGGCGTCGAATTGCAGATCCAGGTTTTCTTCGGCTATGGCGACGGTTTGTCGGTAGTCTTTCGTGTAGTAGGCGATGCGGAGTTGAGCCGCGGGATCGTTGGTGGTGAGGGTGGTCAGGATGTCATATTGTTCTTGGGCTATGAGGGTGTTGATGATTTCTGTCTGGCGGCTGAGGTCGAGGGGGAAGGCTCTTTGCAGGTTCCGGGGTTCGCCGGTGGCGATGAGGGCGTCGGCGATGATTTTTTTCATTTTGGGATCGCGGTCCAGGTCGCTGTCTTTGAGTTTGTCGGCTTGTTCGATAACACCTGCCGGGTTCTGGTTATAGTGGGCTTGGTATAAGTACATTTTGACGCCGTAGGTTCTGGTTTCGGTTATGGTGGTATAGGCGAAGTAGGCAAGGGCCAAGGTGAGCGTGATGAATAGAATTGAGACGGCTGTCGTGATGAGCCTGATTCGGCCGGCTTTTATTGTGACGCTGTTTGTGCGGGTGTCGCGGTAGACTTTCTGGTATTCTTGGGTTAGGACGGTTTCCAGGTCTTCCGGGGTTGTCGCCTTGATGATTGCGGCGCAGAGCTTGTTTTTCTGCAGGATGTCCGGACCGTATTCGGACAGGTAGGCGAAGTCGTGTTTCTCTTGGACGACGGATAAGACCAATGTCTTGTAGCCATCGAATTCTTCCCGGGACGAGTGTGTTTCCGGCATGTAGGGGGTGCCGAACATGTTTGGCAGGATTTTGAAGAGGAATGCGGCGTTGTAGGTTTCTGTGATGAAGATGTTTCTGGGGTCGAAGCTTAGGCCATGGGTTCGTTTCTCGTCTTTCAGTACCTTGCCGATGTTGAGCAGGATGAGGTATTTTTCAAGTGTCCTGAAGGATGTGATCCGGGTGGTGAAGGGCTGGTAGAAGTCGCCTTTGTCATAGAGAAAGGTCGTGTGGGTGTCGGTTGCCAGGATGTCCCGGCATGGCAGGTACTTGGGGGTTGGCTGTTTGAGCAGGGCCAGATGATGGACTTTGAGGTTCAGGTTCGGGGTGGTTAAGCGCACTGTGGTATCGTTTGTTTCAACATCTGTGAGCCACTGGGTTTTGGTCATGTTTTTCTTCACGTCCTAACGCGGGCTCTGCCCGCAAGTATCCAGTATTCAGTATTCAGGATTCAGTATTCAGGATTCAGAATGTGGATTTTCTTGTTTTTTATTGACGCTTCGCGTCTATAAGTTACTATTGGAGTTGTATGAGGTTAGAGGATTGTGATGATGTCGCCGTCGAAGACGTTGGCGTCTCTTAATGTGTCACCGGGATTGAGCAGGGCTCTGCGGCGGGCTGATTTCGCGTAATACCCGCTTAGGTTGTCTTGGGAACAGTTCAAGGCTACGAAGAGATTCCGGATGAGCTCTGTTAACGGAATATCGCGGCTGACCCGGATGTCCATTTGCCCGAAGGCTGGATTCTTGACTGTGATTAGGGCGTATGTGTGTTTGGCGTTTTCGCTCATGGGGATTGTCCTTTTGATATGGCTGTTGGGGTGTCGGCCGTTTTGCCATGATTTCGTTTCAAGGCTCTGTATTCGTCAATTCTCTTCAGACTCCTTTTGATTCTGCATTGGAAACACAAAATTTCTGTTTTATTGTTGGTTTCAACAGTCGAATGGCTTCCCATTGTTTGGCCATGGCTTGGAGCTTGGTGAGGTTTTCGGGTTCTCCGAACATTTGTGCCAGCATTTCGTAGGGGCTTATGGTGTCGCCTAAGTATTGCCCCATATAGGCTATTTTGCCGAGATTGATGTCCCATTGGTCGGGGGCGTTCGGTCTGGGGTCCACCAGGAGGGAATGGTCACGGATGCGCCTTAATCAACCGAATCACGCAAGCTATCAAGGAATTCATAAATATTCTTTGCCAAAAAGTACATATTGCTCATATCCGCATCATCGTTTTCCTGCTCATGATCCCAGAAGAAGATATTTTCGCAATATTCGTTTCGGATACCTACACATAGTATATTTCCGCTAGGATCATTTGCAATAGGAATAAAGTCATCCGGCATTCTTCCTTCCAGAATATCTATATACTTGCTCAAACTATTCTTTGTGTTTCCTATAGAGTAGAAACGGCTAATAGAGTAGAAACGGCTAAGAATGCTATCGCCCTGATCATCAGATATTATGAAATATTTTTTATCTGGACGTCCTCCGTTATTTTCAAGCAAAAATTTAGTGTAAAGATCGGGGAGCGCAATATCATGTCCAGTCTCTAATTCTTTAATGGCCTCAATATTAAGTGTTTCACAAGTTTATTTATTTGCGACTGACACGCCACCCGCATGTGTGAATTCAATATGGATATCTTCTTCTACGAGAACCATAGTTTTCCCGTCTTCAAGATGATGCCATATATATCCATCAGTAGGCTCGTCCAGCGCCGGAACTGGAGGGTCAGAATTCTTAGTTAGCTTGGCCTTTTCGTTGGCCAATCTATAATCTTTTGTACGGTTAGTTGGGACAGATACCTCAATCTCGACTGGTTTCACAGTAGGATGGTAATAAGTTGAAAAATCGGGATTCGCCACTAGCTAGAATTATCTCCTACGGAATTAGGGAAGATTTTAAGGCGGCAGGTTGCCGCCCGTTCTCTACACAAGCTTCTTATTACACCACATACGATTATAGGGCATTGTGCTCAATTTCTTAATGTCTGCTGCTGTATAGCACCAGCTATCACCACCAAACCAGATATAATCGTCTGGGTTGTTCTCGAAGTAACTGACCACAAAACGAAAAATAAATTCGCCATCGTCGTAATCCCAAGGATTATCAATATATATGGCTCGAAAATAATTAGGGTCACCCAAAAGATAGGTCCAACTACCACGCGAATGCTCCGTAGGCATTTCAATCCCAAACAAAAATCTTTTTATCTTTTGAGTATCAAAGATATCAAATGTCATTAAAGTTGCCTGATCCATCTCACATAAGGCTCCTTCACCACCTTTGGCTGTATTTACCTCGTCATATTCCATTTCAAACCCAAAGCAATACATACCTGCTTGCGTCGTCGCGCTTTGAAAGGATTCTAAGGCTGCTATTGGTGAATAACCATCAATTTTTTTGAAAAGGAAAAGCGAGCTGCTCATGGCTGGAATAACCCCCTTAACTCTTCCGGTGATGAAATGATTCTGACACCTTTTTCTTCAAGAAGTTTAAGTTTTGCAAGCTGTTCGGGGCCGTTAGCTATCGGGTTTTCAAGGTAATAAATGATTTGCCGTCCTTCATGGTTGAAAAAGTTTGGATGAAGCGGGTTGGTTAATTTGTCAATTTGAGATGACCTAATAGCGCCAACAGATTCCTTGACTTCAATAATATATTTATTTGTTCCGCTGGACGCCAGAATATCAATGTCTCCAACTGGCATCTTTGTTGGTGTTTCCAGCTTTAAGCTTGTCCCTTCAAGCACACCTGCATCTTGAACAATTTGGGCGGTTTCGCCTTCAAGAATCTTGCCTTTATTGCCGCTTTTCAAATTTGCTTCAATAATCATATCTATATCCTTCGGTGCCTGTTCCGTCCATTTGATAATTGTACCTACCGGATTCTTAAACTCAACCTCAATCCCTTTATTGGTCTTGATCTTTATGGGGTCATTGAGCTTGATTGAATTCCTGGCGATATCATCCGCTACTCCCATTATACCATATCTCTCAGCCAAAAGCCTCTGCTTTTCCAAGTCCCGCAGCCCTGCCTGCTGCGCTCTGATCTCAAAGAGGGTATGCGGTTTGCCCAAGCTCAATCCTTCCGGCGTCACCAACTGGGGCTGGTCCTTCCAAAGGGTGAAGTCTTCTCGCCAATGAAGGGGATCGAATATCTTCTTGGCTTTGGCCGCTTCGTCCGCCGCTTTTGCGGCGGCTATGACGGCTT
>WRJI01000089.1 GCA_009778595.1 Peptococcaceae bacterium | reverse complement strand
TAATTTAATTCGATGCAAGATTGTAGTTAAAAGAGGGACTTTAACGTATACGCCGACATTTGGTAAAACAAAGAGCTACACCTTTAAGGATATAAAAAAGGTAATGGTGCGTGATTATAATGCATATTACCAGTCAACAACGTATATGGTGTTTAACAAAGACGGATTGATTTTTTCTTTTGGCAATCTAGATCCAGGAAGCCGTTTGCTTCTTCAAATATTCGAGGAAAGGGGCATCGTCCTACAAAAAATGGATTCAACAAACGGTTGGGATTATGATTCCTGATCTGTATTCGGCTGAACTATTTGGCTGGTACAGCCCTTTCGCTTCTCCTGGATGACCGCCGGGTCGTTATACTGGAGGCCGTTGAGCGTATAAGAGCTGTTCATTCCGGAACGTTTGACATAACCCTCCGGCAAGTTTATCATATTCATTAGCTGTGGTCGGAGAGGGATCTGATATGAAGCTGAACAAGAAATACATCGAGATATTTGATAAAATCCAAACCGTTCCGGATCTGGCGGACTATATCGTGGACTGCCACAAAGAGCTTTTAGCGGTTATCAGCAAAAACAGAGACAGAGAGGAAACGTATACCTATATTCAAATGCGGCAGGATGCTTGGCGGGTTGCTTCATGGCTCGCGCAACAAAGTGTCTTCGGGCAGCATATGGCGATCATCGGGAATCTATGCTACGAGTGGTTTGTGATTTTTTTTGGTGTGTTGGCGTCCGGCAATGTTGTTGTTCCTATTGATCGAGAGCTAAATGAATCGGACATGGCAAAACTGCTGCGCCAAGGAGATGTCACACATCTTTTCTTGGAAGGGACTTCCTCACACAAAGCCAACAACCTGGAAACCTCAGTTGAAACAATTAATACCTTGATATTATACGGCGAAGATTGCGAAAGCAACATGGCCCGGAATCTGCGTCAGTACATGGAAGCACAACCCATCCCGGATCCCCGCGTTTCCCATAACGACCTCCCAGTTTCCATAGCGCCTCTCGACAGTGCCATGATGGTTTTCACTTCCGGGACAACAGGAGACAGCAAAGCCGTCATGTTGTCTCATAAAAACATTTGTGATAACCTCTGTTGCAGTCTTCATTTCCTTCAGGATGTTCATTTCACTGCCGGAGAACGGATTATTCCTGTTCTGCCGCCTCACCATATGTTCGAATTGACGACGGGATTGCTGGCACCTCTGTTTTATGGGGGGTCAATCTGTTTTGGCGGGGGCCTGAAATATATCTCGAAGAATGTGAAATATTTCCAGCCGGTTGGGATGATCCTTGTACCTATGGTTGCGGAGGGGCTCTACAAGAAAATATGTTTGGAGATCAGCCGCAAGGGCAAAGAAAAACAAATGGAACGATTCATTCGCATCAGCAATCGGCTGTTGACGTGGAAAATCGATCTGCGCCGGTGGCTGTTCAAAGATATTCACGAGGTTTTTGGGGGCAAAATGCGTGTGATTGTTTGCGGCGGAGCCTTTTTGGAGCCGGATCTGCTGCGAAGATTTAACGAGTGGGGGCTTTCCATGCGCAACGGGTACGGGATTACCGAGTGTTCCCCTGTGGTATCTTGTAATATGGCTAAGTCTCAAAAAGCCGGGTCCATAGGCATATTGCCACCGAGTCGCTATTGCCAGGTTAAGATTTCAGATGGGGAAATCCTTGTCCGAGGTTCGATTGTGATGAAAGAATATTACAAGGATCTGGAGGCCACAGCGGATGCGTTTGTGGAAGGATGGTTCAAAACAGGGGATTTGGGGTATCTTGATGACGAAGGATTTCTATTCTTGACAGGACGAAAGAAGAATCTGATTGTTTTGGCTGATGGGAATAACATTTCACCGGAGGAGCTGGAGAATCATCTTGAAAAATTGCCTCTGGTTAAGTCGATTATGGTTTGCGAGAAGAAACACCAGCAGACGATGTTAGTGACAGCCTGTATATTTCCTGACCAAGAGTATGCAAAAGAGGCCGGGATAACGGATATTCAAGCCGAGTTGGAGCGGGAAACAGCTGCTTACAACGCGACGTTGCCGCCTCATAAGAGAGTGCAGAAAATCGAAATGGTGGCTGAGGATTTTGAGAAGACGGCTTTAGGTAAAATAAAAAGATACAAATTCGAAGGAGGAAGAGAAACGCATGAGTGGACAAACAATCAAGGACCAAGTCATTGAATTCATCCGCAAGAATCAGAATCTTCAGGATATTGAGATTACCGGGGATAATCAATTGGTTCGTGATTTGGGGATAACGTCGTTTGACCTGGTGGAAATGTGTTGCCAGCTGGAAGAGGATTTCGGGATTGTTGTCAATGAAGAGATGATGATGAGCATCGTTACGATTGATGATCTTGTAAAGTGTTTGGAAGAGTCACATTGAGCGAAACATTGGCATTTACTATTGGGGATAGAGCGAAGAGTATGTGAAAGATGTGTGCGATAAAAAGTGATAAAGAGTGACCAAGAAGGATAAAGAGTGATCAAGAATGATAAAGAGTGAGGAGGGCCGGGCCGTGTACAACAATATTTTAGAGGCCATTGGGAAAACGCCTATGGTGAGAATCAACCGGTTGAACCCCAACCCTAAAGTTGAGGTCTATGCGAAATTGGAGGGATTCAATCCCACCGGCAGTATTAAGGATCGTATTGCCCTGAAAATGATTGAGCAAGCTGAGGATGAAGGATTGCTCACTCACGATAAAACGATTTTGGAACCAACCTCGGGAAACACAGGCATAGGGCTGGCTATGATTGGTCGTGTCAAAGGTTATGATGTGGAAATCGTTATGAGCGAGGCGGTTTCGGTGGAGAGACAGAAGATGATCAGAGCCTTCGGCGGCAAAGTGACGCTTACAGAGGCCGGTCTTGGCACTGACGGCGCGATTATGAAGGTTCGTGAGATGATGGCGTTGCATCCTGATAAGTATTTCAACCCAAATCAGTTTTCCAACGTCTATAATAAGATCGCTCACTACAAGACTACCGGGGAAGAGATCTGGGAACAGACGAAAGGGCAGGTTACTCATTTTGTTTCGTCTTTGGGAACCTCCGGAACGTTGATGGGTATCGGGACGTTTCTAAAAGAGAAGAACCCCGGGATTAAGATTGTTGAGGCTCATCCGGTGAAAGGCCACTATATTCAAGGTCTGAAAAATATGGAGGAAGCGATTGTGCCGGAGATATATGATCCTTCCCAAATCGATGAAAGCATCATGGTTGAAACCGAGGATGCCTACGCCGTGGCTAGAGAGATAGCGGCCAAGGAAGGTATTTTTGTGGGGATGAGCAGTGGCGCGGCGATGCTCGCGGCTACCAAGGTTGCCGAGAAGCTTGATTCAGGATTGGTTGTGGTCATTTTTCCGGATCGAGGAGAAAAATATTTGAGTACGCAATTGTTTGGGTGAGGTGTCTGCCGGATACTTGCGGTGGAAAACCGTGTTAATTTGAGATCTCAAGTTTGGGAGAAATGGATATGAGCTTGAAACTGGTTTTGGGCCGGGCAGGTTCAGGAAAAACGGTCCACTGTCTTGAGGAGATGACCGAGCTGGTTCGTCAGGAACCCCGCGGGGTTCCTCTGATTTTGCTCGTGCCGGAACAATCCACGTTGCTGATGGAAAAGACTTTGGCGCATAACAGTGCCGGAGGCGGCATGATGCGTGCTCAAGTGCTGAGTTTTCAGCGGTTGGTGCGGCGGTTGTTCAACGAGGTACGGGGTGGTTGTCGTGTGCGCATTGATGAGGTTGGCAGATTGGTTATGCTAACCAAGATTCTGTTGGACCATCGGCATGAGTTGAGATGTTTCGCGCCTATGGCAGCGAGCCCCGGTCTTGCGGAAAGTGTTTCCCATATGATTACGGAATTGAGGACCTATCGGGTTTTCCCCCACGACCTGCTTAATGAGATGTGGGAAGGGAAGGGGGTTTTGGCAGATAAACTGCATGATGTGGCCCTGATCTATCGCTGCTACAATGAGGCGACCTTGGGGAGTGTTCATGATTGGGATCAAGATATGGAAGAAGCCCTGGCCTTGTTGCCGGAAGGGAGGTTCTTGCGGGGCTCATTGATCTGGGTGGATGGGTTTAAAGGGTTTACACCTCAGGAACTTGCTATGTTGGCTGGGCTTCTGGGGGTTTGCGGGGGCATGACTGTGACATTGCCTCTGGATCCGGAAATGGTAGTTAAGGGAACGGCTTCGGGAGGATCTTTATTCTCATCGAACGGAAGGATCTTTGAGTCGGTTTTGGCTACATATCAAGAGCTGCGCGATGTGGCTATGGAAGCTGAGGTACTGAAGGCAACCGGTGTTTGGACGATGAAGGAAAGGGTTGCCGGAGCGAAAGCCCGCTTGGATTCACCGGTTTTCCTGTCAGCGAATAAACGCAGCCAGCATCCGATGTTGGCTTATTTGGAACGCCATTTCGGAGGCTATCCTGTGATACCTTACGGTGAGGATGATGGCGAATCGAGTCCCCTTGAGATACATGTTCATGAGGATATGCGCAGCGAGGTGGTGGCTGCTGTCCGCAGGATTTGGGTTCTGGCCCGGGATCATGGGTATCAGTGGCGGGAGATGGCGGTCATGACACGGGGTCTGGCGGAGTATCGCCAAGTTCTGGAACAGGAGTTTCAACGGCATGGGATACCTTTTTTCATGGATGATAAGAGAAGGATTCAAGGACACCCGCTGCTGACGTTGATTCAGGCATTGTTGAATCTGGCCCGACGCCGGTGGCAGCTTGAAGATGTGTTCTGTGCTTTGAGGACGGGTTTTTTCCCGTTTGATCTGGATGCGGTGGACAGGCTGGAAAATCTCTGCCTGGCGACACGGGTTCGGGCGGAGGATTGGGAGAGGGGCCGGCTGTGGTTCGATGACGACGATGATGATGACTATGATGACTATGAAAACGATGACTATGAAAGTGGTGGCAATAAAAGCGATGGCTATGAAGCCGACGACTATGAAAGCGATGATGATAAGGATGATGTTTCGGGCGGAGCCGGGATCAGCTGGCAGCGGCGCGTGGAAGGGACGACTCGGCGGACTTTTCGTCAGGTTTCGGTGGGGTTGCGTCCCCTTGTTTCGGCGCTGATCCAGGGAGAACAAGCGGGGATTTCTGTCCGCGAACTGGGCAGGCTGCTCTTGGGATTTCTTGAGGGGTTGTTGGTGCAAGATTGCCTGGAAACGTGGGCTGAGGCTTGCGAAGGGGACGGGGATTTTGTTGGGGCCCAGGTGCATCGCCAAATCTGGCAACACATGTTGGCATTGATCGAGCAGATGGATACCCTTTTGGGTGAAGCCGGTTTGTCGTTGGCGGAATATGGCCATATTGTGGATTCCGGGTTGAGATCGATACAGTTGGGGGTGGTGCCGCCTCGTTTGGACGAGGTTATGGTGGGGTCGATCAACCGGACACGTTTGCCTGATATCAAGGTGGTTTTGTTGATTGGCTGCGTGCAGGGAATACTGCCGCCGGAACCGGGGAACGCACAGGGGTTGTTTGACGCTCAGGAACGATTGACGTTGCGGGAGGCGGGGATCAATCTCGAGGTGAAAGGTAAAAAAGAGTTTGACGAGGAGCTTTTCTATATCTATTCTGTTTTGGCTGCGCCGACAGACAAGCTTATTTTGAGCTATCCTCTGAGTCTGAACGGAAGCTTTGCAGCGCCTTCTTTCCTTGTGGCGCACCTGCGCCGTTTGTTTCCGAAAGCGCCCTTTGTGAATGATGTTGAAGGGCGTCAAACCCGGGAAACGGGGGGACAAGCCCGGGAAGGATATACAGTTCTTTCCCATGAGCTGGCCTTGCTTGAGACCTATATCGACAGACAGGGGATTGTATCCAACAAGAATTCAGTTTACGAAAAATGGCTTCTGGAAAAATCCTCTGTTGCCGACGTGCTGGGACGGGTGTTGGCTCAGGTAAAAGGTGCGGGTAACGGCGGAAGCGAAGACGATGTTGTTCCCCGTGTGTTGACGCGAATGTTGTACGGACAGCCTTTTGTGACAAGCGTATCACAGACTCAATTGTTTGCAAGGTGTCCTTTCGCCCATTTTATTCATTATGGATTGAGGGGCAGGGAGCGAAAGATCTATCGACTGGAAGCTTCGGATGCCGGGATTTTCAGTCATGCTTTGATGAATGAATATGCCCGTATGCTTTTTCGGGCAGGGGAGAATTGGTTTGATATTCCGGAGGCAGAGAAGAGGAAGAGACTGGGTCAGATTGCGGAGAATTTGGTGCGTCAGCCTGATTTCGCGCCGTTGGTGCGGGAAGCCCGCCATCGGTTTATGTTGAATCGGCAGAAGACGGTTTTGGCGTTTTCGGTGGACGTGATGAGTGAACAAGCCCGGGCGGGGGATTTCGTAACGATCGGTGTGGAGATGTCTTTTGGGGACAGAGGATTGTTGCCGGCGCTGCGGATTCCTCTGGAGTTTGGGGACGAGCTGGTGTTACGGGGTCAGATTGACCGTATTGATATGGCACGCGTGGCGAACCGCGATTATGTGCGGGTTGTCGACTATAAGGCGCGTCCGCAAAAAGTGGATCTTGAGGAGATACGCGTTGGACTCGATCTGCAACTCCCCCTGTATTTAGAGGTTGCGCTAAACGCCGGGTCCCGGATCGCCGGGTCCCGGATCGCCGGGTCCCAGGCTGCCGGATCCCAGGCTGGCGGGTCCCAGGCTGCCGGGTCCCAGGCTGGCGGTTCCCAAGTTCTTGAACCCGGTGGGCTAGCCTATTTCGCCTTGATTGAACCGGTGATTGAGGTTTCGTCCTTCGTGGGGGAGGAGGAGATTGCGTGTTCGCGGCGTAAGAATGCTCGTATGGAAAGCCTTATGTATGATGATCCACGGGTTGCGGAGGCGTTTGGAGAGCATCAGCTTGTTAAGCGGGACGGCGCTATAAATGAAAAGGCGTGTTTGTCAGCCGGGGAGTTCGCCGATCTCAGGGGTGCTGTCCGCTCCCATCTTCGCCATCAAGGGGAGCAGATTATGGCAGGATGTGTGAGTGCTATACCGGCGCGCAGCTCAAAAACCCAAGCTTGCCGCTATTGCGGGTTCCATAGCATCTGCGGTTTCGATCCGACTTTGCCGGGATTCAATTACCGTTATGTGACGGGAGAGGTAACGTATGGAACATCTTTGGACACAGACACAGAAAGCCGCCATTGAGACACGGGGAACCTTGCTTGTGGCTGCCGGGGCAGGGTCGGGTAAAACAGCTGTGCTGATTGAACGGATTTTGGCCTATATTGCGGATCCGCGAGAGGGGCGGGATGTTGATGAGTTTCTGGTGGTTACTTTTACCAAAGCAGCCGCACTGGAAATGAAGACCCGCTTGCGGGCTGCCATAGAAGATAAACTTCGGGATGCTTGTGATCCGGGATTGAGTGATCACCTGTTGACCCAACTGTTGTTGATTGACAAGGCTCAGATCAAAACTCTGCACGCCTTGGGCGGGGATCTGCTGAGGCAGCATTTTCATTTGATTGGCCTAGAACCTAATTTTCATGTCTTGGAAGAGAATCAAGCACAGATTCTCTTGCGGGAGCTTACCGAAACCCTGATTAACGGAGCCTATGAGAGAGCGGATGATCCAGGGGCGGATGGCGAAAGGGTGGATGATCCAAGACCCGATGATCCAAGGGCGGATGGTGAAAGGGCGGATGACCCAAGAGCGGATGGTGTGCCGGATGATAACGGAAATGATAGGGATTTTTTAAGTGCGGCAGAATTCTTTTCCGAGGGCTATAGGGATAGATTTCTGTCTGAAGCGGTGCTGTCCTTGCGCCGGTTTGCCATGAGCCAGCCGCGCCCCCGCGAGTGGTTGGAAGGGCTGGCAGCGGCTTATAACCTTGATGAAGAGGGTTTTCTGGAGAGCCTTTGGGGACAGGCTTTGTTGGATCAAGGCCAAAGTCTGTTGGAGGAATCGGCCCACGTTTTGCGGGAAGCTGTGAGTTTGGCGGAAACCTCCGACGGCCCCCGGGAATATCTGCTTGCGCTCGATCAGGATGTCCGGCATGTCACAATGTTGCGAAAACTTGATCTGAAGGGGCTTCGGCAAGCCTTGGTTCAAGTCATACCGGCGAGGCTGGCTCCGGTGAAGGCAAAAAATTCCGGACGGAACGAGCACATTCTGGAGAAGACGAAAGAAACGGTCAAAAAGCGCAGGGAGGTCTATAAGCAAAACCTGGCTATCCTCAAGAAAAGATGGCTCGGGTCGGCTCTGGCGGAACATTTGGCGCTGTCCTGTTCTACGGCAGGGATTGTTCGTGGGTTGGTGGGGCTAACCGAAGAGCTTTTGGAGGCTTATCAAAACGAGAAGAGGAGACGGAATTGTGTTGACTTTGCCGATCTTGAGCATTTGCCTCTGGAACTTCTCCGAAGTGTTCCGGAGCTTGCGGAGACGCTGCGTCAGCGTTACCATGAGGTTCTTGTGGACGAGTATCAGGATATCAGCCCCGTCCAAGAGGATCTGTTAGACATGTTGTCGCGTCAAGGTCATCGATTCATGGTCGGTGATATTAAGCAAAGTATCTATCGGTTCCGTATGGCGGACCCGGGATTGTTCAATCAGAAGTATGTGTCTTTTCTGCCATGGGAAGAAAAGACACAAATGCAGGCAGACAATGGATATGTCATCGACATGCGTCATAATTTCCGAAGTTGCCCGGGCATTATTGACGCTGTGAACGAGATCTTCTACCGTTTGATGCGTTACGACACGGCTGAAATCGATTACGATTCCCGTGCGGAGTTGATTGCTGCCGACAGGGATTCTTCAAATGAAGAAGAGTGCGTCGGGAACATGTTCCCGAACAATGAATGTGTCGAAATCCATGTTATCGAGAGGCCGATGAAACCTTCTAAGCTCGATTATCGCGATCCTGTATTTTGGGAGCAGGAGAAGGATCCCGGCGAGGCGGAGGGGAGTCTGAGCCCGGTTGATTACGAGGGCATGCTTCTTGATATGGAGGCCGCTAAATTGGAGGCTCATGTTGTGGCACAGCGCATTGTTCGGTTGGTGAAGGAACCTTTTATGGTCAGGGATTCTGAAGGGAATAGACCTGTCCGATATAAGGATATCGCGATTCTGAAACGTTCGGCAGCGGGGGTGTTACCTCTCTACCGTGAGGTGTTTGCCGAATACGGGATTCCCTTTAGCGCTACGGGGAACCCGGGGGGATTTGAGGCGATTGAGGTAGAAATTGTCGAGTCTTTGTTGAGTGTTATTGAGAACCCCCATCAGGATATTCCTTTGCTGGCGGTGTTGCATTCGTTCCTTGTGGGGTTGACACCGGAACAGTTGAGCCGCGTTCGTCTGGCTTGTCCGGAAGGAGATTTTTATGATGCTCTGTGTTTTGTCGAGGCTTCCCATGATCCCGTTCTCCAACCTGTCGTTTCACGTTTCTGCCGGGATCTGAGGCGGTGGCGTGTCTGGGCGTCCCGGGAGAATTTGGCGGATTTTTTATGGGGGTTGTACCAGGAGACTGGGATCCTGAATTATGTGGGCATGATGTCGGAAGGGAAAAGGCGCCGGGAGAACCTCTTGTCGCTTTATGAGGACGCGGTTGGGTTTGTCCGTTTTCGAACCCAGACTTTGGGGGGATTTTTGCGGTATCGTCAGACGACGATTGGGGGTAATGCAAGCCGGTCACGTGAGTTGACCGGGAGTGGGGAATTCGATGAGGTTCGCTTGATGACGATCCACGGCAGCAAAGGGTTGGAGTTTCCTGTGGTTTTTGTGGTTGGGTTGGGTAGCCGCTTTAATCGGATCTCTCAGTCGAGCAAGGTGTTGGTGCATAAAGATTTAGGAATTGGCATCGCGGGGGCTGATGTCAAACGCAAAGTGGTTTACCCGTCGCCGGTACGGGAAGCTGTGGGATGGGTGTTGGCACGAGAGGCTGCCGCAGAAGAGATGCGCGTGTTTTATGTGGCGTTGACCCGTGCGAAGGAGAAGCTTATTCTGGTGGGTTTCTGTAAGGATCTGGATAGAACCATGGAAAGCCTGTGTATATCGGTGCCGGGGGATCGGTTGACTTCAGGCAGGATTCGCAGAGCTGTCTCTTGTTTGGAGTGGCTGGAAATGGCTTTCCTGGAAGGGGGACAATCATCCCGGATCTGTCAGGTCATTCCTCATCGGGCCTTCGATCTTCTTAAAGAGCTGTTCATGGCACGGAAAGAAGGTTTTCCCGCTCTCCAGGCAACCTTTCAGGAGGAGATACCGGGAACCGTCAGCATGAAGGCTTTGGATGAGAAACTGTTGTGGCGGTATCCACAGGAGGATCAGTTGGTTAAGGTGAGTGTGACCGGGCTTAAGCAATTGTTGCAGGCTGATTCGACGAAGTTCTTGGTCTATGGTGAGGAGGATACTCCCAGGGTCGACGATGCGGCGGTGAGACGAACTTCAGTGCTTGAACTGGGAATTGCGACCCATAAGTTTTTTCAACATATTCCCTGGCATCTCTGGTCTGGCGGATGGGGTGTCTGGTCAGAGGAGCTCCGCATGGAAACTTTGCGCGGTTATTTACGGGACCTTGTTGAGCGGGAGCTTATTCCGGAAGACGTCAGCAGGGACATTCCGCTGGCGAAAGTCGCCGTTTTTTTGTCGTCAACCCTGGGGGAGCGGATTTTTGCGGCGGATGAGGTGGAGACGGAGGTCCCGTTTATTCTGAATATGGTGTTTGGCGTGAAGCAACAGAGAATTCTTGTTCAGGGGACGCCGGATCTGGTTGTGCTGAATGGCCCGCCATATAAGGGAGATCATGGGCGGGCACTTGTGGTTGATTTCAAGACAGATCGTGTGAAACGAGGTTCGGAAGATCTGTTGGCGGAGAAATATGTGTTGCAGATGGCGGTTTATTGTTTGGCGGTTCGGAAACTGTTGGGTGTGGAAGTGGAAGAGGCGCTGATATACGCGATTCACACCAATCGTTGTGTTGTTGTGGAGGTTGAGGCTATGAGGGAGGCCTTGGCTGAAGCAGGACTTCAGGCCGTTTGACAGAACAGGGGGCTATGTCCTGAATGACCCTTCACAATGTTATTAAACTTTGCTACAATTCTTATTAGAAAACGTCACAAGGTAGCCAGATAACCAAACAGCCAAACAGCCAAGCAGCAAAACAGCAAAACAGCGAAAGAGAAAATGGACATATGTGAACACTTTAATAACGGAAACGACAGAAAGGAGAGGAGATCCCCAGATGCATATCCAAGTCAACTATTACATCCTCGAAAGTATCGCCGACGACTTCCGCATGTGCCTGATCAAGATCGGCAACGCGGAAGAAGCGTTAGACAGACTGGAATATCTGTACATGCAAAGCGACGGCAAAGCCATTGATGCCCTCAGACTTCAGAAAGTC
>WRJI01000088.1 GCA_009778595.1 Peptococcaceae bacterium | reverse complement strand
GTGTAGTGATGAAAACTCGGAAGTTCAATGAGGTGGCCTATTTTCAAGTAGGCATTGCGAGAAAATATATGCGGCGACACAACCTGACGCCTATGCAGTTTGTTGAGAGGGATAAGCAGTATCATATATTGCATCTGCTTGAAGTTGGGTACGAACCGTTCCACCTCACTGGGGACGAAGGAGTGCTTGATGAGATTGATGAAATCGTAGCCGAACAGCAAACGGCTACGCCTCCCGAAGTACGCATATAAAGCCGTTGCCGCCAACCGCCTCTATAGCGCGAGAAAGGTAAGGGGCGAGCTATGCTAAACCCTTATAATATAATGGTCGGTGCATCTATCTGAGTTGAATACTTTTGCGTTTACGCCAAAGGTGCAGTATACTAAAAAGTAGCGAGCGTTTTTGGAAGTTTCATCTAATTCGCATAATAAAAGTCTGGCCTGCTTATGACTTATCTTGGTTTATATTAGAGTTGGAGTGGGTAGACAGATTAAGATATCAGGTTTGATACAATTGAGAAAGCCAAAAACCCCCGGCAACGGGAGATAAAGCACCATAATAATTATGTTGTCCAGACGATATCGCGGCTCATGATTTTAACTCTCTTATAGGTGCACATCTTAACTTTATGCGCATCAACGCGTATAATTATTCTAGGAGGTGGGCAGACATGAAAAAAGTTTATCCGGTTATCCTGACTCTGACCAAGAGCGGATACGCTGCAACGGAGGTAAGCCAATGAATTTTCAAGGGACATTAATTGCGGTTACTGACCTGGAACGCTCAAAAGCGTTTTACAAAAAACATCTCGGTCTGGAAGTTGAGGTTGATTTCGGTGCCAACGTCACGCTAACCGGCGGTATTTCCTTGCAGACGCTTGAAACTTGGCGTGGATTCATCGGAGGAATTGATGTCAAGTTCAAAGGAAATGATATGGAGCTTTATTTTGATGCGGACGATTTTGACGAGTTTGTTAAAAATCTTGATGAATTGGAACTTGTCCATCCGCCCCTTGAACACGCATGGGGGCAACGAGGTGTGCGTTTTTACGATCCCGATGGCCATATCATTGAGGTCGGCGAAAAAATAAGTGCGGTCGTGCAGCGTTTTCGCAAGCGCGGGATGACGGTTGCGGAAATCGCTGTCCGAATGGATGTAGCCGAAAAATATGTGCATGAGTGGTCTACTGAGCTTTCTGAGCCTCAACATTAACCAGAGAAACCAGCAGATTGTTATGGGTGATTTCCAAATTGACCGGGCTTTCGAATTGTCTGGCATCGAAGACATAACCGCTTTCAGGCCAATTGAAGGGGCCCCCGTTCAGTTTTCCGACCTTAACCAAGTTTTGCTCTTTGGACGTACTAAATTCTAACACTTCACCATATTGAATATTTCCGATTTTGACGCCATTCAAGAATATACTGAATTTTCCCTTTGGGAGAGCATCGCTGATTTTGACAGCAATCGCCATGGGATCTGATATATCTGCAACAGAATCAATGTCTTGAACAATTTTCATTTGTTCTTTCTGAAGGATTTGACCACTATTGTGATCCATCAATTGCTTAAAACAAATCCCGGCAAGGACAATACCACATAACAACACGATAATCCCATACAAATACTGTTCCCACCATACCATAAACATGATCGCCAGAACAATCAATAGAATACCGCCAATCATTTGGGACACCAGATTAAAACGCATTTTCTTTTCCTCCCCATATCTGTTTTTTGTCTTGCTCCGCCAATCATGATTGTACCAACAACCCATAAGAAATTAAATATCTGTTGACAATTTGTCAATGACATTTTCAGCAAATACGCCAACGCCTATAAATGCCTATAAATGGTGACGGGTTTTCATCCGCGTTATGCTGTCTTCTAGAATTGAAAGAGTCTGAGTTCGCCGTCCTTCGCTGTAATTGGCATGACTCCAAATCCCGTTGTAGAGCGACTGAAACTCATGGGTCAGCATCAATTGGACCGTATAGAGAATGATGTGTTCATCGTTGCTCCAGCCGTTAAGCATCCAATGGCTGTTTTGTTTGATATGCCAGCAACTTCTCTCGCTCAGTTCAGGGATCTCATCAAGTATGATCAGGTGAAAATTCGGGTATTTATTGAGATAATCCCGATAGCCTTCAAGAATAGACAAACACCCCTCAGCCCCCAAATAAGCGATACCAACGCCAAAGAAATACAGAGCAGGCATTTTACAAACACCGTCTTCAACAATCTGATTGAGGCGCTTCAATGAAATCATTTCTCTGAAAACAGTTCCATTATCAAGGTTATCATGCATCCCTTTTTTATACAGGGCCATTTGCTCACGGCGCCATCTCAGCTGTTCCCCTTTATATCCCAACGTTTTGACAAATGCCCCGTGTGCTTCGGCGGCCATATATATCGGATTGATACTATCTTTGATGACATCCAAACCCCCGGGCAATGATAATTCGTCATAAAAAATATCAATAACACCACGCGCCGCGTTATCATTATAGCGCTGAAGCAGAGGCTGCGAAGATTTGTGCGCGTGTTCAAAACTTTTCTGACTTTCCTTAATAAAGTCGGCGTCGTACGTCAATGTCCCGATTGGCGGTGCCATGTTCCTCAGTGTTTCAAAGACAATGAGAGCCATTTCCTTCTGAACAATGAACGTGGTTTGGTTTGTTATCCCCGGGACCGCACCATGAAGCACCGACACACTTAACAGACCCGCGATGATGGGTTGCATATATTGGCAAATCAGCTGAGACACAGCCTTAATATCGCTCGACATGGAGATAATCAGACGAATCGTCATGTTTTTATTGAGCATGGAATTATGCAATAACTGGCTTATGGGTTGATAACCTAGGAGGTTTGTCACTTCATTGGATAAATGGATATCCATACTGGAGCTGTCTGCAAGGGATTCAAGAGCTTTGTCAAGAAACGCCGTAATCTCAGGAAGTCCTGTTATCACCCTGTCTCTTTCAAGACTGGGATTGATTCTATCAGCTTTCGCCAGCAAGTCCATGGCTTGGCCCACAGTATCACCATCACTTGAGAGCCAAAATCTCAGTTGCTTATGAAGATGGTCGGGGACATCGCAGTCACAAACAAATCCGTCAAGCTCAATTTGACGTTTGAACCAGTTCGTACTATTGGTCTTCACGAGTTTGTTCATGAGATACGCCGCGAGCTTGTCGTTAATCTCCGAAGCGAGCTTTAACTGGCGTTGGCCGCTCATCCAGCGGCTGATCAACGACGCATCGACATTAATGCTCCTTGCTAAGGCAGCATTCGAAATATCCATGTGTTCCAAGAGTCTTTTCAAGTTGCTTGTACTCATAATCATCCCCCCTGGGTCTATTATCTTAGAGTCCGGAACAAAAATCAAGGATGATTGGGATTTGAAAAAAGGTTCTGGACAAAACAAAGGATTCCGACTATACTAACGCGGGCTACGCCCGCAAGTATCCAGGATTCAGTATTCAGGATTCAGAATGGTTCAGGATACTTCGAGAATATGCTTCCAGCAGCTTGCTAACTTCGCTCAGAAGAGCAGTTGCTTCGATGGCGTCATAATACCCGAGATCCCTTGACAGAATCAGATAATATCGACATTCCTCAACCGATCCCTGTGAAATGTTCAGAAAGCGGACTTTGTCAGCATTACTACGTTTTCGGAATCCTTCTGCTATGTTGGCTGCTATTGATACGGTGGCACGTCTAAATTGAGAGGAACGGCACTATCAAGAAGCCGCCTAATCAGCATAGGCTTATGCTTCCCAATAAAAGGCCGATTGTTGACCACGTCTATCAACCTGAATCCTGAATACTGGATACTGGATACTTGCGGGCGTAGCCCGCGTTAGCCTCTCCCCTGCAACAAACAGTCCTCCAGAAACCACTCGGCGATCTGCAGACTCAGAGGTCCCGCCTTCCCGTCTCCTATCTCTTGATCATCCAACACAGAGACGCCTAACGCCTCGGTTCCTGTGCTGCTGATGAATATTTCATCCGCCCCGCGCAACTCTTCAATTGTAAAATGCTTCTCAACAATATTCACACCATGCGCCGCGGCTGATTGCATGACTTTGAGCCGGGTTACCCCCGCCAGAATCTGCCCGTCGGCAGGTGGTGTCACAACAGCGCCGCCGAACACCGCAAAAACGTTGCTCATTGCCCCCTCGGTTACCGATTTATTCGTCCCCGTTTGTTCCGATTTATAGAATATCGCCTCATGGGCGCCTTCCTCTTCCGCCTGGACACGGGCCAACACATTGGGCAGCAGGTTCAACGACTTGATATCCGGACGCTGCCAACGCTGATCAGGCATGGTAATCGCCTTGACCCCCTGTCGTCTCAGTTCCTCCGGGACCGGATCCAGTTGACTGGTAAAAATCGAGACAACCGGTTTTGTGTCCGGCCGCACCATACGCCGCAAGGCTGGGCCCCGGGTAATCTGTAAATAAACCAGCGTCTCCGGCTGCAGATTCGACCGCGCAATCAGATCCCCCAACACTTTTTCCATGTCCGATCTGGACAGATCAATCGACAGGCGTAAAAGTTCCATGCTTTTTTCCAGCCGGTCAAAATGTTCCTGGAACGCGAAAAGGCGGCCTCCGTACGTACGCATGGCCTCATAGACACCATAGCCAAAAAAATATCCGTGATCAAGAAAAGGCACCCGCGCCTCTTCCACCGGCGTAATCGTCCCGTTAATCCAAGCAAGTTCTTGTGACACGTTGTCCTCCTTAAGTTGAATTCACAGAAAACCTCATCACGGCTTTCATGATATATTGCAGAAATCTTGTTCTTGGATATTCTACCTCACTTTGTTTAGAGATTCAAGACGGATCTCGTCCTTTCTGGACATATTTCTAGGAATTCGTCACTGTCCCACCTTGAACCCAGGAGACATCTCGTGCTATACTGGCAGTGGTTTCCCTTCGTGAAAGCAGCCAAGAGGAGGTCAGATACGCACTATGTTAGAACAACCGACCCCAATACCCGGCCAAACCGCCTCCGTCATCACAACCGTTACCGACGCCAACACGGCCAAAACCATTGGCAGCGGCAGCCTTGACGTCTTCGCCACCCCTATGATGATCGCCCTCATGGAACGCGCTGCTTGCGCCTGCCTCGCCGGGAGCCTTGGGCCGGGACAGACCTCAGTCGGAACACATCTCAACGTATCCCATCTCGCCGCCAGCCCCCTCGGTGTGACAATAACAGCCACCGCAACCATCGCATCTGTTACCGACCGCAAGATCGAATACAAAATCACCGCCACCGACGGCACCAAAGAAATCGGCACCGGTGAACACACCCGCATGATTGTTGACACCCGGCGATTCATGGAGAAAGCGAGCAAAAAAATATAGCTATGTCATACATCCTGCTGTTCCTCGAAGGAATCATCACCTTCATCTCCCCTTGCCTCTTGCCCCTGCTCCCCCTCTACATCTCCTACTTTGCCGCCGGTCAATCCCAGGACACCACCGCCGGCAAACGCCGGGCACTCGTCAACGCCCTCGGCTTCATCGCGGGCTTCTCCCTTCTCTTCGTCATCTTAGGTGTCTTTGCCGGCATCCTCGGCCAGGTCCTCCAGGATTATCGCCTCATAATTAATATTGTCGCCGGCCTCATAATGATCCTGTTTGGCCTCAATATCATGGGAATCATCTCCATTCCCCTGCTTAACGCCACATATCGAAAAAGCGCCAACGTCAAGAACCTCAGTTTTTTCTCCTCCCTTCTCTTTGGCTTTGTCTTTGCTATCAGCTGGACCCCTTGTGTCGGCCCTTTTCTTACCTCGGCTCTTCTCATCGCCTCCGTCCCCGGCTCAGCGTGGCAAGGCGCGTTCATGCTGTTTGTCTTCGCCATGGGCTTGGGTCTGCCTTTCCTGCTTTGCGCGCTTCTCATCGACAAGCTCAAAACAACCTTCGACTTCATCAAGCGCCACTACAAAACCGTCAACATGATCTCCGGTATCCTGCTCATCGTTTTGGGCTTATTGATGATGACAGGGCTCTTGGGATACCTCATGGCCGTTCTGACGTTTTAACGCCAAGCCGGAATCATTATCATGAACCGTTTCTGTGGTAATCGTTCTCCCAACAGTAACACACACATACAGAAAGGACACCAACCATGAACAACAAGATCACCTTGCTCATATCCGCCATTGTCGTCGTCATCCTCATCATCGCCGCGGTAATTGCGTACAATTATCTCAAGGATAAAACAGACCCCCTCACAGACCAACAAACACCTTCTGACACCCTTAACAATTCAACGAAAGACCGCGTAGCCGACTTCACTGTCATGGACAACAACGGCAACATGGTCAACCTCTCCGACTTCTTCGGCCAACCCATCGTTCTCAACTTTTGGGCTTCCTGGTGCCCCCCCTGCAAGGACGAAATGCCCGCTTTCAACAAAATCTATGGGGAATACAAGGACAACGTCGCCTTTCTCATGGTTGATCTCACAGATGGGCAACGTGAAACCACTGAGGACGGAAAAGCTTACGTCAGCAAACAAGGGTACACCTTCCCTGTTTATTTTGACACAAAAAAAGAAGGCTCCAAAGCCTACACAATCAACTCCATTCCCCAAACCTATTTCATCGATAAAGACGGGACCTTGGTTAAAAGCTTCCTCGGAGGCATCAACGAGAAAACCATCCGCCAATATGTCGAACTCATCTCACAAAACTAATGCGGGCTACGCCCGCAAGTATTCAGTATTCAGGATTCAGTATTCAGAATGTGGATTTTCTTGTTCTTTTTTGACGCTTCGCGTCCGTAAGGGACTAACGCGGTCTTCTTGTTTTTTATTGATGTTGTTGCAACCTAAGCGACTAAAGGCTGTCGCGAATAGCGACAGCCTCAGACTCCCTACTCCTCAAAAGTCGAGCAAACGGTCCCCATACTGTTATGGGTCAAACCGGCAGGCGCATCCACATTGAGGTGGTCAGCGTGACAACTGCGTTTTCTGTTATACTTACAATTCTGAACGCTACAATCAACATGTCTTGGCGTATCCAGATCAATACCCCCCTTTGTGCTAAACCATATACATGATAGTCTGTAAAAGAATAGGCATTTTTATACGAAGCAACCTCCCTACAATTACGATGTTGCCTTTCTTTCTCCGACCCTCTTCCAAATCCAAATCCAAAACGAATACAACCCATACCCCGCCAGAAGCAACACAAGGGGCATAATAGGATACGCGTATCGCGGCTGAGCATAATAGGGCAAATAAATCACGCACATGTACAACATACTGAGCGGCAACAAGGACTTCAGCCGCCGGTGATCCAAATCCCTGCGGAAAAGAAACACCAGACCGCAAACACCCAGAACCAAAACCAACCAATGGTAAGCCACATTCGCCTCAAAAGGCACATGATAAAGACGCACCTGAATCGCGCTGTCATAATACGAATTGGGAGAATCATGGTACGGAATCCCCCAGAGATAGAAGAATTTCCCCACTGTATACCAGGCGACCGTCGCTAGCGGTCTCTCCTGCCAAGACTCCCGTAAACGGGTTTTGCCGATATCCATTTTTGCCTGATCCGTGGCAAAAGCGTCTGTATCCAACGGAAAATCCTCCATATATCGGCTCATGTCACTCATATCATATTTAATAAACGCCCCCTGCATAAACGGATCTCCAGCAGCCACAGTTAAAGGAATAAAACGGCCGAACTCAACACCGTTACGAATCCACCAAGGGGCCAACATCGCTATCAAGATACATCCCACCACAAGACCACGGTTCAGCATCTCTTTGACTGAATACTTCTTAAGGATCCACATAAGCACAATAACAACCGGAAACAACAGAATTGTCGGTCGGATCAGCGCTGCCAACCCCAAGACAATACCGCCTCCCACATAAAACCCCATCTTTTTGCTCGCAACGGCCTCGAAACAAAGCGTTATCAGCAACACAAACAGAAACGTAAACAGCGTCTCCGTCAGAATGAGCAGTGACACAGACAGATTGGGGATATACAACAGATACAGAACCAGGGCCAACCGAGCCGCCCAAACATGAAAATACTTCCGTCCCAACCGGTACAACAGCAACATAACCCCCACTTGTAGAAGCCCCTGCACAAACCGGATAGCCAACAATCCTCCCGACAAACCAAACACCTTCAAGAACATCGCCAGAAAAACCGGAAACCCCGGCATAATAAAAACTGTCGGAATCCCCGAAGCGATGTCCCCATCCTGATAGAACAATTTGCCTTCCTCAAGGAGGATCCGTGCACTACGCACATATTTCACATCATCGTTATCATTCATCTGAGTCAAATCACCCAGATAATACTCGTCTCCATAGATCAAGACAGCCGCTACCTGAAGAACAAGGAAAAGACCCAGAACGATGACAACCCATTTATCAATCCGCTCTAACTTCCCCATGACCTGCTTGATCAACAAATTCCCCATAACCCTAATCCTTTCGACTCCGCTCACACCAAATCACCGGCCACACGATCCCTCATCATGCACGATCCCTCATCACACACGATTACTATCACGCACGATCCCCCGTCATTCGCGATCACCGGGACGTTTCCCTGCTCAACCACCCCACCGCGGAACAGACCCCCCAGGCTGCCAGCAGCAGAATCAGCGGCATTAGAGGATACGCGTACCGCGAACAAGTGAAATACGGCAAATAGACCACCGACATATACAAGATACTGAGCGGTAACACCAACTTCAACGGCCTGTCACGGGTACCCTTAAGAAAGATCAGGACAACCCCCAACCCTGCCAATCCCAGAAGCAACCAATGGTACCGAAACACTGTATTCCAAGACACCCTGAAAATATGCTGATCATTCGGATAATTATAATAAGGGTACTGCCAAAGATGCCTAAGCTTCCCCAACGTATACCAATGAATCACCTTCCCGGGAGTCTCCTGCCAGGAATCCTGCAACCGTCTCTTGCCGATATCCATTTTGGCAATATCCGTCTCCCGGGCATCCAATCCCGACGGAAAATACGCCGCCAGATACCGTCCCATCTCCTCCTGATCATAATCAATAAACGCCCCCTGCATGAAAGGGTCTCCCGAAGCCTCCGTCATCGGAATAAACCGACCGAACTCCACCCCGTTACGAATCCACCAAGGCGCCATTATCGCAATCAAGATGCACCCCACCACAAGAGCCCGTTTCAACATCTCCCAAAAGGAATATCTGAGGGAAAGACCGCTCCACGCCTGCCACGAACCTTTCCCCAAAAACAACAGCCACATCACCAGGATAACCACAGGGAACAACAGAACCGTTGGCCGGAACATCGCTGCCAACCCCAAAACGACTGCGCCCCATATATAATACCGCATCTCTTTGGTCTCGAGCGCCACCAAACACAAATAAATCAACAACACAAAGAGGAATGTGAACACCACCTCTGTCAGAACCAACAAAGGGGCTTCCAGATTAGGGATGTAGAGCGCATAGAATACCCCCGCCAACCGCCCCGTCCACACAGAAAAGAACCTTTTGCCGATCCGGTACATAATCAGGATAACCCCGAGCTGCAACAACCCCTGAGCCAAGCGAACCGCCAAAACCCCTCCCGCCACCGCCTCTGCGGTAAAAGGCGAAGCCGACAACCCGTCATATCCAAACATCTTAAAGAACCCCGCCAAGAAAAGCGGATACCCCGGCATGACGAAAGCACTGGGCTCACCTGTCTCGAAATCAACATTCAGATAGTAAAGGGAGAAATCCTCGGCAAGCTTCACACCGCTGCGCACATACCGAACGTCATCATTGTTCATCGTCTCGAAATCGCCCAGCCAAGCTTTATCCCCATACAAAAAAACAACACTCACCTGAAGCGCCAAAAAAACGACCAACACAGCAACAAGCCACACATCCAAGCGGCCCAGCTTCCTTATGAAATTGATCAACAACGTTCGCAGTTCGAAAACCCCTTTCCACAACCTTCATGGTGCCTTGCGCCGATCAGCACATCTTAATCCTGTGCCCGCAACCCAGACGCAACTTCATCCGGCCCTGACCCCTCACTATTAGAACCCCTCCCCGGCCCGGACATCTCGCCATAGGAAGCCTTCTCCGGCCCGGACATCTCGCCATAGGACCCCTTCTCCAATTGGTTCTTGAGTATACTAAGCTCTTGAGTCAGCGTAATAATCTTCTTCTTTTGTTCTGACACCTTAAGGGTCAAATTGTAGGAAACCGCCAAACTGAAAAAGATCCCGCAAGCAAACAGAAACGACGGACTGTAGGCAATTCCGGCCCACCCGGCGATAATATCAAGAAAAGTCGGCCGTAACGCTATCAAAAACAGAAAAATCCCGATCCCAAACCAAATCAACCCAAACCCAAACTCAATCTTGCGTTTCTTCAGGCAATACAACGTTATGCAGAAAAACGAAACCGCAACCAGCAGACAATACACATAAACCACAACAAAACCTCCGGGCGCATTAGTACCTTACAGACGCGAAGCGTCAATAAAAACAAGAACATCCACATTATGAATCCTGAATCCTGAATCCTGAATCCTGAATACTGAATCCTGAATACTTGCGGGCGTAGCCCGCATTAGTAATTCTTGCCGGGAATCAACAACAGCATGATTGTAACTTTCACCATATAGTAGAAACCGTTAAACAGAGAAATAGACGACTTGCCGTGCTGGCGATGCTGCATCTGAACCGGAACCTCCTTGATCACAAGACCGCGGCTCGCCGCGTAAACAAGGGTCTCCACCTCAGGATAATCCCCCGGATAATAGCGTGCGAACAACACAATCCCCTTCCGATTAATAGCGCGAAAACCCGACGTCGTATCCGTAACCGACATCTTGATGATCTTTGAAACCAGCTTAGAAAAGAACCGTATCCCCAACCCTCTGGATAAACTTGGCCTATACCCGCTCTCCTGAACAAAACGCGACCCGACGATAATATCTGCCTCACCGGACATGACCCCGGCAACAACTTTGCCCAGATCCTTGCCGTCATGTTGACCATCCCCGTCAACCTGCACAGCGATATCATAACCGGCAGCGCACGCATACTTGTACCCGGTCTGCACGGCTCCGCCAATACCCAGATTAATGGGCAGCGAAATAACATTGACACCCTCCTGAGCTGCCTCAACGGCAGTATCATCCTTGGAGGCATCATTGATAACCACAATATCTGCCTGAATATCCGAATTGCGGACAGAATGAATAACATTTTTAATGCTGCCGGCCTCATTATAAGCCGGAATAATCACCAAAACCTTCAAAGAATTCTCCCCTCACCGCGCTCATGTCCATTTGACACCCGAACTCTTAGTAACTTATAGACGCGAAGCGTCAATAAAAAACAAGAAAATCCACATTCTGAATCCTGAATACTGAATACTGGATACTTGCGGGCAGAGCCCGCGTTAGTTTT
>WRJI01000087.1 GCA_009778595.1 Peptococcaceae bacterium | reverse complement strand
TAGGACGCATTCTCAGGAGAACCTTCTAAAACAAAAAAACCATGAAGAAAGAAAACTATTTACAACGATTGAAACGAATCCTGGAAACGAGGGCAGTATTTCTATTAGTCCCTTACGGACGCGAAGCGTCAAAAAAGAACAAGAAAATCCACATTCTGAATACTGAATCCTGAATACTGAATACTTGCGGGCGTAGCCCGCATTAGGTTGCAACAACATAAATAAAAAACAAGAAAATCCACATTCTGAATCCTGAATACTGAATACTGGATACTTGCGGGCAACGCCCGCGTTAGAGCAGATCCTACCGAACTCAGAAGAAACCAAACGGATGAACTGTTTTCTTAAAGAACAAACACACCTCATTTCCAACACTCTGATCTGGGCTTGATCGGCGAAGGCCCGCATGCACCGGAAAATTCCTCCACCGCCTGGCGCAGGATGCACAGCTTACTATATTGCAAACCACGCGCATGTGGTATACTTAATTCAAGGATGTGAGAAAACTATATGTCATTTGACAACACTGTGATTCCAGAACTATTGCCACCATACGAAGATGGAGTTTTTAAAACCCTCCTAACACACCCTGATGCGAAGCCGGTTCTGCGTGATATTGTTGAGAGCTACCTGCGATTTCCAGTTGTAAAAGTTGAAGTTCGAAACGTCGAACTGCCTATTTCGGACATCAATGAAAAACGTGAGCGGTTCGACGTGAACTGTACTATTAATGACGGTAGTCAGCTTGATGTAGAAATGCAATCCGAAGCTATGACCGGGGACAGTTTGCGTAAGAACCATAAGATCGTTAAGAGCCGGGCGATTTATCATCTCTGCGATCTTCACTCCGGGCAGGATGGACGCAGTATCCGCTACGACAAGTTGTTGCGAAGCTTTCAGATGACGTTCTGCGGCTATACCGTGTTTCCGAAGTCTGAGCACTTCGTTAGTCGGTATAATTTCCGCGATGAGTACGGTATGGAACTTTCAGATGCGGTAGGGATTGTTTTTATTGAATTGACAAAGCTAGATGATGTGGTAAAAAGGTCAGCTGAAACCATGACAGGAGAAGAAGCCTGGAGCGTATTTTTCGCTTTCGGATCTGACCCGAAATACAGGGAGTTGTTGAATAAACTGATGGCAGTCAGGAGGGAAATCAAAATGGCAAACGAACTGCTTCAATCTATCAGCAAGGACGAAATCGAGCGGGCCCGCTTCCGTTCGCGCCGGATGTTCCGTATGGACATGGAACACAGCCTCATCGCCGCGCGGGATGAAGGCGAAACGTCAAAGGCAAAGAATATTGCAAGAAACCTCCTTAAAAGAAATAGGCCGATAGAGGAGATCATGGAAGATACAGGGTTGACCCAAGACGAAGTTAAAAAGCTGACAATCGATCAGGCAGGTGATTTGGGAGTCTAAACCCAGAGCAATAGAGCGAAATCATTAGCGGGCGACTCGACTCATAATTGAGATCCTACAGGTATGTTATTTCATATTTATGATCATAGAGCCGGCAGGATACCCCAAGCAAAAGAACGGTCAGGATCACAACCCCGCTCTTGACAAGAATAGCCGGAGGATCATAGGAGAGGGCATACGAGCCCGCTAAACGCACTGTCACTGCAATAATAACGAGGGACAACCCTATTGTGCCGCCGAGAGAGAGCTTCTTGAGTGCCAACATCAACATTGCCCAGCCAAGCAATACAGTTAAAACATTGATGGCTGTCCGAGCAAGGGCAGTGAAGGTGAATGTGTGACGATTCAGCTTTTCTAATAGGGCGTAACTTCTCCGCATATCGAAGATAACATATAGGGCGGGATGGATGAAGGCAATGTATATGCCGCAGAAGAAAACATACATGGAAAGACCCATGAGCAAAGATTGAAGCCCGTTAATATCTATTCCATTGAAGTCGGTGTCAGGCTTCGGAAGCATTAACGCCACACCTAATACGCCTAAATAAGGCAATACGACCCAACGCAGCTGCATAACACGTTTCTTCAATTCCCATTTCAGAGTTTTCATGATCCGACAACCTCCAAATAATAATCTTCAAGGGTCTTTCCGGTGGCTCTGATATCGTCAGAGGTGGCAGCGATAATGGCCGTTTTGGTGAGAATAAGGATTTCATCGAACAGAGATTGCAGATCGAGCAGCAGATGACTGGAAATAATCAAGGTTGTATTCTCTTCAACGTTGGTAAGGATGGTTTTTATGAGGTCTCTTTTGAATTTCGGGTCAAATCCCGCAATAGGCTCATCTAACAAATAGAGGGGAACCCTCCGGGACAGATTGAGCAACAGACACACCCGCTCCTGATTACCCTTAGAGAGTTTGCCGATGAGCCGGAGCAATGTGGTTTTGAATGTCAAGGGATCCGGTTATCTGTCAAAATACGCACTTTTGCTGCCGGCTTGCAAAGGAATGGCCACAGCCATTCGGCTGGGAATAAGTCCGATTCGGCAGGCGGTTTGTGCCGCCGAATACATGACGCGATTGTCAACATTGTGAATGCCGGCGGTTTTTACAGCCGACCCTATGGCTATGCCCAGATCGACAATCTGCCAGGCGCAAAAGGGGCCTTCCTTCATTGAGGTGCGTTGAAGGGCCATGTCGTCGCATGTGGCATATCCGCAGGCTCCGCAGTTGAGATCGGGAGTTGGGGTATCCTTGAGGTAGATGAGCAGGACGCAGACCGAGTCCCTGATGTTTTTGGCGTCTCGACTGAAATTGGCTTTCAGGGGTTCCGACGCGTCTTCGATCATGGCTTCAACTAAAGATTCCATTTCCGCCGGGTCTGAAATTATTCGAGTCGCAATATCATCCCTTCCCCGCGCCTTTGGCGCTGTGACGGCTGACAAAGCCATGAACTCCGCGGCGGTTTTGACAATTAACATAGGGATCCCCTCCAATTTGGTTTGTAATCGCTTGTCTCTGCGAGCGTTTATCTGGTAAACTATACACCATGAATCTATTTTAGCAATTCGAGCAAATAAAGCAAGGGTAAGTCATGCAAATCTGGTCAATCAAGGATCTCAACAACCTGATCGGGACGACGCTGCAACGGCAGCCGGCATTGCGGGGATGTTGGGTGACAGGGGAGGTCTCCAACTTCAAACATCATATGCCTTCCGGACACCTGTATTTCACTTTAAAGGACGGGCAAGCGTCGCTGCGGGCGGTTATGTTCCGGTCCCGGGCAGCGGCGGTTCCTTTTGTGATCGGGAACGGTATGAAGGTGCTGGCTCACGGAGATGTTCGAATCTATGAAAAAGACGGCAGTATCCAACTGTATGTGGATGAGTTGAGTCCCCGGGGCGTGGGAGAGCTGTCGTTGGCCCTGGAGCAGCTTAAAGCCCGGTTGGCGGCGGAGGGTCTGGGGGATGCGGCACGTAAACGCTGTTTGCCGGCTTATCCGTCCTGCGTGGGTATTGTGACCAGCTCTACGGGTGCAGCGCTTCATGATATTGTGAGGGTAGCGCGTCGGCGCAATCCGCAAGTCAGACTGGTGTTGGCACCGGCGGCTGTGCAAGGCGGGGAAGCGCCGGGAGAGATCGTGCGCGCCTTGGATCGGATCGGGCGGTGGGGGTTGTGCGATGTTATTATCGTTGGGCGTGGCGGCGGGAGTTTGGAGGAGTTGTGGGCGTTTAACACTGAGGAGGTGGCGCGGGCTGTGGCGGCTTGTCCCGTGCCCGTGATCTCGGCTGTAGGGCATGAGATTGATTTTACCATCGCGGATTTCGTTGCGGATCTTCGGGCGCCAACGCCTTCGGCTGCTGCCGAGTTGGCGATCCCTTCTGCCGAGGAGATGGCCGGCATACTGGCGGGAGTGGAGAACCGGATGAAAAAAGCCCTGGAGGGCGTTTTCGGGCGCAAAAGGTATCAGCTGGATTTGCTGGGGCAGCGCCCCGAGCTGCGAGATCCCCGTAGAAGCTTGGATATGCGGATCCAGAAGCTTGGGGTTATGGAGGAACGATTAAGGAGCGCAAAAACTGGATTAATGACAAAAAAGGATGATATACTACATTTGTTCGGTTCACGTTTACACGCTCTAAGTCCGTTGGCAGTCTTGAGCCGAGGCTACGGTGTGGTTCAAGACGACCGGGGCCAGGTGGTCTGTTCTGTTCAGGATGTTAATCCGGGCGACCACGTGGGCATCCGACTCACGGACGGGAGTCTGGAGTGCGAAGTTGAGACCGCGATTCGTGATACGTGACATGTGATACGAGATACGTGATGCGAGATACGAGATACATGATACATGTTTCGAGATTTGAGGTTCGTACTTCGAACCTCGAACTTCGCCCTGGGGGTGGTACGGATGAAGCTTTCTTTCGAGGATGGGTTGAAACGGTTGGAGGAGGTATTGCGGGAGCTTGAGCAGCCGGCGGTGACTTTGGATGCGTCTCTGGGTCTTTTTAGCGAGGGGGTTGATTTGATCCGGCATTGCCGGACCCAGTTGGATCAAGCTGAAGAGAAGTTGCAGGTGCTGCTGGAAGAGCCGGATGGGACTGTGATTTCACGCGAGCTGACTGGGTTGTCTGATGATTAAGAATAAGCGGGGGGAGAGCGGAGTGGATTTTACGCAGATCTATAGCCGGTATTCTGACATGATTGAAACCGCTCTGAAGGAACTGATACCGGAGGCGGCTCAACCGGGAACGGAATTACCGGGAGTACGGTCGGTGGGAGTCGGATTACCGGGAGTTGGGCCGGCTGGAGCCGGGTTGCCTGGAGTCGGACCGTCGGAACCTGAATTGCAAGAGGATGTGTTGACACGAAGCTTGCATTATGTGGTGAGCGGCGGAGGGAAAAGGTTGCGGCCGGTTTTGGCAATGGCTGCCTGCGATCTTGTGGGTGGTGACCCGGAGTTGGTTGTTCAACCCGCGGCGGCAATTGAGCTGATTCACACGTATTCTTTGGTTCATGATGATTTGCCTTGTATGGATGACGATGATATGCGCCGGGATAAGCCTACGGCCCACAAGGTTTTTGGGGAAGCTGTGGCGCTCTTGACTGGGGACGCTCTCTTAACGTACGCTTTTGAGGTTATCGCTCGCACGGAGGCGCTGTCGCCTGAGATAAGGATTTGCCTCGTTCGTGAGGTGGCGGAGGCTTCAGGGGAACAAGGCATGGTATTGGGTCAGGTTCTTGATATGTGTTACACGGAGACAGCCGCGGCTTTTGCGGTGGGGTCAGAACGAAATAGATGGCTGACGAGACTGGAACGGATGCATGGGCTGAAAACCGGCAAACTCCTCAGGGTTTCGGCTCGGGTGGGTGCTTTGTGCGGCGGTTGCGTGCCGGAGCAGCTGGCGTTGATCACACAGTACGCAGAGAAAGTGGGTTTGGCTTTTCAGATCCAGGATGACTTGTTGGATGCGGTCGGAGACAGCGGTCGGTTGGGCAAAAAAACCGGTGGCGACGCGCGTCTGGGCAAGTTAACTTATGTTTCTTTGTTAGGGTTGGATCGGGCGGCAAAGCAACGGGATAAGGCTCTCGCCGAAGCGGGACAGGCTTTGGATTCTTTTGGAGACAGAGCCGATTTCTTGCGGGCTTTGGCTGATTATATCGGGTTGCGAGAGAGGTAGTTTGTTATGAGCGTCATTGAAGGCACTTTATCTAATAATATTCTTTTCGTTTCGATGCTGGCATGGTTTTTGGCTCAAGGAGGGAAGATTCTTCTGGCCTTCTTCTTGGGTCGGAAGTTTTCCTTGCGGATGCTTATAGAGTCGGGTGGGTTTCCCAGCTCCCATTCGGCGTTGGTATCCTCGTTAGCGATTCAGGTGGGACAAGTTGTGGGCTGGGAGACGCCGATCTTTGCCGTATGTTTGATCTTTGCTTTTATCGTTATGTATGACGCGGCGGGCGTGCGGCGGGCGGCTGGCGAGCATGCCTATCTGATTAATGAAATTATTGACCGCTTGGATTTGTCTGGAATTCATAAAAATACCAAAGATGTTGAGGATGAGAAGA
Source organism: Peptococcaceae bacterium (assembly GCA_009778595.1). Classification (GTDB taxonomy): domain Bacteria; phylum Bacillota; class Desulfitobacteriia; order Desulfitobacteriales; family Syntrophobotulaceae; genus WRJI01. Next base: position 5,864 of record WRJI01000087.1, on the reverse strand, counting down.
AACGATTGAAAGAACTTATTGGGCATACGCCTTTTGAGGTTTTCGGCGGCGCAGTGTTAGGAGTTGTTGTGGCGATTTTGTTGTAGGGTTGTTTTGACATATTTATTTATTTTTCCTGAGTGGGTTTTCAAAAACGATCTTTTTCATTATAATGTAATTAGATTATGTATGTATTCGGATTGCGTATGTTTTGAGATTTCGCATGTACCGGGATTGCGCATGTTTTGGGATCGCGCATGTTTTGGGATCGCGCATATACTGGGATTGCGCATGTACTGAGATTACACATGTGAATAAGCGGCGTCGAGGAGGCCGGGTGTGTGAGATTGCTTGATCAAGTCGATTCGCCCCAAGATTTGAAGGGTTTAAGTGCTGAGGAAGTTCAGCAGCTGGCGGAGGAGATCCGTGATGAAATGATATCGGTGGTGTCAAAAAACGGAGGTCATCTTGCGTCAAATTTGGGTGTGGTGGAGTTGACGATCGCTTTGCATCGGGTTTTTGACGCGCCTCACGATAAGATCATCTGGGATGTGGGGCATCAGTGTTATGTCCATAAATTGCTGACGGGTCGACGGGAGGCGTTTGCTTCTTTGCGTTGCCATAACGGGATGTCTGGGTTTCCCCGTCTGGAGGAGAGCGATTATGACGCTTTTGGCGCGGGGCATTCCAGTACGTCGATTTCGGCGGCGGTGGGGTACGCTCAGGCCCGGGATCTGATGGGCGAAAATTACGCTGTGGCGGCTGTGATCGGCGACGGATCCATTGGCAGCGGTATGGCCTATGAGGCCCTGAACCACGCGGGGTGCCTGGATTCGGATCTTATTGTGGTGCTTAATGACAACGAGATGTCTATTTCGAAGAATGTGGGGGCTATGGCTTCCTATTTGAATCGTATTCGGACGGCGCCGGGGTATAAGCGCCGGAAGAAGGCCGTCAAGAATCGGTTGTCCCGAATTCCTGTGATCGGAAAAGCATTGGCCTCGATGACCAAAAAAATTAAGGACGGTATCAAGTTCTGGATTCTGGGGGAACGGTTGTTTGAGGAGTTGGGGTTTACGTATTTGGGTCCGGTGAACGGTCATGATATTCTGGGGTTGGAGGAGTTGCTGGGCCGGGCACGGCAACGGGGCGGCCCTGTGTTGGTGCATATTACGACCCAAAAAGGCAAGGGGTATGAACCGGCGGAACGGAACCCGGATATTTTTCATGGTATCGGGCCTTTTGACCGGTCTAACGGGGCGGCAACAGCGAAGAAAGGGGTGCCGACATATACCCAGGTTTTCGGCCAGACGTTGTGTGAGGTCGCTAAAGAGGACGATCGGATTGTGGCGATTACGGCGGCGATGTGCGGAGGTACCGGGTTGGATGAATTCAAACGGCTGTTTCCGAAACGGTTTTTTGATGTGGGGATTGCCGAACCGCACGCTGTGACGTTTGCCGCCGGGCTGGCTTTGGGGGGTATGAAACCGGTGGTGGCGATTTATTCGACGTTTTGTCAACGGGCGTTCGATCAGATTCTTCATGATGTGTGTCTGCAAAGAATCCCGGTGGTGTTTGCGGTGGACAGGGCCGGCCTTGTTGGGGAAGACGGCTGCACTCATCATGGGATTTTTGATATTGGATTCTTTCGGATGATTCCTGAGTTGCCGATTTTGGTGCCGGCGAATGAGATTGAGTTGGCGCAAATGATGCGGTTAGCTATGGAGATGGATGGACCTGTGGTGGTTCGGTATCCCCGGGGTCAGGGGTTGGGTGTGAAGGAAGAAGATGTTCGTTCCTTGGAGGTGGGTCGGGCGGAGTTATGCCGGAAGGGTACGGATGTAACGTTGATCGGGGTTGGAACCACGGTGGCATTGTGCCGCCGGGCCGCTGATGAGCTGGCGCGGGGGGGGATCAGTGCGGGTGTTGTTAATGTGCGGTTTTTGAATCCGTTGGATAAAGATATGATTGTGGCTCAGGCGAAGCTGACGGGCCGGTTGCTGACTGTGGAGGATCATGTGTTGATGGCGGGAATGGGCAGCGCGGTGGCTGAGGTTGTTGCTGATGCCGGGTTGGTGGGTGTCCGTCTGGAGCGGTTGGGGTACCGGGGGTTTGTCCAGCATGGGCCTACCAATGTGTTGCAACAGGATGAAGGGGTCTGTGTCGAGAATATTGTGAGGCTTTGTGCGTCGGAAACGCGTAGGGGAACTATTCCTGACCCCGTTTGTTCTTCTGAAGGTCATGGATAAAATCTTCTATGTCTTTGGCTTTCCTTTGGTCGGCATAGATGCGGCGAATGCTGATGGGTTGGCTGAGGCGGCCCAACAGGTTCGATTCTGAGAGAAGATCCCTGGGGTCAGGAGAATGGTTTGTCAGAACGGGGATCCCTTTTCCGTCTTCGCCGTTGTAGGTTTCGATGGCGGGCATTTCTGTGGCTCTTTTGTCTGCTGAGTCTAAGACGAAGGTGTCGTTGGGAAACACGTATCTGACGCTGTTGTAGATGATGTTGAAGATATCTTTGTCGGCCGCAACAGGCTGGGTGGGGGTTTCGTAGACACAGCGCATAATGTTTCGGCTCAAAAAGTTGATGGCGTCCAGGTTTTTGTTTTCACTGAGGGTCTGAATTTCTTTGAGGACGACGCCGTCATTGCGGTTCAGGTATTGGGCTATGGAATAGTCTTCTGCAATGGGTCCGCCATAGATTTCTTTCATGAGGGATGACAACAGTTTATCCAGATATCGTCGGGTCCTGTGGAAGTAGACTTGAACATACATAAAATACCGCGCCATAACGAATTCCTCAAACGCTTGGAGGCCGCCACGTTCTATCGCCAGCTGCATGGTATCGTTTTTTCTGTAGACGTTTAAGGAATCGAGAAGTCGGTTGACGTCATAATTGCCGTAGTTGACGCCACAGTGGTGGGAGTCTCTGAGCAAATAGTCCATTTTATCACAGTCCAGATCGCTGTTGATGAAGCTTCTTAGCAGTTTAAAATCCGGATGTTTGTAGGTTTTGTTCTTGCTGGTGGTGTCCTCTTTACCCCCATAGATGAGCCAGATCAGGTCGGGGCTCATATCCCCGGATTCTTGGAGGATGTTGGCGAGTTCTGTCTCAAAGAGAATCCGTTTGGTGAAATACTCGTGGGTGAGATTTTTGGCGAAGATCTTGTCCCCGGCATGAGAAAAAGGGAGATGGCCTATATCATGAATCAGAGCTGTGGTGCGCAAGAGTTGTTTGTACAGCTGATGGGTTGATTTGTCAAAGAGTTTTCGTCCGTTCAGATCATAGTAGTTGTTGACAACACTGTCAAAGGCTTTGGAGACAAGATACATGACCCCGAGGGAATGCCCGAAGCGGGTGTGTTCTGCGCCATGGTAAACTAGGTATGATGTGCCAAGTTGCCGGATATTTCGCAGCCTCTGGAAGGGCGGCGAGTTGATGATTTTGAGTTCCAGGGGATCAACTTCAATGAATCCGTGAATGGGGTCTCTGAAGATTTTTGTGCTCATGGTTGTTATCCCTGCTTTTGTATTTATTTGTCTGTTTGTCACGGGTTGTGACGGCGACAGGCTTCCAAGGCATATGGCTACATTGTACAATATGACTGGTTAGAGGATTGTATGATTTTTTTTTGGGTGGTCTGGACGTGGCCTGTCCGTCACTAATGCGGTCTTCGACCGCAAGTATTCAGGATTCAGTATTCAGTATTCAGAATGTGGATTTTCTTGTTTTTTATTGATGTTGTTGCAACCTAAGCGACTAAAATGGATTGCAAGTATTTTGACATGATGCTAGGAAGAACCGACGGCAGCTGATGATCCTTCAGCTGAGACTGGTGTTCTCAGCTGTGCTGGATATACACGGGCGCCATTGATCTTATCGCTGAATTTTTCTATAATATTTATGGTCTGGCATCGCAATTTCGGCGGTCAGCGTTATTTGGGAAGGTGAATGTTTGGTGGGGTTAACGGATAAAGTGCGTTTGGATGTTTTGTTGGTTGAGCGTGGGTTGGCGGAAAGCCGCCAGAAGGCTCAGGCGCTTATTATGGCCGGGTTGGTTTTTGTGGGGGAGGAGAGGTTGGATCGGGTGGCGGAAAAGGTTCCCGCCGATTTGCAGGTGCGTGTTAAGGCGGCGCTGCCTTATGTGTCTCGTGGCGGATTGAAGCTGGAACGGGCTTTGGAGAGTTTTCAGATGGTGTTAACGGACAAGGTTGTGGCGGATCTGGGGGCTTCGACCGGGGGGTTTACGGATTGCGCTTTGCAACATGGAGCCAGGAAGGTCTACGCTGTTGACGTGGGATACGGGCAGCTTCATTGGAAGCTGAGACAGGATGAGCGGGTGGTGTGTATGGAGCGTTTGAATGCCCGGTATCTGACGGAGGAGAGTTTGCCGGAGTTGGTGGATGTTGTGGTTTGTGATGTGGCGTTCATTTCTTTGAAAAAGATTTTTCCGGCTATGCGCCGCATTTTGAGGATTGACGGGTTAGGGGTGATACTTATTAAACCGCAGTTTGAAGCGGGTGCTGAGAAGGTTGGGAAAAAAGGGGTCGTGCGCGACCCGGCGGTGCATCGGCAGGTCTTGACCGATGTGCTGGGGGCGGCCGAGGAGGGCGGGTTTGCTGTTGAGGGGCTGGATGTTTCTCCTATCGCCGGAGCTCAAGGGAACAAGGAGTTTTTGGCGTGTTTGCGGCGAGGAGAGGGGGTGCCAAAGGGGGATCGCGAACGGGATCGTGAGCGGGATCGTGAATTTATTGATCGAATGATTGCGGATTGTGCAGATTGGGGAGGGATTGTGTTATAATAATAGTTGAGAATCGGTAGTGGGTATGTTCCGTTAATGAGCGTATGTTTTTTGGGAAAGGACTCTGTTTTATGGCTCAAACCGCAGCACTCTATGTTAATAAAATGAAAATCAACCCGGATGTTCTTGTGCCCCAGATCAGCGCGTGGCTGAGTGCTCGTGGCTGGCAATCTGTGGTGTGGTATACCGGGCGCCAGGGGAGCGAGTCGGGTTATCCTTTTGACGAACAGGAGATTGGGTTCGTTTTGTCGCTTGGGGGCGATGGGACAGTGCTGGAAGCGGCTCGCGAGGCGGCCCGCCATAAGGTTCCGGTTCTTGGTGTGAACTATGGGCAATTAGGATTTCTCTGTGAGGTCGAGCAGGGGGATATTTTTACGGCTTTGCAGCGGATTTTGGACAATGATTATATGGTGGAGGAAAGGTTGATGCTGACGGCTTGCCAGCTTAACCAGGAGACGTCCCCTGTTTTCTCGGCTCTCAATGATGTGGTTTTTGCACGGCAAGGAACGGATGCGATGATGTCTTTCGAACTTAGATTGTCAGGAGAGCCTATTGCGAGTCCCCCTTGCGACGGATTGATTATTGCTACGCCGACAGGGTCGACGGCGTACTCTCTTTCCGCGGGGGGGTCGATCGTCAGCCCTGATGTGGAGGCTATTCTCATAACGTATCTGGCGGCTCATGCGCTTTCGACACGTCCTATGGTGGTTTCTCATAAGGATGTGCTCGATGTGACTGTTGCTTCGCCCCATGGCGGCCGCGTGTCTGTGGACGGGCAGGGGGTCTTGTCTTTGTTGCCCGGAGAAACGGTGCGGATTATGGCTTCTGAAGTTAAGGCCCGGTTTATCCGGTTCGCGGGAACCAATTTCCCGAAGATGATTCGGGAGAAGCTGCGCTAGCGGGAGGTTGGTTAGTGGGAGGCTGGAGGTCGTAGGTAAGATTGGACGGGAGAGGGGAGACGGGAGAGGGGAGACGGGAGAGGGGAGACGGGAGACGGGAGACGGGAGACGGGAGAGGGGAGACGGGAGACGGGAGAGGGGAGACGGGGGACGGGAGAGGGGAGACGGGAGACGGGAGACGGGA
>WRJI01000086.1 GCA_009778595.1 Peptococcaceae bacterium | reverse complement strand
AGGTTGGCACCGAGAACGCGGTGAAGTCTTTGAACAAACTCTATAACTCTCTTAAGGTGCAAACTCTGCCTTTGCGCAAGGAAAATGTGGATCTGTCAGCCGGGACCCTCACGAATTCTTTGCCGGATATTGGAGCTTATCCCCTCCAGGTTACTCAGGTGACGCCTGATTTTATCGAGATTTTTTCTTCGCCTGAGAAAGCGGGTACAAGTTATGAGAGCTGGTTGATTGATGTTGCCGATAAGTTTAACAAGAGCGGTGTTCAGGTGGACGGGAAACCTGTTTCGGTGGCGATACGCAACATTTCTTCCGGGTTGGGTGTGGATTATATTTCTTCAGGAAAATATGTACCTGATGTTTTCGCACCGTCGACGGAGCTTTGGGGAGATATGCTGACGTATTTGGGCAAGGATGTCGTCTTGGTGGATAAGAGCATTGCCGGCAATGTGGCGGGTATTGTGTTGTCAAGGCATAAGAATGATGAGATTGTCAGGAATTATGGGTCCGTCAATTCTAAAACGGTGGTGGAAGCGGTTTTGAGCGGCGAGCTTGTTATGGGGTACACCAATCCGTTTGCCAGTTCCACCGGATTGAATTTTTTGCTGACCACCCTATATACGTTAGACAGCGATAACCCGTTGAGCGATGAGGCTGTAAGCAAGTTACAGAAGTTCCAGGATAATATTCCTTATGTGGCTTATAATACAATGCAGATGAAGGAGTCTGCCACCAAGAGCGGGTCATTGGATGGGTTTGTGATGGAGTATCAGACTTTTGTTAATTCTCCGGATCTTATGACGTCTTATGTTTTTACGCCTTTTGGCGTTCGTCATGACCAACCGGTCTATGAGGTGGGGGATCTTACGGAGCTGAAGAAGGAAATTCTTAGCAAGTTTGTTGAGTTCTGCAAATCGTCGGAGATGCAGAAGTTGGCCGGCGATAAAGGGTTTAACGGTCTGGCTGATTATGTTAGCGAGTTGCCGGTTTTTGACGGGGCGACCATAACCCGGGCTCAACAGATTTGGAAGAAGGAGAAACATGGGTCCAGCGAACTGATTGCTGTGTTTGTGGCCGATGTCTCTGGGAGTATGGACGGAGACCGGCTTTTGCGCTTGAAACAAAGTCTGGAGAGTGCCGGTAAGTTGATTTTGCCGGAAACCAGTGTTGGGTTGGTGACTTTTTCTGATAAGGCCAGTATTGCGTTGCCTGTGGCCAAGTTTGACCTGAATCAGCGGGCTTATTTCTCGGGAGCGGTCAAGGATATGCGGGCCGGGGGCGGCACGGCGATGTTTGATGCGATTATTGTTGGGAGCAAAATGCTGATGGATGCCCAGGAACAGGCGCAATCGCCGAATGCCAAGCTCATGTTGTTTGTGCTGACAGACGGGGAGACCAACACGGGGAACACTTTGAAAGATGTGGAGTCGATGCTTAAAGCCCTCAAAATCCCTATTTATACCATTGGCTATGAGGCGAATGTGTCAGTGTTGCAGAATGTGTCGGCAATCAATGAAGCGGCGAGCATCAACGCGGATATGGAAGATGTTGTCTATAAGATGGAGAGTCTGTTTAACGCTCAAATGTAATTGAATGAAAGGGGTAACATTATGGCTTTTCAAATGGAAGTCGCAAACGCTGAGGTCTTGAAGAAGGAGGTTATTGAGGAGAGCGCGCCGGTTTCTGAAGAGGTTGCGCAGCTGATGGAACAGGCTGAACAAAATGTCCGGGAAGTTATGACGCTGGATCTGGAGGCTATGGAGCAGAAGAGAAATATCTTGAAGTCTATTGACAGTTTTGGCATGGATAACATGCAGTCTTCGGCTCGCAGAAATACATTGTTACAGACGACTGTGGGCAAACTGTCGAAATCGGGTGACGAGGGCAGCGTGGTTTCCAAGAGTCTTGGGGATTTGCACCGGGAAATTAAGAATCTGGATCCGAGTTTTCTTGATTTTACAAAGTCAGGGGCTCTGGGCAAGGTTTTTAATCCCATTCGCAATTATTTCGCAAAATATGAGAAAGCTGATATTGTGATTAAGGATATTATTGTGTCCCTTGACAAGGGGAGGGACACGTTGAAGAATGATAATACCACGCTGGAGATTGAGGAAGATAATATGCGGGAGCTGACCAAAAAGCTCCGAAAAGAGATTGAGTTGGGGACGATGATGGATGAGGTGGTTGAGAAGGCGATTTCTGAAGAGAAGTCCAAGGTTGACGGGGATCAGGAGAAAATCCGGTTTGTGACGGAAGAGGTGTTGTTCCCGTTGCGTCAACGGGTTATGGATATGCAGCAGATGATTGTGATTAACCAACAGGGTATTGTGGCGATGGAAGTGATCCGGCGCAATAATAAGGAGCTTATTCGAGGGGTGGACCGGGCAAAAAATGTTACGGTTACGGCGTTGCGTACAGCGGTTATGGTGGCAAGTGCTTTATATAATCAAAAGATTGTGTTGAAGAAGATTGAGGCTCTTAATGAGGCGACCAACACGATTATTGGCGCTACGTCCCAGATGCTGAAGGAGCAGGGCGCGGCGGTTCAACGACAAGCGACGGAAACGAATATTTCGCCGGAGGTGCTTAAGACGGCGTTCAATGATGCGCTCTCAGCCTTGGAGGCGATTTCCACATTTAAGCAGCAGGCCTTGCCTAAGATGGCTGAGACGGTAGCGACGTTCCGGGATATGGCTGAGCAGGGCGAGAAGGAGATTGTTCGATTGGAGAAGGGCAACGCGTTTAATTCGTAAGTGAGGCGCAACTATGGGGATAATGCAGTTATATGGATAATTCAGTTATGGGGATAATAAGGAGAGACAGGTATACGTGAGCATTTATTTGGCTCTACAGGAAACGATTAAGGCAGAGATTGTGGCAGCCCTAGAGCGCGCCAAGGCTAAAGGGCTGCTTGATTTTGGCTGTCTGCCGCCATTTATTTTGGAAAAACCCAGAGAAGCCGAACATGGCGATCTGGCTGCAAATGTGGCTATGATACTGGCCAAAGAGGTAAAAAAGTCTCCCCGGGAGGTTGCCCGTGTTCTGCTTGAAGAATTTCAGCGTGATGGAACCTGGGTGGATCGCTTGGAAATCGCCGGACCGGGGTTTGTTAATATTCATTTGAATAAAGATTGGTTGTTTGAGGTGATTCCTGAGGTATTGCGGGCGGGAACGCGTTATGGTTCCGTTAATATCGGCCGGGGCGAAAAAGTGTTGGTGGAGTTTGTCAGTGCCAATCCCACCGGGGCGCCTCATATGGGCAATGCCCGGGGGGCGGCGTTGGGGGATAGTTTGGCCGCGTTGCTCGGGTGGGCGGGTTATCATGTGGATCGGGAGTTCTATATCAATGATGCAGGAAACCAAATTGAGATGCTGGCAGACTCTCTGGAAGCCAGGTATTTTCAGGGCTTGGGGGTAGATGTGCCTTTTCCCGAGGGGGGGTACCAAGGACAGGATATTATCGATAAGGCCGCTTTGATGATCGAGGAAGTCGGGGATCGGTTTTTATCGTGGGATATGCGGGAGCGTCGTGAGGCGCTGACGGATCGGGTGATTGAGATTAATGTTGAGGAGATGCGCCGGGTTTTGGAGAGGTTTGGCGTGTTTTTTGACCGGTGGTTCAGTGAGAAGTCCTTGCATGAGTCGGGTAAAATCCGGGAGGTTTTGGATAAGCTGGCGACGCAAGGGTTTGTCTATGAGAAGGAAGGGGCTTTATGGCTTGAATCAACGCTTTGGGGCGATGAGAAAGATGAGGTTGTGGTACGGGCCAACGGTATTCCAACTTATTTTGCGGCTGATATTGCTTATCATGCTGATAAGTTCGCTCGGGGGTACACGCGGTTGATCGACATCTGGGGGGCGGATCATCATGGTCATGTCGCCCGGATGAAGGGGGCTATGCAGGCTTTGGGGTATGATGCCGATAAGCTTGAGGTGATCTTGATGCAGCTGGTTTTCTTGATGGGTGAGGATAATGAGTTTGCGGATGTGAATGCCGTGGATGAGAATGCTGTGGATGTGAATGCTGTGGATGAGAGTGTTACGGATGAGCGTGTTACGGATGGACGGAAGCGGATTAAGCAATCAAAGCGTGAGGGAAAATATATTCGTTTGAAAGATTTGCTTGATGAGGTTGGGGTTGATGCATCCAGGTTTTTCTTCGTTATGCGGGATCCTGATTCGGTTGTGGATTTTGACCTGGAACTGGCGAAACTGGAGCTGTCTAAGAATCCTGTTTTCTATGTGCAGTATGCCCATGCCCGTTTGTGCAGTATTTTGCGGGAGGCCGTTGAACGATTTGGTGAGGGGCGGATGGGGCAAGAGCAAGAGGGGCAAGAGCAAGAACAAGAGCCGGATTATGTCAAGCCGATCGAGGCTGGGGTTGAGGATGAGGTCCGGTACAGGCTCCTCGTTCAGCCGGAAGAGTTAGCGCTTTTGCGGAAGCTGGCGGAGCTGCCCCAGGATGTGAGTGTGGCGGCGCAGTTGATGCAACCTCATCGCTTGGCCCATTACGCCCATGATTTGGCCTCGTTGTTCCATACGTTTTATCACGAGTTTCGTGTGTTGGTGGATGATAAGGAGTTGCGCGAGGCCCGGCTGGGATTGCTGAGAGCGACCCGGCAGGCTTTGGCAAATGTGTTGGAGGTTTTGGGGGTTCAGGCGCCTGAAAGAATGTGAAGCCGGCGTTATTAGGGAGGTCTGGGTGTGAAGTATTCCAGCTCATGGCTTTATGATGAGTCTAAGGATAAAATGAGGTTTAACGCGTTTATTAGCGGGCACCCGAAGGGTCACGTTATGCAGCTTTGGCAGTGGGGCGATATCAAGGGGCGCACCGGCTGGAAACCGTGGCGTTTGCTGGTTACGAAAGAATCCGGAGAAGGGGCCCAACATCGAAGCGAAGACCCTTCGAGTGTGGCTGCGATGACCGTATTGGAGCGGCAGTTGCCGTTAGTCGGGGGGCCGATTTTTTACGCGCCTCGGGGCCCTGTGGCGGATATTCATGATCAGGAGCTTTTGGACGTTGTTTGGGCTGCTGTCCGGGGCAAAGCCAAGGAACGGGGGGCGATTCTTTTGAAGATTGACCCGGATGTGTCTGTTGAGGATGTGGGTTTTGCGAAATTGCTTGAGAAGAGCGGTTTTAAGCTGCTGGAGACAGGAAAGAATTTCGAGGGGATTCAACCCCGTTTTGTTTTCCGTTTGGATATCGGGCAGAAGGAGGATGTGTTGTTGGAGGCGATGCATCAGAAGACCCGTTATAATATTCGGTTGGCTCAAAGGAAAGGGGTATCAATCCGGCGAGGAACCCGTGAAGATTTGCCTGTATTTTATGAGGTGCTTAAGGAAACGACGCAGCGGGATAATTTCATGGTGCGGTCGTTGAACTATTTTGAGGATATGTATGATTCACTGCAGCCGGCTGGGTTTGCGGAGCTTTTTCTGGCGGAGTACGGGGGTCGGGTTGTGGCGGGGGCTTTTGCTATGACTGCCGGGGAGAAAGCCTGGTATGTCTATGGGGCTTCCTCGAATGCCGACCGGAATGTCATGCCGAACTATCTGATTCAGTGGGAGATGATCCGCTGGGCTAAGGGACTGGGGTGTACGCTTTATGATTTTCGTGGGGTATCGGGGGATTTGAATGAGGAGAATCCGTTGTATGGACTTTACAAATTTAAGAAGGGGTTTGGCGGGGTGTTTACTGAGTTTATTGGGGAGTGGGATGTTGTCTATCGACCGGTGATGTACCGGGTGTGGCTTTTGGCGGAGATGGTGTATTCTGGCGGGGTTAAGAAGGTTTTGGCGAAGGTGCGCGGGCGTTGAGGTGTCAGGACTGATCAGGATTATGGGGAGAAAGAAACATCAGGATAGAGATGGGAGTGGTACTTATGAAGATCTTCTTTATCAATCTGGCGGGGAATGTTGCTTTGGCTATTCAACGTTTCTTTGTGTCGTTCTGTTTCACGGTGTCTCTTTCCGTCGCAGGCATTGTTATGGTTGTCGCGGATCCTGCGTCCAAGAGCCTTATGTACGAAGTCTTGGTCAAGCTCATGTTGGTGAGCATTTTTGGTGTGGTGTTTTGTGCTTTTGGCAAGGTGCTTTATGAGAGCGTCAAGGATTATTCCGGGCTGAAGACGGAAAGCTGGGTTGTTGATCTTGTCCTAGCTCTTCTGAGTATTTTCTCCTATTTCGCGATTTATGATATCGAGAGTGCTTATGTTGGGGCCGGATATTTCGGGATTATGATTGCGTTGTTATGCGGTCTGGCATTTCTGTCTGCCGGGACGAGGCGTTTTTCGAATTTCTTCTCATACATTTTCAAGAATATTGTCTTCAACGGGCTGGTTTGCGGGATTATCACAGCCGGGATCTTTATATGTATTGGGGCGTTCTACTGGTTGATCTTGCCGACGCAATATTCCAGTGATAAGGCGTTCTTGGTCAGTTTCATACTTATTTGGGGCTTGCTGTTTCTCAACCTGTCTTTATCAGCTATCCCCAGGGAGGAGACGGAACTGAAGATCCCCAAACTCTTCAAAACTCTTGTTCTTTATGTGTCTTTGCCGGTGTTCCTGCTTCTTTTGGCCATTTTGTATGTGTATTTAGGTAAAATTGTTGTGACTCTGAGCTTTCCTTCCGGGCAGATCAATTGGTTTGTCTCTTTCGCCGCGTTACTCTTTGTTTTCTTCGTCCTGGCTTTGGAACAATATCGGGAGGAGAACAAACTGGCTGATTTGTTCATAAAGTTTGGAGGTTACGCCATGATCCCCATTCTTGGGGTGCAGTTCTGGGCGGTTATTATTCGTCTTTCCAATCATGGTCTGACTTCTGCCCGCTATGTGTCTCTGGCTTTGAACATTCTCGTGGTGGCTTTTGTTGCGGTTTCGCTGATCAGGAAGGGACGCTATCTTAAACACATGTTTCTCGCCTTGGCAGGGGCAGCCTTGCTGCTGTCAGTAACACCCCTGAATATCATTGATGTTCCTGTTTGGAATCAGACCGCCAGGCTGAAGGCATTACTGGAAAAGTATGAGATGATAGATGACGGTAAAATTGTGCCTAACAAACTTGTTTCTTTTGCGGATCAGGAAAAAATCGTTGATATTTATTTATTCTTGTCTCGCGCCGATAAGAAGCCTGCCCTCCTTGACAGTATTCAAAGCGACCAATACGGTTATGTCAATACGGCGGATTTTGAGGCGGCTTTTGGGTTTTCCCGGTCCAGGGTTACCAGGGAGGATACTATTCGGAAAAATCAGTACGGGTATTATCGCTATGATTGCTTTGCCCAGGGAATGGATATTGAGTCCTACAGCACGATTCATGCTGTTTCAGGTTCGCAAAATAACAAGGGGAGCTATTGGGCTCCGTCCGAGGGATCTGTTATCTTTGTGGGCGATATGATCATCTCTTTTGATTTGCAAGGGGCTGTAAAAAATCTTTATCTACAGTTTGGCATTGTTTTCCCCGGTTATGTTAAGCTGGAATTTCCGATTGGAGACGATTTGCTTGTTTTAGAAAGTATCAATTTTGTTGTTGATGATGATGATAATGTGGCAGTCGAGCAATATGAAGGATTCTTCTTCGTAAGGTAGGACTATCATAAAGTTGGATTATTTAGGTTTATTCCATGAATGTACAAAAGTGATTAATAAATCCATTGACATTGTGAGGAATGTATTTTATATTGTAATAACCGACATATTTGGGATCAGGACATTCTCAGATCGTTTGTGCTCTTTTGGACAGGTGTTGTCTTCGCGAAGGATAGAGGGAAAGAGGGAAAATGGGAAAATGGGAAAATGGGAAAGAGGGAAAGACCGTGAGTTCATCGTTGATACGTTCCCATGCGTGGATAGAAATAGATTTGGCGGCTGTACGGGCCAATTTTGCCCAAGTGGCAGCTTATAAAAAGCCTGAGGTTCGTTGTATGGCGGTGGTCAAGGCCAACGGTTATGGGTTGGGGGCTGAAGCTTTGTCGAAGACGTTAGCCCGGGCCGGGTGTGATGCGTTCGGTGTCACCACCGTGGCACAGGGGGCCGCGTTGCGCAGAGCCGGTATCCGGGGGTTAATTCTCGTTCTGGGACCATCCCAACAGGAGGAATGGCAAGAAGCTATCGAAGAAGACCTGACGTTATCGATCTCCGAAGTTGGTATGTTGCGTGATCTGAATGAGTATTGCACAGAATTCTGCCGCCGGAGTCCCCTCGATATCCATTTGGAAATTGAAACAGGGTTGGGGCGGACCGGCCTGTTTCCGGAAGATCTCAAGGCGGTGCTCCCACTTCTGCGTGGGTTGCGTTCTCTAAAAGTAACCGGTATCTATACGCATTTTGCCCAAGCGGAAAACAAAAAGGGTGAGAAATACACGCGTCAACAGTTCCGACAGTTCTCTGAGGCTGTGGCTTTCCTGGAAGAAAACGGTATTCATCCGGGGTTGCGCCACGTTTGCAACAGTCCGGCTTTGTTAGCTTTCCCCGAGTTTCAGTTGGATATGGTACGCATCGGCACGTTGCTCATCGGACAGTCGCCGGCCCCTCATTTGGGTGGGAAATTGAAGCTTGTGGATCCTTGGACGGCCAAGGCCCGGATTCTGCAGGTTAAGGTCGTACCGGCAGGCAAACACATCGGATATGACGGTTTGTACAAAACCCGAGCCAATACGCAGCTTGCTATGATCGGTCTCGGTTATGCCGACGGGTTTTCGCTGGAACCGAGACTTGTGCCCAAAGGATTGCTGGATCTGATCAAAATTGTTGTCAAAAACATTATTCTTTTGTGCAATCTGCCTTGGTATGCCGGATCAGACAACATTTTTCTGGGCGGGCATAGGGTGCGTGTGGCAGGCAAGGTGGGGATGGAACTGACGATGTTGGATGTTGGGCAAATGCCGTGTGATGTGGGCCAGGAAGTTATCGTTCCGATGCGGCGCGCGTCAGCGGGACCGCGCATGCAGCGGATTTATATTGATGAACAGGCCGTGATATCGGCGGAGATACAGGCGGGAATACCGGTGGAACTGTCGGCTGAATTGCCGGTTGAGCTTCCGGCCGAACAGCCGGTTGAATTACCAGCCGAACAGCCGGTTGAACTACCGGCTGAACAGCCGGTAGTGACAACCGCCATGTCGGTTGGTGATCAATTGGTTGATGAATTGGAAGAAGCGGCCGGCTAATAGTTTCAAGAACATCTTCAATATCAAAACCAAATTCCTCATTGTAAAACCTACAAGATCTACCATCCTGATGGCCCTGAGTCAATGGAAACAAAGCCTTCTACTTTATTCGGGTACAACAGCGCAAAGTGCTGACAGACAAGTATTTGAACGAAGCACATAATAAGAAAGAGACTTTCTCAGGAAGACAACTTGTTCCTCAGAAATCTCAGCAGCCACCTCAGCACCAGGGATATCCTCAACACCCTTTCCGCGTATCGAGATCGGAGCCCTCTTAACGAAAAGAATGTTTACTTGAATAGAATTATCGAAGCGAATACAGTTATTTTTGAGGAGGTCATCAATATGGGCACAACCGCCATGGAGATTTTTTTGGAAGAGGCTGAGAAGAATGGTTGGCTTGATGGGATCAAAAGAAAGGCATTGGAAACAAAACAACTTGAACTTGCCAAAAAAATGCTTCTGGATGATGAACCTATCGAAAAAATAGCCAGATGGACAGAGCTTTCTTTGGACACGATTAAGGATTTACAAACAAAACTTTCTTCACGTTGATGGATAATGTAGAGTCTTGCCGCGGTAATAGGGCATGACCATATAGGCAGTGCCGTTCGCGCTGAAAAAGCGCAGCACGTTCCGGCGCTAGGTTGCGCCTCGGCCAAGGCTTCGCGCCTCATTTCGGCGGCCTTGCCTGCCGGTTCCCGCAAAGCGGAAATCATTTTGTCGAGCCAGACAGGAGCCGCCTTGAACAGATCGGGGAGAATCTTCCCGTCGAACACAGCTTCCCGCTCCTGCTCAGCGCGCACGAGCATCCTGGCCAGTTGTGCCTCCGGCATCAGTTCGGCATCGAACTGGCATGCAAGCTGAAACTGCTGCAACGCCTTCAGGTATTCCCCCTGCACCAGGCGCAAGCGGGCAAGCGCCAAACGGTGCGAGGCATCGAGCGGTTCAGAACGGATCGAGGCACTGATCCGCCCTAGTTCGCCAACAAGGTCGTGGGTTATGAGAGATGGCATAGTGATAAGCATTACAATAAAATACCTTTGTTATAAATAGCGTACCGAAGAAATTATAAAAGTATATTATACCTTGCTGGAGCAGTTATATAATGACATATGTTCAACAACAACACACCCTGCTTTCTACCAATTCATGACAAACAGGATTACATTGTAATAATGTCACACATCCACTTTTTCGGGAACATGAACCACTCCGGGAACAGCATATGAACCGAGCACTCGTCGCACATACTCCCCTTGGAGACGACTGGTGGGCCACCAGGCTGCAAGGCGTAGAAGAGATTTCCAGTCTGTATGAATTCCGGGTTGAACTCAAATCGAAAAAACCCGACATCGACGTGCAAGCCCTGATTGGCGAGGCATGTTCGGTTGCCTGTGAGAACAGTTTTGCTCCCGTCCGTTATTTCTCTGGCCTCATTGTCGAGGCGACGGCCAAGGGCAGAGTGGACATTGAGCACTGGCTCTACGAGTTACGGGTCGCGCCGAAATTGTGGTACGCCTCACGCCGCGCAGATTTCAAAATATTTCAAAACAAGACCGTACAGGATATTGCCAACGAGGTGTTGCAGCAGAACGCTATCAACTGCGACTGGCGGCTGAAAAACAGTTACAAGACATGGGAATACGTCGTCCAGTATGGCGAAACCGACCTTGCTTTCCTTCTGCGGCTACTCGGGCACGAAGGTATCTATTTCTGGTTTGAGCACAGCGAAGGCGGAGAAAAGCTGATTCTTGGCGATCACTTCACCACACACGAGCCTTTTGCCGGTTACAAGACTATCCCGTACTACCCGCCGGACATCTCGCGCGTCGGCAACTGAGGAACCGATCTGCGATTGGTTCTCAGTTGTAAGACCCATTTCCACGCATGGTATGCTAGCTGCGCAGCCGAGCCAGGCAAGTTCACACATGCCAGCTACGACTTCAAAAGCCCGTCCATGAGCCTCAAAGCGGAGTGCAATGAGCCATGCGGCCACCTGTTCGATCAGTATGAAGTATTCGCCTATCCTGGAGCGTTTACCGCGTCAGAGCAGCAAAACGGGCAGGAATACGCAGCGGCGCGGCTACACGGGCTGCAAGTCGGCCAGGACGTCATCGGACTGGAAGGCAGGGTGCGCGGCGTTGTTCCCGGTTGTTGCTTCACGCTCGAAAAGCATCCTGTGCAGAGCCATAACCGCGATTTCCTCATCACCAGGGCTGAATTCAGCGCCTGGAACAACGACGGGAGAAGCGACACAGGGTTGGAAGAAGCCGAATTCCTTGCCAGAATTCAGGCAATCCCTGCCAACCGCCAGTACCGCACCCCTGCGAACAAATACGTAATGCCGCGCACGCACGGCCCGGATACAGCCGTGGTAGTTGGGCCATCCGGCATGGAAATCAACGACGACGAGTATGGGCGCGTCAAGGTGCACTTTCACTGGGACCGCTACGGTAAGCAGGACGGACAGCTGAGGAACTGGTCCGTGACCAGTTCTCAGCTTGGCGACATCCTGCTGGATACGTGTGGCTTCCCCTTGGGCGGGTACGGACGTCGGCATGATTTCCGTCCCGAGGATCGGGCAGGAGGTGGTCGTCGACTACGAGCATGGCGACCCGCAGCGCCCCCTGATTACCGGCTGCGTTTACAACGCCCGACAGGCGCAGCCGTGGAATTTGCCCTCATCCAATACCCAGTCCGGTTTTATGAGCCGCTCCACCCCCGGCGGGGGCGCGGACAATTTCAACGCCCTGCGCTTCGAGAACGCCATCGGCTCGGAAGAGATATGGATGCAAGCCGAAAAAGACCGGAAGCAGGACGT
>WRJI01000085.1 GCA_009778595.1 Peptococcaceae bacterium | reverse complement strand
ATGGTTGCAACATATCTGTTGTTTTCGTCGAAAAAACCCCTTGAGCGCGGAGGAATACCGGGCTTTCAAGGGGCATTATGCTGGATTTTAGTATGTGCTTAAATTGGGGCGGGATTTAGGGTCTATAGTAGATTGTGCGTCAACTCAAAAGAGCCGTTGTGTCTATTATTTCTGATCGTGTAAAGGGTAATTTATAGGGTCAAATAATAGGTCAACATGTCATACCTGCTCATCAATTTCTCGAACGTTTTTAATAATTTCGTCCAAAGTAAGCCCCTGCAACAAGGTATCGCGCTCAGCAGTATAATCACCCTTTCCAGTGCTGAATTGCCGAAGAAAATATGTCGCTCCGACTGTTCCTAATTCCTTTTGCAATGCTGTTATTCCCGCCTTGCGGACTAGTCATCAAAGGGACGGTTTAAGCAACAAACATCCATATAAATTCTCAACATACACCACCCTGTAACCGTCTGTTCAAATTGAACATCATAATAATCAGTCCTTCATTTATTATCTTCTCCTAGCCAGTATAACACATATCCGATTCCTGTCGTAATTCAGTTTTTTTAAAAATGCATTGACAGACGGATCAAAAGACAAACAATCATAACAGGGAAGCGCCAACTGTGATGAAACAAACCGCTAAAGCTCTGTTTTTCCCGGATGGCTTGTGCAATTCATTGTTCACGGAAGGATGTATGTAAGCAACAAGCGACATAGGGAATAGGTTGGGTGAGAGCAATATTTGAGCCCGAACTAAAATTCTCAAAAATTTTTAGCTCGGGCTTGATTATTCAGACATCTGGATAATGCATAATTCAATAAAATTTTTTATTATTCTGAAAAAATCTATTGACGAGTGATCGTCAGTGATGTTCGTGCGGCAATCAAAAAGAGCCGATCCGGCAAACCCGGACGGCTCTTGACTTTCTTGGTTGCGGGGGCCGGATTTGAACCGACGACCTTCGGGTTATGAGCCCGACGAGCTACCGCTGCTCCACCCCGCGATAATTGAAACGTCTTGCATGAAATGAAATGGTGGGTAGGGATGGATTCGAACCACCGTACCTCTCGGAACAGATTTACAGTCTGCCGCCTTTAACCACTCGGCCACCTACCCATTTGCCGACTCAATACGGAGCCCAACCATCAAAAACCATTAGCCCACAACGAGTCACTAAAACAGTATAGCAAAAAGCAACAAGGAACGCAAATATATATATTAGGTAAAATATGGTGATCCGGATCCGGATCCATGCCGGATCCATACCGGATCCATGCCGGATCCATGCCGCGTCCATACCGCGTTACAACGTATCGTGCCGATCCAGCCATTCGGATTCTTTGGAGGATTCCTCCTCATGTGTCAGGACCAGCTCTATCATCTTGATGCTAGACTTGTGCTTTTCCACATCAAAAACGGCCTCGATCGGCATCGAGTCCGGCATGTATTTATCGCAGTAATCCTGCGCCGCCTTGCGTGTGCGGAAATACTTGATTTGATTATCTAAGTGTGGATGTTCCACACAATAATAGATACGGTACACCTTAGCCATGATAGTATTTTTGCCCAAGTCGGCATATTTATACTACCCCCAAGGCCATAACCGCTACCATAGAGCGGTTATGGCCACAGATGATATGATCTACGCTTCCGCGATTTTTTTACTTCTACGCCTGTTTTTCAGCAGAACCTCGGTACAGCCTATTGTTGAGTTTGAGAATGAGAGCAATAGTGATGACCTGAACGATCCCCGCCAGTATGATCAATGTTATATGAGGGGCGGTGTATTTAACCAAAACTCCTGTACGAACCAATCCCCAGTCGATAAAGAACATGCTGAGAACGAAGAATGCGACGCCGGGGCAGGCGAGCCCATAAGTGGCAATGGATTTCTTTTCGCCGAAGACATAATCGGAGAAATAGCGTTGGCGGTGCATGATGGACCAGCCGAGAAGGCCCATGAGGACTTGTGCGGCAATGAACAAGCCCAAGACGACCAGAGTCAGCGGCGGTGACAGGTTAACGCCGCCGAGGAAATTGTGACCAAGGCCTGAGCCGACGCGCACGAAAGTGATTCCTAAGAGGGTGAGAATAGGGATGCCGATCCAAAGCGTCGGTCCGGCCTCTGTGGCCATGCCCTTGCGCAGGATGGTTCCCATACTCACGGGCAGATTGATCATGGCCCATATAACCGAGGCGGACGCAAAGAGAAAAGCCCCAATCATGCCTAAGGCCGAAATCGTGATATTGTGGCTCATGGCCGCCGGCGCGGCGAACCCAACCGCGACCATGGAGAAGGTGAAACTCGGCAGTATCTGAGAAAAGTGGTTGGTGTCCTCAGAATTGAATTCTGTGCTGCTCATGATGCGCGTCAAATAACGCCCGAAAACAGCCAGCGCATAGATGCCCACGGCGGCGAAACCGGCCAGGGAGAAGGGGAAAAGAGTCTCAACGTGATTCCAGAGCCCCGGAACACCAATCGCGCCGCCGACAAAGAGCACATTGATGGTCATAGCCAGGGTCAAAGGGATGGCCATAAGGGTGACCTCACCGTTGGAAGAGAGCAGCTTCTGGAAGTCGTCTGTGCGACGAAACTTGAAGTGGGCCCTCAAGTTGACAGCCAACAGGATGAAATGGAGTACCGCTAAGAGCACAATCGCGACTATGGCGATCGAGACCAGGACTCCTGACAGGATACTCCCATGAGAAAAAACGTCCGCCAGATGGCTGAATGTCGGCATGGGCGTATCGGGGTGGGGCACCAAAAACATGAAATACATGAACACAGAAACCATTAAACCTCCCGCGCCCAACGCAGAGAGAAAGTAGAGAGGGCGATAAGGCAAAGCATGACGAAACATGAAGAACACCTCCTTTTTGTTTTGGACCGGAGACGATTGTTTAGTCGCTTAGGTTGCAACAACATCAATAAAAAACAAGAAAATCCACATTCTGAATACTGAATCCTGAATCCTGAATACTTGCGGTCGAAGACCGCATTAGCAACTAATTCCTATTGTACGTGTTCGTTGCGTTTGTATGCCTCAAATGACACCTTGTTGCATCATGGCCGTGGCAACCTTTTTGAAGCCCGCAATGTTCGCGCCCACCACAAAGTTGTCTTCGCAGCCTGCTTCAATAGCGGCGGTCGCGATGCTGCTATAGATGTTGACCATGATGTCTTGGAGTTTTTGGTCAACTTCTTCGAAGGACCAAGCTATCCGTGCGGAGTTCTGACTCATTTCCAGGGCTGAGGTGGCGACACCTCCCGCGTTGGCGGCTTTACCCGGGGCGAAGAGGATTTTGTTCCGCAAAAACACTTCGGTCGCTTCCAGGGTACAGGGCATGTTCGCACCCTCCCCTACAGCGAAACATCCGTTGTTGACGAGGGTCTTGGCGTCGGTTTCATGCAATTCGTTCTGGGTGGCACAGGGGAGGGCGATTTTGCAGGGGACAGTCCAAATGCTGCCTGTGGTCTGCGCCTCTTGGGAACGTGTTTCCGTATAGACCGCGTTAGGCCGATAATTCAAATATTCCGAGATGCGGCCGCGATTGACTTCTTTGATTTCCCGAACAGCGTCCAAGTCAACGCCGGCTGCGTCGTAAATATAACCGTTGGAGTCAGACAGAGCGATCACTTTGCCGCCCAATTGTTGGACTTTTTGTGTGGCGTAGATGGCTACGTTGCCGGAGCCGGATATCGCGACGGTTTGGTCTTCGAAAGATTTCCCGTGCCGGCGAAGCATCTCCGCCATGAGATAGACGAGGCCGTATCCGGTGGCCTCTTTGCGTGCCAAGGAGCCGCCGTATGTCAGCCCTTTGCCGGTGAGCACGCCTTCAAAAATATTACGTATTCGCTTGTATTGACCGTACATATAACCCACTTCTCTGGCACCTACGCCGATGTCCCCGGCGGGAACGTCGGTGTCCGCGCCGATGTGGCGGCTCAGTTCGGTCATTAAGCTCTGGCAGAAAGCCATGATTTCCCGATCGGATTTGCCTTTGGGATCGAAGTTCGATCCGCCTTTGCCGCCGCCGATGGGAAGCCCGGTTAAAGAGTTTTTAAAAATCTGTTCGAAGCCAAGGAATTTGACAATGCTGAGGCTGACGCTGGGATGGAACCGCAGTCCGCCCTTATAAGGGCCGATGGCACTGTTGAATTGGACCCGGTATCCTTTGTTGACTTGAACCTTACCGGCATCGTCAACCCAGGGGATCCGGAAAAGTATGACCCGTTCGGGCTCGACCAAGCGTTCAAGGACGCCGGCTTGTTCGTATTCCGGATTGGCGTCAACAAAAGGCTGCAATGTGGTCAGGATCTCTGTCAAGGCCTGGTGGAATTCCGGTTCGTTGGGGTTGTTAGCCAAGGTCTGTTCCAGGACTCTTTTGGTGTAGGACAAGAGAAACACTCCTTTTGATCATGTATTGTCGGATAGGTCAAAAAAGCATTCATCAACAGCCAGACATAACGCCAGCTGTTAATAAACGCCTTTGTTTACCAGACCAAGTATGACATATTGGGGTGAGGGTTGTCAAGGGATCCGCTTGAGGATGCCCCATTTTCCGTCTTTACGAACAAAAGACTTGTCGTCGTCGATGCCGGCAACATCATCAAACTCGAAAGGAATGACCGTGTTGCCTGTTTTGTCGATGAATCCCCACTTGTTTCCTAGTTTGACCGCAATCGGGGGTGTTCTGGAGGACCACAGATAGGTGTCATAATTGTCGAAGAGGAACTCTGTGATCAGACCGTTTTTGTCGGCAAGGGCGAATTTGCCAAGGCTCTCATAAATGTGTGAGTGCTCGGGCTCTAACAGATGGGCGGTATCACCCACAAGAAAGGAAGCGGGCAGGCTGATTTCTCTTACAATGAAGTGACCTCCTGTGTTGATGAAATTAGGTCCGCAGGCTTCCAGAAGTTCCGCCAAGCCGGCAAATGAAGACAGGTAACCATATTCCTCCAGCCTTGACCAGATGGCCTTGTTTTTATCATAGGCAATTTCGTTGCCTCCGCCGCCCATGGGTGGTAATCCGTCGTTCAGCAATTCTCCTGTCTGTGTATCAAGAAAGCAATAGAATGATCCCCAAGGTCCCGGTTCTTCTAATCTCGCACAGAGTCTCCCGTAGAAATTAATGACCTCAAGATAATCGAACGTAGGCTCTACCACCCATTCGTAGCTGACTTTCGCGACAGGGTCATCCGGTGTATCCTCATCCGGATCCTGGTTGTCAGCGGGTTTCGGGTCGAACAACGTGCATCCGGTCAGAAGAGCCATGAAGAGAATGATAACGAGAAGAAAAAGCAGAAACCATTTGCTTCCGTGGGTGCTTGTCGCACAGGTTTTCATCATCGGGAAACCTCCTTCATGAATCAATATTTGCAATCGATGAGGTGATTTCGGTGTGGCCAATAGCGGCTGTTGCGAACACCTGATTGTAAGTATATCAGAAAGAGGGTGTCCTAGAAAGGCCTCAAACAATCCTCGGCAAACAAATGCTCCAAATTCCTCTCTAACACCTCAAAAACCACATAATCCGGAGCAAGCTCAACAACTTCGCGGACACTTGGAAACAGCGACCACTTGCTGATGGTTCGGCTGAAATGCGGTGTCAAAAAAGGCATCAGAGCCACATTATATGAATCATGATAAATCATCAACGAAGGGGCTGACGGATCATGGTTGGAGTACACCGCCAGTTTGTCCGAATCAAAAACCCCATCGATCAGGGTAGGCGCAGGACCCGGGTTTTTCAGCACGAAATCGTATTCCAAATCTTTAGTCCCCACAGCTCCCGCCATCCGTGCCATATCCATCCCCTGAACTTCTCTTGGCGAAATCACATAGTCCGCCGGCGTGTTTGGGGAAAGCCCCAGGGTGTTTAGGATCTCGGTATAAGCGATATAGGCGCCGTAGCTGTTCCAATGGGTATCCGTCTTGTAATACACCTGATGGTGGGCTTGTTCCCTAAGCAGAGGCGCGGAAACATCAATAACGGCTACGTCCGTATGCTCCCGCAAATAAGCGATCAATTGATTCATCCGGGTTTCGGCGGCGTTCTTCCGGATGCTTTTGGGCAGCATTTCGGGATAAACCGTATGCTTGTTGGGCGGAATGACAAGATAGAAAGCAATCCCGTCATCTTTGAGTTTTTGATCAAAGGCGGAAAATTTCGCCGCCAGAAGCTCAAGCTGATCATCTTGGAACCTGTTCAACCCCATGAAACTCCCAATCGGATCCGAAGACGGGTAATCAAGACTCGTATAAAAAAGCCACCCGGACTTCCCCAGAACCACCTGATCCGACGCCGAAGTATGCAGAAGGCCTTTGTACGCGCTGTTCAAAGCCACAAGGGAATTCTTGAAAGCGAAATGATCGTTCAGATAGGTCTCATATCCATAGAAAAACGTCCACCCATCCAAAGGATCAAACACGGTCGGTTTCTCGGCCAACATCCTGTTCTCATAGTTTTTCGTCGGCAAAACCTGAAGTTCCATCACCGTTAACGGTGTCAGCAGAACCAGGATAAACAGAACGATAAGGCCCCTGTTGACCAGATCGCGGCGTGTGAGCGGCATCTTGGGGATTCGGGCGTTTGTTTGGTTTTGAATAATCAGATCTCTTTCCATATTCATGTGAAACCTCCTGCTCTGGGGCATTAGAATCTGAAATAAATAAACGGGTTATAAGAATCACTGGCTAACGAAGCCAAACACATCACGAACAAAATCACAAGAGCCACAAACCGAAACGTCCCCAGCAGAGTTTTCAGCACAGGACGCTCCCCGGCGTGCTTCTTAATCGTTCCCAGCACAGGTGTCGAAGCCAAGATGCCTGCCAGCAAAACCGTGACCAGATGGGGCGTCACCACAAGAGTGGTCAGAGGCAATGTCCCGTTGCCTGTGTGAGGGGTGAACATAATGTGCAGAAACGTTGCCGCGTCGCCGATTTGCGCCACGCGAAAGAAGACCCAACCGACCATAACCACAACAACCAAATAGATATGGCGCAGAAAAAAAGGCGTCTTCGCCAGAACGTCTTTGAGGAAAAGCCGTTCCGCCACCAAAAACATTCCGTGGTACAGGCCCCACACCACAAAACTCCAGCTTGCGCCGTGCCACAAACCGCACAAGAAAAACACCAACGTCAGATTCACCAAA
Organism: Peptococcaceae bacterium; assembly: GCA_009778595.1. Lineage (GTDB taxonomy): Bacteria > Bacillota > Desulfitobacteriia > Desulfitobacteriales > Syntrophobotulaceae > WRJI01. The sequence goes on along the minus strand of WRJI01000085.1, from coordinate 4,907 downwards.
ACCCGCGCGTTCCCTTTGCGGTTCCCTCCCAAAGGAATATACACATAATCACGGAACCAAGAAGAAAGGGAGATATGCCAGCGGCGCCAAAATTCCTGGACAGAACGCGAGATATATGGGTAGTTGAAATTCTCCGGAATATCGAAGCCAAACATTCGGGCGAGCCCGATAGCCATATCGGAATACCCGGAAAAGTCAAAATAGATTTGTAGGGTATAACAAACAATCCCCAACCAGGCAAGGGGCGTTGACAGCGTGGCATAAGAGCTGTCAAAAACAAGATCGGCTGTCTGCGCAAACACATTGGCCAGCAGGATTTTTTTGGATAGACCGACAATGAAACGTTTGATCCCGGCCACAATTTTGTCCGGGTCAGCTGTTCGTGAAACAATCTGATGGGCGATATCATTATAGCGGACAATCGGCCCGGCGATCAACGGAGGGAACAGGGAAATGTAGAGTCCCAGGCTGAGAATGTTGTTCTGAACCGGGGCTTTGCCTCGGTAGACATCAACAATGTAGGAAAGAATCTGAAAGGTATAGAATGAAATCCCGATGGGCAACGCGATGTCGGACACAACATCAGGCAGATCGAGAGCCAAATGGGTGATACCCGCAAATGTAGCCACCAGAAAGCCGAAATACTTAAAGAAAATCAGCACAAGCAGATTAAAAGCAACCGCAACGCTCAGAAGCCCCTTATTGCGATGCCGACCCAGAATGACGCCCAGAAAATAGTTGACCAGGATAGAGAAAATCATGAGAAACACGTATCTGGGTTCACCCCAGGCGTAGAAAAACAGGCTGAACAGCAAAAGAACGCCATTCTTCAAGGGGCGAGGTGTTAAGTAATATGTGATCAGACACAATGGCAAAAAAGCAAATAAAAAAATGACCGAACTGAAAAGCACGCCGTTGACCTTCCCTAACTTGTTGTTATTGTCACTTCATGGCGAAGATTGTCTTCAACTCTATTATAGCATGTCGCAGCGCCTTTTCATATATACCTAATGCGGGCTACGCCCGCAAGTATTCAGTATTCAGTATTCAGTATTCAGAATGTGGATTTTCTTGTTTTTTGTTGATGTTGTTGCAACCTAAGTTACTATTGTTTTTGTGCACGGACATGTTATAATAACGAGAACCTTCCTTGCATCATGTCGAAATACGTGCAATCCATTTAAGTGATTTGGACTTGACGGAGTACTAGAAATAGGTAATCAGGAGGGATAGAAGGATGACTCAACTTGAAGACATAACCGTTGGAACAAGCGTCAACGGCCTTGCCGGAAATGCGACTGTCAGCGTTGTGGCCGTGAAATGGCATGGCACAAATGCCATTACAGTCACTTATAAAAACACTGGAGGCAATGTTGCGGAACAGATACTCTACCGAGACGATGAAGAACGATTGAATGTCACGGATGGAAATCTTCCGTGGAGTTTTGATGCAGATGGGAAACGTCTGCGCCTTACTTCAGAAGCCTATCGAATAAACCTTGCCCATATTTTCGATCCCTATCTTGCCGTACATACGTCCGCTATTGACCCGCTGCCGCATCAGATTTCTGCGGTCTATCAGGAAATGTTGTCCCGTTTGCCCCTTCGCTATATTCTGGCAGACGACCCCGGAGCCGGGAAAACGATTATGACAGGGCTGTTCCTCAAAGAATTGCTTGTTCGCGGCGACTTGAAACGCTGTATGATCGTTTCACCGGGTAACTTGGCGGAACAATGGCAGGACGAATTATTCCGCAAGTTCAATCTGCGATTCGAAATCCTCACCAATGACCGAATTGAATCAGCGGTCACAGGAAATGTATTTACAGAGGCAAATCTTTGTATCGTTCGTTTGGATAAGCTATCGCGCAATGAGGAAATACAGGAAAAACTGCGCGTTACGGACTGGGACTTAATTGTCTGTGACGAAGCGCATAAAATGTCTGCTACTGTTTGGGGCGGAGAGATCAAGTATACTAAGCGATTCCAGCTTGGGCGTCTGTTATCGTCCATAACACGACATTTCTTATTATTAACCGCGACACCCCATAACGGGAAAGAGGAAGACTTCCAACTCTTTATGTCCCTAATCGACCAGGACCGCTTTGAAGGTGTGGCGCGAAGCGGCAATCAAGCCGTGAACGTTTCGGATGTTATGCGGCGGCTTATCAAAGAGGATTTGTTGAAATTTGATGGTACGCCATTATTTCCTGAACGCAGGGCATACACGGTCAATTATGACTTGTCACCGTTGGAAGCAAAGCTCTATTCAGCTGTTACAGATTATGTTCAGGACGAATTTAACCGAGCCGACAACTTGAACAGCGACCGCAGAACAACGGTAGGTTTTGCATTGACAATATTGCAGCGCCGCCTTGCTTCTTCGCCGGAAGCCATCTACCAATCACTAAGACGCCGCCGTGAACGTCTGGAAAACCGACTTGCCGAGGAGCGGCTCGGCAAACGCACAGCTGAGTATTACCTGCCGGAGTATACTGATTATGATGACGACGATATGCCGTCCGCAGAACTGGAAGATACAGAAGAAAGGGTTGTAGATCAAGCTTCTGCCGCCCAAACGATAGCGGAGCTGGAGGCGGAAATCGCGACATTAAAAAAATTGGAGCGCATGGCAAATGATGTGCGTCAAAGTGGTGAGGATCGGAAGTGGGAGGAACTCTCTATACTGCTCCAAGACGATGGAAATATGTACTCAGAAGGCCTGCGCGAGAAACTGATTATATTTACCGAACATCGAGATACGCTTCGTTACTTAACTGACAAAATCCGATCCCTCCTGGGAAGCGAGGAAGCGGTTGTGACCATACATGGCGGCATCCTTCGTGATGAGCGGCGTAAGGTTGAGGAACTGTTCAAGCAAGATAAAGAAGTGCGTATTTTGATTGCTACAGATGCGGCGGGCGAAGGCATCAATCTTCAGAGGGCGCATTTAATGGTCAATTATGATCTGCCTTGGAACCCCAACCGCCTTGAGCAGCGTTTTGGGCGCATCCATCGCATCGGTCAGACAGAGGTTTGTCACCTTTGGAATCTTGTTTCGCGCGAAACCCGCGAAGGCATGGTTTTCCAACGGCTATTTGAAAAGTTGGAACAAGAACGAGAGGCGCTTAAAGGCAAGGTCTTCGATGTCCTTGGCAAGGTTACTTTTGCAAACAAGCCGCTCCGGGATTTGCTTATTGAAGCTATCCGATACGGCAACGATCCCGCTGTAAGAGCACGGTTGTATGAAGTGGTCGATCACTCCCTCAACCGGAAGGAACTCCAAAAACTTCTTGACGAACACGCTCTGACCGAGGATGTGATGGATGTTCATCAGGTTATCGCAATCCGTGAGGAGATGGAGCGCATGGAAGCTCATAAGTTACAGCCCCATTTCATCGAAGCGTTCTTCATTGAGGCGTTTGCAAGTGTCGGCGGCAAAATGCGGCCACGGGAAAAGGGGCGCTATGAAATAACCTCTGTACCCTTTGCTGTCCGAAACCGTGACATGCAAATCGGTTTCGGCGAGCCTGTATTGCAACGGTATGAACGTGTTTGTTTTGATAAGCCTTACTGCAATATCCAGGGACTTGTCCCCGCAGCGCTCATTGCCCCCGGCCATCCCTTGTTAGAGGCGACCATTGACCTTTTGCTGGAACGGAATAGTGATGTGTTGAAACGTGGCGCTGTTTTTGTTGATGAAAATGATTTTGGCACGGACGCCCGGCTGTTGTTTTATGTTGAGGATTCCGTACAAGATGGTGTTATTCTGCCAAGTGGCGGCAAGCGCGTGATATCGAAGCATATTCATTTTGTTGAGATAAAAGAGGATGGCACGGCGTTAAATGCGGGATACGCTCCCTATCTTGATTATCGTGCCGCCCAAGAGGATGAGCAGGTGGCTATCCGCTCATTCATGAACAGCCAACAATGGCTTCAAGCGAATGTGGAGGATATCGCCGTTGGTTATGCCATCTCACAGGTTATCCCGGCTCATGTTTCTGAGGTGCGGGAACGTAGGATTAAACTCATTGACAAGACCGCCAAAGCTGTTAAGGAACGTCTGACCGCAGAGATACAGCACTGGGATTTCCGTGCCGCCGATTTGAAAATGAAGGAATCATCAGGAAAGACAAACGTAAAACTGAACTCACAGATGGCCGCACGCCGCGCCGAAGAGCTGGAAGCTCGCATGCATAAGCGGCTTGCTGAGCTGGAAGCGGAAAAAATGATTTCCGCAATGCCGCCCGTGATCATTGGCGGAGCTCTGGTTATCCCGCGGGGATTGCTTAATAAGCTGATGGGCAGGCCGGATACTTTCACTGCTGACGCTATGGCGCGGCGTGAGATAGAGCTTGCCGCCATGAAAGCCGTGATGGAAATTGAGACTTCCCTTGGATATATACCTCTTGATGTGAGTGCGGCGAAGGTTGGTTATGATATAGAATCTCAGATACCGAAAGACAAACGCGACGCGGGAGGCGCGACACTTCGATTTATTGAGGTCAAGGGCAGGGCTGTGGGGGCGGAGACCGTGACAGTCAGTAAGAATGAGATACTTACAGCCCTCAATAAGCCGGACGAATTTTTGCTGGCAATTGTGGAGGTGGACGGAGAACGGACGAAAGCTGTGTATCTGAAAAAGCCGTTTTATGAACGGCCGGATTTTGCGGCGACGAGTGTGAATTATGATATCGTTAAGCTGGTTGGGGAGTCGGAGATTGTTTTGCAAAGGTGAGGTTGATATGAGCCTGGTTATTACTGCATGGCCCAATCCGCAAGGGTTTTTCCTAGCGTGACTTTCAGACTTTCCCAAAGAAAAATGTCTGCAGCCCTCTATTACCAAGGGCTGTGGCCGTCTCGGTTGTAGTGGTAACTTTTATAGTTCTTGTACCATCTCCCAGAGT
>WRJI01000084.1 GCA_009778595.1 Peptococcaceae bacterium | reverse complement strand
CTTGCATAAGTAGAGCAGTCGTGTACTATATTAGATATTTCCGTTTTTTGCCATTGTCGGCTCTTGCACTTTTAAAATATGCACCCATTAATTCCTTGCCCCTTGACAAACCAAAAACCAGATGCTATAGTGTTCTCAGCATGATAATATCAAGTTGATATTATCAAAAAACCGGTTCTTTGAGGGGGACACCATGTCAAATCCATTACACGATCAAAACGGTCTGACCGAAAAAGAATTCCTGCAACGCTACAACCCGGAAACATTTGACCGCCTTGCCGTATCCGTCGATACTGTGGTATTCAGCATTGATAGCCGGATCCAGACCCAGAACTACCGGAAACTCGACGAACAGAAACTCACCGTCCTTTTGGTTAAACGAAACGAGCACCCCTATCTGGGCCGGTGGTCCTTGCCCGGAGGGTTTGTGGGCAGCCAGGAAACTCTGGATCAGGCCGCCCAACGGGTCCTTCACGACAAAACCGGTCTGGATAACGTCTACATCGAACAGTTGTACACCTTCGGCCACCCCGGAAGAGATCCCCGCATGCGCATCATCAGCGTCGCCTATCTGGCTCTGATCGACCGCAGTCAATACCGGCTGATGAACGTTGACACACAAAAAATCACCGACCTGTCCTGGTGCGAAATTGATTTTCCGAAGAACGACCCCCTCCGCTTACGAATCGGCGATGAAGAACTCCCTTCTCAAATAGCCTTCGATCACGCAACCCTTATCCGGGAAGGACTCCTCCGACTACGCAATAAGATAGACTACACCGACATCGTATTCAACCTTATGCCCGAACAATTCACCATCACCCATCTGCAGCAGATTTTCGAAATTATCGGTGGCGAAAAGCTCCTTGCTCCGGTATTCAGGCGCAAAATAGCCTGCAAAATCACCCCCACCGGCGAATACACCCAAGAAAGAGGCCATCGGCCTTCGCAACTCTATGTTTACCGCAGACCCTGACACAACCCGCCCCACCACCGTCAGCCCGGCCGCCGCCATGGCTAACGCGGGCTCTGCCCCCAAGAGAAACAATGACGAACCATAATCAGAACCGCTTAAACAAAGGAGCACACTATGACAGACAAAATCAAACTCATCCAAGGCGACATCACCAAAATCACAACTGACTGTATCGTCAACGCGGCCAACTCCTCACTTCTGGGCGGAGGCGGCGTTGACGGAGCGATTCATCGTGCGGCAGGTCCTGAACTCGTCCAAGAATGCCGGCTGTTGGGTGGTTGCCAAACAGGTCAAGCCAAGATCACCAAAGGCTACCGGCTGCCTGCCAAATATGTCATCCATACAGTTGGCCCGGTCTATCGAGGCGGACAGCATGGGGAAGCAGCGCTTTTAGCCGACTGCTACCGCAACAGTCTCAAACTGGCGACAGAAAGAAACCTTCGTACCATAGCCTTCCCCTGTATCAGCACCGGAATCTATGGATACCCTTTTGAACAGGCAACCACGATAGCTCTGAAAACCATCGCCGCCTACCTTAACCAAAACGACGATCTCGATGAAGTCATTCTGGTTTGCCACACCCGGCCCGACTACGAATGTTGCGTTCAAATAAGCACCCAAACTCAATAATAAAAGAAGAAAAGAGGTTTCACCATGAAAAGAGCCTTCATCATCATCGACATGCAAAACGATTTTATCGACGGCCCATTGGGTTCACCACAAGCGCAAGTCATCGTCCCCCGAATCATCAACAAAATTCGAGACCATCAACAAAACGGCACCACAATCATCTTTACCCGAGACACCCACAACCAAGGCTACTTGCAAACACAGGAAGGCCGCAATCTTCCCGTCCCCCACTGCCTCGAAAACACACCTGGCTGGCAGATATCCAATCCCATAGCCGAAGCCGCCGACCTCACCTCCTGCCTCATCTTCAATAAAGGGTGCTTTGGCAGCATCGAACTGGCCCAACACCTCAGGCAGGAAGGTTACGACCACATCGAACTCGCCGGGTTGGTCTCCTCCATCTGCGTTATCTCCAACGCCATGCTCATCAAAGCCCATCTACCGGAAGCTGTCATCTCTCTGGACGCAACCTGCACCGCCGGTGTTACCGAAGAAGACTACCAAGCAAGTCTCTGCGTTATGAAAATGTGTCACATCCAGATCAACCATAAGGGGCTCATATGATTAGAATCAACAACACCTCTCAACCCATAGAACACTTTCCCGCCGGCGAACAGCGGTTGACCCTGACGGTCCAACCCGGCACAGCCCACACAGTGGAATGGTTATATGAACGTGAAGACGAACTCGTTACGCTGCTCTACCTGTGCCACCACATCAAAACAAAAGGCGGCATTCTCTCCATCCTGAACATCCCCTACCTTCCCAACGCCCGCATGGACAGAACCCAAACCACCGACGACGTGTTCACCCTCAAACACTTTTGCCAACTGATCAACACCCTCGGATTTGCTACAATCTATGTCAACAACCCCCATTCCGACGTCGCCTTGGCCCTCCTCAACAACGCAGAAGACGCCTATCTCACAAACGGCCAACGCCTTCACAACAACGCTATCATCTGCCACCTCATAACTCGGCTCAACCTCAATCCGGCACAAGATATCCTCTTCTACCCCGACCAAGGATGCGCCAAAAAATACGAAGGCGTCATTCCCTTCCCCTATCTGATCGGCCACAAACACAGAAACCGGCAAACCGGCAAAATAGAAAGCTATGATACACTGGGCCCCCTTCCCCAGCCCCCCTTCAACGCCCTGATCGTTGACGACATCTGCAGTTACGGCACAACCTTTTTCCACGCCGCCACCAAACTCAAAACCCTCGGTGCCGACAGAATCTGGCTTTACGTCACCCACTGCGAGAACACAATCCTGAAAGGTAAACTCATCAGCAGCGGATTGACAGAGAAAATCTTTACCACCAGAAGCATTTTCACCGCGCCATGCCCCCAATCCATTGAGATCTTGGAAAACATCAGCATGAAGGAGCAAACACCATGAGCACACACCTTAACCCCCTTAACCCCCTTAACCCCCTTCTCCTCCTCGACTACTACAAAACCACCCACCATGAACAATACCCCACTGATCTTACACGAATCGTCTCCTACTTCACCCCCCGAGCCACCCGTCTCGCCGGTCAAAACCATCTCATCATGTTCGGCCTCCAAGGCTACCTCAAAACCTACCTCATCCGCGCCTTCCAAGACAACTTCTTCAGCCGCCCCAGAAATGAGATCCTCACCCAATATCAACGGATCCTCGACAACACCCTTGGCCCCGGCATCGTCAACTATGACAAAATAGCCGCCCTTCACGACCTGGGCTACCTCCCCATACAGATCAAAGCCCTGGATGAAGGAACCCGCGTCCCCATCAAAGTCCCTATGCTTGAAATCACCAACACCCACCGAGACTTCGCCTGGCTGGTCAACACCCTGGAAACCTCCCTCAGCTGCACCCTATGGCACACCATGATCTCCGCCAACGTAGGATATATGTACCGACAGCTCGTCAACAAATACTACGCCATCAGCGTTGACGACACCATCCCACGGAACCGGGCCTTGGGGGACTTCAGCATGCGCGGCCAGGAAAGCTGCGAAAGCGCTGTCAAATCCAGCGCCGCCTTCTGCCTATCCTTTCTCAACACTGCCACGGTCCCAGCCATCCTCTACCTGGAAGACAACTACAACTGTGACAGCAGCCAAGAACCCGTCGCTTACGGCGCCATCTCCACCGAACACTCCGTTATGACCAGCAACTACGCCTGCGACGGCGACGAACTCACTCACATCAAACGACTCCTCACCCGGATCTACCCCAAAAACAGTTTCAGCATGGTCTCCGACAGCTACGACTACTGGCACCTGGTTGACACACTGCTACCCCAATGCAAACAAGAAATCCTGGCTCACGAAGGGTTCATTGGCATCCGAGGCGACAGCGGTAATCCTATCGACATCACCACGCGAACCGTCGCCAAACTCTGGGACCACTTCGGCGGCACAATCAACAGCAAAGGATACAGAGTTCTGGATCCCCATGTCAAAGCCATCTACGGCGACAGCATCACCCCCCAGCGAGCCGAAAAAATCTACGCTTGGCTCTGCGACAACAAATTCGCCTGCAACAACGTCCTCCTAGGCGTTGGCAGCTTTTCCATGCAATGCCTCGAAGAAGCCGCCAAAGAATCCCCAGACCTCCCCCATCCCACGCAGCTGGCCCTGAACCCGGAGATCAGCAAAACACAGGCTGACAACGCTTCCCCAAATGACGCCGCATCACCGACGCTAACACTCCACCCCTTCACCCGGGACACCTACGGCATAGCTATCAAAGCCACCTACGGCGAAATAAACGATCAACCCCTCATGATCTACAAAGATCCCAAAACAGACAGCGGCTTAAAAAAATCTCAGAAAGGATGCTGTGTCGTCTGTTATGACCCGGACGGAACCGTTAGCCCGGATAACCCGAATACCCCGGATAACCCGGATAGCTCGGATAACTCGGATAACACAGATTGCTTAGACAGCAAGCCGACCCGCCGGGATGCAAAGCTGACCTACTTAGATAATATGACTTTCGCGCAAGCAGAAAGCCACCCAAACAATCTCTTGAAAACCGTTTTCAGAGACGGAAAAATGACACGCGAGCAAAATCTCCACGACATCAGAACGCGTTTGCATGAAGGAACATTTTTCTGATTTCGGGTTGCCCTCCCATTTTCACATTTTTTACAATCTGTTAATCTCCCATTAGCCCCGCATCATATCCCATCAATATTTTAATTAATTTGAAATAATCCGCTTAAACCACCCCGGAGAATTTTGTATTCGACACTTAACCCGGAGAATTTCCCAAGTACGATATCGTTAGGCAGTTATCGGTTTTCTTCTTATATGCCGCAACCCCAACCGAAAATCACCCCGAGGGAATATGATTCCTCGTCGACAAAAAGCTACATCTAAAGATATCTCTCAAACAATAGTTTATTCCATTAACCCTCAACCTTTTGTACTTGGAGGAACCTCTCATAATTTCAATTATCTGCGTCGTCCTATTCACGCAATTTCTTCCATTAATTCTCATATCTCTCACCCAAACCCCTGGAAATATCGGCAACTCGTCCAGGGAAGTCTCTACCCCGGATCCATAATACATACTTTCTCTTCTGTTCGTGACCGTGGTGCAATCAGAAATCTATATGCTCATTCCAGAGAATGTTTTACCATGTTAATATTTATATAAAAATTAAAAATGAAATATAAGAAATACCCGGAAATCCTGTTTACAGATGCCAAAGAATACTGTTTAATTGTACATAGGAATCACTGTGATTAAGCTATCCGGTATTATACATTTATTAAGGTTTTGACCGTATATGGTTTCGTTGGTAACGCACGTAGAAGGAGGGGATAAACTCTAGGGCTCTTGAGCTGATTGGTATTAACCAAAAAAGTCACAACCGGACTGATACTGTAATACGAGAGGCGCCTCATCTCCAGAGAGATAAAAAGAGGCAAAAATTCATTTATGGAGGTTCCGGCAGATATGCGAAAAAGACTATTAGGAATTGCTCTTGTTGCTGTCATGGTGTTGTCATTCACCCCGCTGGCGGCGTTAGCAGCGAATCCAGGAGAAGGAAATATTCCTATCCCACCCTGTTATGAGTATGACAGTTACGGGGAAGCGACAAGTAATCCGAGCTCCCTCGAAGAGGGCCAGATCTGGGTGAATAAGAACGTTAGTGATGTTATTGACGACATTTCCGAAGCCGGCGATAGACTCGGAACGTTTGAGGTCACGTTATATGCGTGGGGCGCGACATTCATTGATGTTGACGGTGTTGAACAAAAACCACTCTATGATGATGCGGTTGACAAGTATATTACGATCACAGACACTATTGGGGATCAGTTTGAGTACAATAACGACGCTGTTTATAGCGTCGGTAATTTTAGTGTCGTTGGCGGTGTTGCAACTTGGGTCGTTTCCCAAGACGATATCCTCAGCGGCATCGAGTCTTGTACTTTTACCGTCTCATTAAAGAATGGTTGGGAATCCGAAACAGAGTATTATACGAACAATGGTGCTTCAGCTTCTTTCAAGCCGCTAAAGGGAAATCCCTATTACTGGATCACAGAAAAAGTGGAAACAGTCACCTTAGAAATTGATGACGTGAATTGGAATAACGGAAACGGAACATTACATGGTATCAATTCAATCAGGATCACAGACAAAGATCTTGGGTTAGTTATGCATAAATCATCTCCCTCAAGTGATAATTTTTTAGTAACAGGTACCGGAGTCCCCTCTAGAACATTTACTTTTGATTCAACCCGTACAAACCATGATTTTGTCGCTACAGAATTTGATGACAACGGCAAGGCAATAATCCCGTATGATGTTTACAATCTGTCCAGCGCTACCGATGGAACATGGGGCATTTTATGGAATAGAGGCGGCGGTAATAACAAGACCTATTATATTTGGTTCATGGGACTCGAGGAACCTGGCGTTATTACCATTTACGAGGTTAAAACCCCAGGAAACGGCGGTAATCAGGGTATCCCCGGAAGCAGATACACGTACTATCATGAGTATCATCACAGAAGCGGCTTCAATTGGCAGAGCGATGACAGCATTCTTGATGATCTCCCGAACAAAGGCATGATTAGCCTCACCTGCAAATCCTATGATTTCGAATTCATGAAAATCGATGGCAATCAATATGCCGGAGGGACGACTGTTCCCCTACCGGGAGCGGCATTCTCCATCTATAAGCTGGCCGATAATAATCCGGTTCTTATTGATGTGACTACCGCGGGAACACCCTATGCAACTGAAACAAGCGACTCGACCGGGCTTATCAAATTCAGTTTGGAAGACGGTTCCTATATGCTGGTGGAATTAGCGGCACCGACTGACTATATATTGCCCACCGGTCAATGGTTCCTTGATGTAGACAGAACCCGAACAGGACCTGATGAGTTCATCGTTGAAATCTCATATGTTGACGACGCAAATGGCATATGGCCACCGGCTGTTATTGTGGGGGATCCCTATATGTTTCTGAACTTCCGAAACTATGATCTTCCGGCAACAGGCAGCACAGGAACGGCCATCTTCATTGGCTTAGGCAGTTTGCTCATGATTGGCGGCACAGCGGTACTCTCGATATTCCAAAGACGCTACCGTAAAGAAGTTATCAGGGAAGTCGCTTAAGGTTCATATCCGGGAGATAATTCTTCTTTTCACACCGGAAAGTTATCCTGATCAACTCATTCCATTAAGGAGGTGAGGCTACCCACAGATATCATACGTAGCGCGTTCCTTACAAATCCGTGTTCTATTATTAAATTCTTAAAAGGAGAAAAGAAAATGATTTCAAAAAGAACGAAGAAAACTGTCTCAATTCTTTTAGCCCTGGCCCTACTGTTGGGATTCGGCGTCTCAAATGTTTGGGCAGATCCGGATGGTTCATATGATCCTGATCGTTCGGTCAGCTTGACGGTTGTTAAGTATTTGACATCCACCGAGCCAATGGTTCCTGGCGATGGTTATCCCAGAAATGACCTCAGCGGTACATTAGCTGATGGCGTAGAATTCACTCTGTATAAGCTGACGGATGACATCTTAGACGTCGATCTTGCAGACATTCTGGACGACCTTGACAGCTATCTGGATGCTGACTTCGATCCACTCGTCGCATTAACCGGCGATGACGGAACTTTAGGCACAATCGTATGGGATGAACTTGATTGGGGTTACTATCTGCTCATGGAAACAGATTCACCCTTCTTCCCTAAGTATTCCATGGCCGCGCCCAGTATAATCACCTTACCGTATACCAATCAAAGCGGTTCATTCCTCTATGATGTGACCGTGTATCCAAAGAATGTTGGTGGGGACTACACAAAGACCGTTGAAGATGTTGACAATGTGTATAAACCTGGCGACACTGTGAACTGGACCATCGAAACCTTTATCAACTATGAGACTGTCCAGTCATACAAAATTGAAGATCAGCTTGACTCAAGACTTGTTTTTGAAGGTGTTACCATCACCCTTCCGAATGGTGAAGAATTAGTTTTGGATACCGATTTTACGGCCACATGTGACAGCGATAACTTAGTTACGATTACACTTCTTAATCCTGGTTTTGCCAAAATCAAGCTTGCCGAAGCAACCAAACTGACCACTGTAATCGAAACAACCATCAGCGATGACGCTTTTGTCGAAGACGGCGAAGACTTCATCTCCAATGATGCGACCCTATTCAATAATGGCGCAGAGGTTTACATTCCTCCCACCAGCATCACTCTTGCGAGCCTTACCATTTACAAAACCAATAAAAGCGAGGCTCCCCTTTCAGGCGCGAAATTCAATATTGCTGCCACCTATGAGGACGCTCTTGCCGGGGATTTCCTGAGTGCTGAGGATTATGTAACAGTTGACGGCATGATCTATATTGTCGGCATCCCCTATGAAGTATTCGCAATTGATGGTGATGATAACATCACATCCGTCACAGTATGGGTTGTTGAAACACAAGCAGCCGATGGGTATGTCTTGCCACAGCATCCTATCTTTGAAGTGACGCTTACGAAGTCAGCAGCCCCTGTAACCATAGATGATGTCACGTATTATAGCTTCACCGGCAGTGACACTATTGTCAACAACAGACCCTTCGAGCTTCCCAAGACCGGCGGCATCGGCACAATCATCTTCACAGTGGTTGGTCTGATCCTGATCTCCGGCGCGGCTGTTCTCCTTATCAGAACCAGAAAAACAGCCACTAAATAGTCCAATAAAGAGACATCACTGACTCGAACCAGTCTAATGGGGATTAAATACGCTTTAATCCCCATTATCATTTCTGGAGGTCAAACTCTGTGAACGCAAGAAAACGTCTGATCATTAATATTGCCCTCATCTCCGTCATTATCATAGGACTCTGTATATTCCTCTACCCCATAGTCAGCAACATCATATACACCTCTCAAAGTCAGAGCATTATCACCACATACAAATCAAGTGTTGACAACCTGCAGGACACCTTCATCGAAGACGAATGGCAGAAAGCCGTCGACTACAACGACAGCCTTATGGGAAACAAACCGGTCACCGACCCCTTTGTAGAAGGCAGCGGTATGGCTCTCTCAGGCGACTATTTGAGCATATTGAACATTAACGGCATCATGGGATATATTGATATACCCTGTGTCGATATCCATCTTCCCATCTATCACACCACAAACGAAATCGTTCTCAAGAAAGGCGTCGGGCACCTCCAGAGCACACCCCTTCCCATCGGCGGCGAAGGTATCAACCCCATTCTATCGGCGCACACCGGATTGCCCAAAGCCAAGCTCTTCTCAGACCTCATCAATGTCAAGAAGGGCGATTTCTTTTCCATCCGCATCATGGACAGAACCATGTACTACAAAGTGGATGACATCCAAGTGATACTGCCGGACGAAATCAAGTCATTAGTTCCCGAAATCGGGAAAGACTATGTAACCCTGGTGACATGCACCCCCTACGGCATCAACAGCCACCGGCTGGTGGTCAGAGGCGAACGCTGCTACGAGATCGCGGAAACCATGACTTTGGAGAAGCAGAGCCGGACCTTGTGGTGGACCATTCTAATAGGTTCCGGAATCCTCGTTTTAGCCCTGGCGGCACTCATCATCGTTGTGTTAGTCCTCAAGAATAGGCCCCAAAGAATTCCACAGGAGTGAACCCTATGAAGATCAAAATCATCCGTATCACCGCCATCCTCCTCCTGATCGCGGGAGTCGTCGTACTCCTCTATCCCCGTGTCACCAACTTTTACTACAATAAAAATGTTACCCAAACCCTCAGATCCTTTGAAACAGATATCGACATCGACAACGCCGAGCTGGAAAGCCTCTACCAATGGATGGTCGCGGAAAACGAGAAGCTGTTTACCTCCGGCCAGAAAGACTTGTTCGACCCCTTCTCCTATGAACAACCGGGATTCGATCTCACGAAATACGGCCTAACCGACAACATCGTGGGCTACATCACCATCCCCCGAATGGACCTGATCCTCCCCATCTACCTGGGAGCCAGCCATGAGAACATGTTCCTCGGCGCTGTACATTTGACCCAAACCTCCTACCCTGTCGGCGGTTCCAACACAAACTGTGTTATCGCCGCACACAGAGGTTACAGCAAAGCTTTGATGTTCAGACGAATCGAATTGTTGGAGATAGGAGACCCCGTAGAAATCCGGAACTTTCGTGAAACCTTGACATATAAGGTTGTCAAAACAGACATCATCGACCCCAGCGACATCCCCGCGATCCTCATTCAACCCCAGAAAGAACTCATAACCCTGATAACATGCCATCCTTTGGGAGGCAACAAACAACGCTATCTGGTCTTTTGCGAACGCGTTCAGTAATGCCGAAAAGGAGGACCATTCATGGCTCCGAGAAAAATCATCACCCCGGGGACAGGGTCAGACACCTCCACAACCCGCCGGTCATCAACAACCGAATTTGACACCCTTAAACCCAAGCTTAAAAGGGATCCCTCAGAATTCCAAAGGAAACTGAGGATTCCCTACGAGGAATTACAACGCTTGCGGGATAACCCAAATGATACCGGCAAGTTCCCACAGGACTCCCCTGAACCCAAGCCCCACCAGGAACCCCGAGAATGGAAACTCTTGAACGTTGCTGAAGATGGCCGCCGCCAAGCTAAGCAGGCCAAAGAACCCAAACCACCCAAGCAGCCCAAACCACCCAAGGAACCCAACCAACCCAAGGAATCCAACCAACCCAAGCAACTCAACCAACCCAAGGAATCCAACCAACCCAAGGAATCCAACCAACCCAAGGAATCCAACCAACCCAAGGAATCCAACCAACCCAAGGAATCCAACCAACCCAAGGAATCCAACCAGCCCAAGGAACCCAACCAACCCAAGGAAACCAACCAGCCTAAGGAATCCCAACGATCCTGGGTACTCCTCGAAGCCTCCGCCTCCCCCTCTTCGTCCGCCACCACCTCCCGCACCCCTCTCACAGAAACACTCAGACATATGAAATGGCAATACGCACTCATACCCCTCATCCTCGCTCTGCTCGCTTCGGGGTTTTCTGTACTCCAATTGACAAGCAAACAAGAAATTACAAGTCCCGGCTATGATATCAACCAATACGGGGATATTTTATCCGAAGCCGAGAAACAACAATGGCTGACACAAGAAGGCAAACCTCACGAAGTCTATATACAAATGAACACCAGAATCACTGTCACCGCAGAGAACACAGCCAATATACGCCTCATCAATCCCGGATACAGTCGCTACCGCTACCAAATCAAGCTAACCTTGGTCGGACAAGAAGACATCCTCTATCAGACCTTGCTTGAGCCGGGAACTGTCATAGAATATGCGCCACTCAGCACATCTCTCACCCCCGGAACCTACAACGCTTTGGTGTCTTACGAATTTCAGAATTCCAAAGGAAAAACCATTGGAACAACACAAAAAGAAGTCACCTTGCTGGTAACGCCAGCCATCTCGGAAGAAGAGCAAGCTGAACAAGAAGAACAAGAACAGTCTTAAAATAACGATTAATATATTTTGAATTAATAGCAAAATACCCTTATAACAAATATTGGCCATTGACACAGTTCGCCAAATATGATACCCTCATAGCAACAGCAAATGAGCATAAGCGACAATATTTATCCGAAGCAAGGAGGAGAACTGTTTGTTGATATCAGACATTTTTCCTAATTATGACCTCCCCGCATCCCTAGAAACAGACATAACCGACCTAATCTGGGATTCACGGGACGCCAAACCTGGAACCTTGTTCTTTTGTATGCCCGGATTCAAAACCGACGGCCACGATTACGCCCATCAAGCTTATAGAAATGGAACACGCCATTTCGTTGTCAATCGGCACCTCGACCTGCCCGCCGACGCCCACCAAATCATCGTCGATAACCCGCGCAAAATGTTAGCAGGAGCCGTTGATTTTTTTGGTCGCCCGGCGGACAAGCTTAAGATCATCGGTATAACCGGCACGAAAGGCAAATCCACCACCACTTGGCTTCTGAAAGACATCCTCTGC
>WRJI01000083.1 GCA_009778595.1 Peptococcaceae bacterium | reverse complement strand
AATCAAGACGTTGCGTTAGTCCCTTACGGACGCGAAGCGTCAAAAAAGAACAAGAAAATCCACATTCTGAATACTGAATCCTGAATACTGAATACTTGCGGTCGAAGACCGCATTAGGGAATTTCCCGAACGGAGTACCGGCCATTGTCTGGCCCGCTAATAAGAAAGGACGACCATGCTAACCGGAGAAAAAACCATCATCCGCCCCTTAGAACCCGATGATCTCGACACACTCTATATGTGGCACCTGGACCCGGAATTCACCTTCTGGCTCAGCGGAAATTGGCCGGAACGCATGCTTTTGCGCCGGGAAGAAATTGAGCAATTATTTTACGCGGAAGATCCTTATCGCTACGCCATCCTCAACGAAACCCGTCACTTCATCGGGACCATCGGTTTTGACCAACACAACATACCGGCCCGTTCTGTCCGGTTGTTTCTGGGAATTGGCGACAAAAACCACTGGAATCAAGGATACGGAACAGACGCCCTCAAAACCTTCACGAAATACTTATTTGAATTATGGAATCTTCACCGCCTCAGCTTGGAAACCTGGGCCGGAAATCTAAAGGCTCTACGTTGCTATGAAAAAGCCGGCTATCAGCGAGAAGGTCTCCTCCGAGAAGCCTACTTTATCAATGGATGCTACCACGACGGCGTTATTATGGCTAAAATCTCTACGATAGACAATTGACACTCATCTGCCAATATGCGCAGCGCCAAACCAAAACCTCCATCGAATAATTGTAAAATAAATCCTTATAAAGAAGTTGTTGTGCAAGATAAGCCAAGATAAGGTCTGTTATTGATGTTAATCCGACTGACTTGCCGAATGGGTAATAAATGTGTATAATTACGAGGCAAAGAAGCATCCCCTGGGAAGTCTTCCGTATCTACCAGGATTTGAATACCACCGGATTCTGCAATTCGCAAACCAGCCGAATTTCCGGAATCTCTATACCGCAGGAATCTTCTACCGGAACTCAGGGAGGGTCTTATGTTCTCATTTCATGACACCCAGTACATGCAAAGAGCCCTTGTTCTGGCCCAGCAAGCTGCAGGGCGTACAACTCCAAACCCTCTTGTCGGTTGCGTCATAGTCCGCGACGGACATATTATTGGTGAAGGCTACCACATGAAAGCCGGTTCCCCTCATGCGGAAATCAATGCCTTAAACATGGCAGGAGATAAAGCGCGCGGCGCCGATCTTTATGTGACCCTAGAACCCTGCAATCACTATGGCAGAACTCCACCCTGTACAGAACTCATTATAAACGCCGGCATACGGCGGGTTATCACAGCCATGATCGATCCCAATCAACTTGTGCGTGGACAAGGCTTGGAACGCTTAAGACAAAACGGTGTTGACGTTACCTCCGGTCTCATGGAAGACCAAGCCCGCACACTCAATCAGGCCTATATCAAAGCAATTGCCACCGGGTTACCCTTTATTACGTTGAAGACAGCTTATTCCATGGACGGGAAACAGTATTCGTCAACAATCTCCGATCCCTGGATCACCAGCGAACAATCGCGCCTCCGTGTTCATCAGTTGCGCAACGCCAGCGACGTCATCATGGTTGGCAGCCGAACGCTTCTCAGAGACGACCCGCAGCTTACCTGCCGTTTGCCTAATCTGCCGGATCGCAACCCGGTTCGACTCATTGTTGACGGCCAATTCATAACCCCCATCACCTCCAGAGTCTGCCGCGATAACAAACCGGCCGATTCTGAATGGCCGGACAAAGTCATCATCGCTACAACACAAAAAGCTTGGGACAACGCAACCCCCACGCAAAAAGCATCATTTACAAGCCAACCGCATATTTCTGTCTGGACGTATGACAGCGAACGCTATGTCCCACTTTCCCGTCTCATGGGAGATGTTGCCTCCCACGGCTGGAACAATGTCCTCCTGGAAGGCGGCGAACTTCTGGCTAACGCCATGTTACAGCAACATCTTATAGATAAAATCGAATTTCATTACGCGCCAAAACTCTTTGGACACTCCGAACTCTACAAACATCGGCATCCCGTGATACTTGAGAACATTGAATATTCTTGGGATTCCGGCGACCTTCGTATCCTTGGATATCCTAAATACGATGCTTAACCCGGCACGAGAGGTATACTTATGTTTACTGGCATCATCGAAGAATTGGGAAGCGTTCGTACCCTTCGCAAACTGCCTGATTCGGCGCTATTAACGGTACAAGCCGCCGTGGTTCTGGAAGGAACCAAAATCGGCGACAGCATGGCTGTCAACGGTATCTGCCTGACCGTCACATCCCTGGAACCGGGCGAATTTACCGTTGATGTCATGTCGGAAACCATAACCCACACCAACCTTAAAGAACTCAAACCTCATGACCCTGTCAATCTTGAACGAGCACTAACATTGCAGACGCGTTGCGGCGGCCACTTCGTCAGCGGCCATATTGACGGAATTGGCCGTATACGCAGCACCAAACAGGAAGGCATTGCCAAGATCATTGTTATTGACGCCCCAACCACCATCACCGGTATGATTGTCAGCAAAGGATCCATTGCTATTGACGGCATCTCCCTAACCGTGGTCGATGTGACTCCTCACAATTTTACCGTTTCAATTATCCCCCACACCCTATCCCAAACAACACTGGCTGTAAAAAAAGCAGGCGGCACCGTCAACCTCGAAACGGATATGCTGGGTAAATATGTCGCCCGCTTGATACAAAGCCCTAAGACTCCCGGGTTATCTGCAGAATTTCTTCATGAACATGGATACGTCTGATTTTTATTAATACTTAGTGGAGGAATCTTATGTTTGACAGCATCGA
Source organism: Peptococcaceae bacterium (assembly GCA_009778595.1). GTDB lineage: Bacteria > Bacillota > Desulfitobacteriia > Desulfitobacteriales > Syntrophobotulaceae > WRJI01. Next base: position 9,878 of record WRJI01000083.1, on the reverse strand, counting down.
ACAAGCTCTGGAAGACCTGCGCCAAGGAAAAATGATTATCGTAACCGACGATGAGGACCGCGAAAATGAAGGCGATCTTATTATGGCGGCTGAAAAAATAACCCCAGAAGCCGTCAATTTCATGGCCACATACGGCCGTGGACTGATTTGTGTTCCTATGACCTCAGAACGTGTCAGCGCACTCCAACTGGACACCATGGTACGCAACAGCACCGATCCTCGCAGCACCGCTTTCACCATCAGCGTCGATTGCATCGAGAGCACAACCGGTATCTCGGCTTATGAACGCGCTCGCACCATAGAATATTTGGTCAACCCGAACAGCAAACCCGGCGACTTCTTTCGACCCGGCCACATTTTCCCCCTGATCAGCCGGGATGGCGGTGTCCTCGTACGGGCGGGCCACACTGAAGGAGCCATTGATTTGGCTCGTTTGGCAGGACTGCACCCCACCGGTGTTGTTTGTGAGATCATGAAAGACGACGGAACCATGGCGAGGGTTCCCGACCTCATAGAATTTAAAAAAACTCATGGTTTGACCATGATCTGCCTCAAAGATCTCATCCTCTACCGTCGCCATAATGAAAAACTCATCGTTCGCGGCACCGCGGCTTCTCTGCCCACTGATTACGGCATCTTCACATCTATTCCTTATCAGAGCACCATCGATGGCAAAGAACATCTGGCCCTTGTCTGCGGAGATATGATCAATGGGGAAATTGACTCAACACAGCCCATTCTGTTGCGGGTGCACTCCGAATGTCTGACCGGCGATGTCTTTGCCTCCCGCCGCTGCGACTGCGGATCCCAACTTGCGGCAGCTCTTGGCAAAATCCAACAAGAACAACGCGGCATCTTCCTTTACATGCGCCAAGAAGGTCGCGGCATCGGTCTCATGAACAAAATCGCTGCCTACAAACTTCAGGAAGAGGGCCAAGATACCGTAGAAGCCAACTTAGCCTTGGGATTCTCAGCCGACTTGAGGGAATACGGTGTCGGTGCCCAGATCCTGGCAGATCTCGGCGTCAAACAAGTCCGACTCATGACCAACAATCCCAAGAAAATTGTCGGTCTGGAAGGATACGGCATCGAAGTGGTCGAACGCATCCCCATAGAAACTCCGGCCTATCCGGAAAACAACAAGTATCTCAATACCAAGCGGGACAAAATGGGACACCTACTGGCAGTTGACAATTGATATCCCCCTTACGAACAAACACAGAACATCAAATCGAATTGCTAACATCGCCTGGCGAACATCGATCAAATGAAATGGGAGGAACTTGTTATGAATGTCATCCAAGGCTCTTACATCACCGAACAATTCCGTGTGGCCATCGTCGCCGGCCGTTTCAATGAACTTATAACCAACAAACTGATCGGCGGTGCCGTTGACGCCCTCCAGCGCCACGGCATCAAGGAGGAAACCATTGATTTAATCTGGTCTCCCGGTGCCTTCGAGATCCCGGTTATCGCGCAAGCGGCAGCACAAAGCCAACGTTATGACGCTATCATCTGTCTGGGAGCCGTCATCCGCGGTTCAACGCCCCATTTCGAATACGTCAGCAGTGAAGTCAGCAAAGGCATCGCTGCCGTTGCACTTAATACAGGCATGCCGATTATATTTGGTGTATTAACAACAGACACCATCGAACAAGCCATAGAACGAGCCGGAACCAAAGCCGGCAACAAAGGGTTTGATGCCGCCATGGCTGCCCTGGAGACGTTCAATGTCCTTGCTCAGTTCAAAGAATGATGAGCTTTCTGCAGAGACTTCACAATGAGAATCAGCAACAGACTCAACACCACAACCAGAACCCCTTGAACAAGAATATATAAGAAATAGTGATCGTTAATGAGAACCGCCAGGGGATTACCGTTGCCATATCGTAGCAACATGAAATCCTGATCGAAAACCGTATTGACAATCATCGCGATAGCAGCAAAAAACAGGACAAATCCCAACACGTTACCGGCATCCCGATAACGCGGAACGTAATACCGGGAATAAGCAAGATAGGCGCTATACCAAATCATAATCCCATGATAAATAAAGCTGATAATCGGAAGGGCACTGGCCATGCTTAGCCAAGGAATATCAGGGGGTCCCAAAATATTTGAAGGCAGGATCAGCGCAATAAAACCGGCTAAAATGCCTCCGGCGAAAGCAAACGGCAAAAGCAACCGGACGATTTTTGTGTCAGGCAAAAAAGCAATAATCGGATAAACATAAAGCACCAGACTACAAAAATGCAACGGAAAATAATACAGCGTCAAACTGCCCTCAAGATACAAATAAAGATATTTGGACAATTCCACAACAATTAATAAAACAGCCCCGGATTTCAGGACACATCCAATCCCTTTTGTTGCCCTGACCTTGTTGCTGATCAAGAACAACCCAACAATCATAACAGTCACCCAAATAAGTCCAATAATATGTTTTAGCGAAAAGACTCCCTCCACCTTAACACCCTCGCTTGCAGCTCGTATTCCCATAACACAACACATTCGTCAATGTCATTGTCAATTTCTAAAACTATGCACAGGCGCGGGGATACGCCCCCCTCTATTAACAAACCCCTCACATCCGAATGAATTCACAGCCATAATGGGCGCATACCCCAAGAGACCACCAAACTCCACGGTATCGCCAACATCACATCCCACAACAGGAATAATCCGTACCGCTGTGGTTTTGTTGTTGATCATACCAATAGCCATCTCATCGGCAATAATACCCGAAACCGCTTCCGCCGGTGTATCACCCGGAACCGCGATCATATCAAGTCCCACCGAACAAACGCAGGTCATCGCCTCCAGTTTCTCCAAAGTCAACGCCCCCGCCCGAACAGCTTCAATCATACCTCTATCCTCACTGACCGGAATGAACGCCCCACTCAGCCCACCAACATATGAAGACGCCATAATACCGCCTTTTTTGATATTATCGTTAAGAAGCGCCACCGCCGCTGTCGTCCCAGGTGCCCCCGGATACTCAAGACCCATTTCACAGAGGATCTCCGCAACAGAATCCCCTCTCTCCGGTGTGGGGGCCAGTGACAAATCAATGATCCCGAACGGAACATTTAGGCGGGCGGAAGCTTCCTGGGCCACAAGTTGGCCCACACGGGTGATCTTAAACGCCGTTCTCTTTATCGTCTCACAAAGAGTCTCAAAATCGCCGCCCCGAACCTCCTCAAGAGCCTTTTTAACAACACCCGGACCGCTCACACCCACATTAATAACACATTCCCTCTCCCCGATTCCGTGAAAAGCCCCGGCCATGAAAGGATTATCCTCCACCGCGTTACAGAACACAACAAACTTAGCGCACGCAAGAGACGATTGATCCCGAGTCAGCTCAGCCATCTCTTTAATAATCCCACCCATTTTAACCACAGCATCCATATTGATCCCGTTGCGGCTGGTGGCCACATTGACACTGGCACAGACGCGCTCCGTTTGACTCAAAGCAGGCGCGATCGAATCAATCAAGACCTCGTCACTTTTCGTACAACCCTTATGTACCATAGCCGAAAACCCACCAATAAAATTAACGCCCACCTCCTTCGCCGCCCTATCCAGAGACTCCGCCACAGCAACAAAAGACGACCCATGGCATCCCGCCGCCGCCAAAGCAACCGGCGTCACCGCAATACGTTTATTAACGATCGGAACACCAAACTGGCGGCTAATCTCGTCGCCGACTCGAACCAGATGTTCCGCCTTCTGAGTAATCTTATCATAAACCCTCGCCGCAAAACGATCCAAATTGGCGTCGGCACAACTCAACAGATCAATACCCATCGTAATCGTACGAACGTCAAGATTGTATTCATCAATCATCCTATTGGTTTCAAGCACTTCACCATGGGAAACATGTGAAATCATAATAATGGACTCCTATGTTTGTTCATCCTTTGATATCAATAACCTCGTCCGACAAATCATAAAAAAGTATATCCCAAAACGAAGAAAAAGTGAATGGTATTTATTTCCTGATGATCACTTATCACACCCGATGCATACTCTTAAAAATTTCCTCATGCTGAATGCGAATGACATAACAAATCTCTTGCCCCAACTCATCAAGCCCCGCAGCAATAGCATCAAACGCCAGATCAGACGCTGCCAAATCAACAATCATCGCCATATTGAGATACTCCCCACCAATAACAGTTTGAGAAATATCCAGGATATTAATACGATGCTCCGCCAAATACGTGCACACTTTGCCGATCACACCAATACGATCCTTCCCCGTCATGGTGATGACAGCCTTCATAGAACCTCCTCCTTAAGCGCTCTCGCGCCAACAAAACCCTCTACCACCTTCACCAACCAAACATGAGAATAAGCCGGTTCTATCGCCCTTCTTACATCAGTATCTTCTTCGGGTTCAGTCTCAACACATACATAATCGGAATCAACGTTGAAAGACACACCGTCCCGATACCAACCCCAAAGAACAGAAGCACAATGCCCCAGCTCAATGACACCCCATAACTCTCTAAAATATCATTACCGGTAAACGTGCTTTGATACCCCATCATATCCAATTCAGTATACATCACCGAATGCCCATACAAATCACTCAAAGACGACTGCTCCGCGGCCAACCGGTCAATCAGCACCTTCTCCGAAACAGCACCGGACAGGAGATTCCCGGCGAACAATGACAGCAGAATCGCCACCGCTGAGACAACAACAACCTCCAGAACGATCTGGCCGGCCACCTTGCTTTTCCTTTCACCCAGAGACAGATAGATACCGATCTCCCTCTTCCGATCTCTCAGAAACAACGTTACCACAAGGCTCAGAATAATCAGCGCCACCGCGACAGCCCCAAACAAAACAATTCCGGCAATGCTCTGAAGGGATTTCATGGGTGCCGCCACCTGATCGAAAGACCCGGCTGTATCAATAACCGTATAATAATCCGGTGTCAAAACCGCAACCGCTTCACGAAACGCCCCAACATCCAACGGATCATTCAACACATACAAAGGTTCGTAATACATATTCGAAACAGCCTCAATCTCCGGATTCAGTTTCGCGATTTCACGGTTCTGAAACGCAGCCGCCTCATTGATAACACGATTCGGAACGTAGATTCTGTTCTCCGCTTCATAGTCTAACCATTGGAAATCTATCTTGCCCCCGCTATCTTCCCTAATTTGCTTAACCGGCTTAAAAATACCGATGATTTCAAACTCGTACGGCTGAGTCGCCGCGATAGGTATATCATTCATCATACCATCCGGGCCCCAATATATCGGTTCGCCGCTCATTTCGTAGACATTGTTCTCAAGAGACATCTTGGATCCCACGGCCAAATTGTTTGCACCGGCAAAATTCGCTGAAACTAACGCCACATATGTCAGATTTTTTATCTCCTCTTCATAAAAAACCCGCCCGGAATCAAGCTCAATCTTACCCTCCAGCAAATCAATCAAATTCGGGTTGCTAACTCCCTTCAAAGAAAAATAACTCGTCCCCATTACATAACCTTCACCGGAATCATACGTCCGCAATGAACGGCTCTCCAAAGACACCCGCGCAGAATAATCATAACTCTTCACCTGAGACAATGCCCCAATCTTCTCAATCGTTTCAACAGAAAGAGCCTCAGGAACGAACCCGGCATCCTGTTCAAAGAAAACCCGCAACTTCTCATGATCATAAGAAACGATTGTCGCCGGACTCATAGTAGCGCGCAACCCACGCTCAGTATGATCAACAGCCTGCCGAACAGAAATCGCCCCGGCAATGAGTGTCCCCAAAATGAGCACAAGGATTAAAAGAATCAAAGCCTTGCCAGGTTTTCTGATAACGCTGACAACACCTCTTCTCACAAAATCCATACCCCAAATCCCTCCTCAAACGCCCTCCAAAAAACCCCTGCCCTTATCAAGAAAATCCCTCATACCCTCATACCCTCGTACCCACACGCCAACAGACACACAAAGCCTGCCAAGACCCCGCTCAAAGGCACCCCTCAATAAATTGTTTCAAATGATCCTTATTCCGAGGCCCAATCAGTTGTTGGACAACCGTTCCATTGCGAAAAACCTTGAACGTGGGAATCGTCATAATATCATACTGTTGGGCAATAGAGCCATAGGCATCCGTATCCAACTTCCCAAAAACCATCTTCCCGACGAACTCCTCCGCCAACGCCTCAAAAGCGGGCGCAATCATCCGACAAGGCATACACCAAGACGCCCAAAAATCGACAATAACCGGAACGTCGGCTTTGGTCACTTCCGTTTCCCAATTTTCAGTTGTCAAAACCACAATATTGTTTCCTGCCATAATCGAGACACTCCTTTCATCTTTCAAGCCTTCAAGCCCAACCCCATGATCCCTCTACCCTTCAGTCCTGATGCGCAAATCTCTGAGCTGCATCGGTGCCACAGGGGCAGGTGCCCTGGTCATCAAACAAGCGGCACTCTGAGTCTTCGGAAACGCGATGACATCCCGGATATTATCCCGTCCGCTCAGAATCATCATCAACCGATCCAACCCGAACGCGATCCCGCCGTGAGGCGGTGTCCCATAACTAAACGCGTCCAACAAAAACCCGAACTTCTCAGTCGCCTGTTCCTCATCCATACCCAGAAGCCCAAAAACTCTCTCCTGCATAGCCCGATCATGAATACGAATACTGCCGCCCCCCAATTCCGTCCCATTTACCACCAAATCATAAGCCAACGCCCGCACCTCCAGCGGCGCCTCAGTCAGCTTCTCCAAATCCTCAGCCCGGGGCGCCGTAAACGGATGATGGATCGCAACATACCGCTTCTCCTTCTCATCATACTCCAACAGTGGAAAATCAGTAACCCAAAGAACCGACATCACACTCTGATCAATCATCCCAAACCGTCGACCCATCTCCAACCGCAAATTCCCCAACGAATTCCAGACCACAATTTCAGGTCCGGCCACAAAAAACAAGATATCCCCGTCCTGGGCGCCCATAACCCTGAGCAACTCCGCCCGTTCCCCCTCCGTGAAAAACTTCAGGATAGGCGACTTCAATTCCCCGTCATTCAGAGTAACATAAGCTAACCCCTTGGCGCCAAACAACCCGACAAATTCCGTCAACTTGTCAATCTCACGACGAGGCAGGCTCGCTCCCCCCGGTACCCGCAGCCCCATCGCGCGACCGCCGCTCTCAACGACCTGGGCAAAAGCTTGAAAACCCGTACCCCTCACAACATTCCCCACATCAACCAATTCCATACCGAACCGCAGATCCGGTCTATCCGACCCGAACCGATTCATAGCCTCCCGATAAGACATCCGCGGAAACGGCACAGGAATATCCTTCCCCGCGAACTCCGAAAAAATCTCCCCGATAAGCTTCTCCATCAACGGCAAAATATCATCGATCTCGACAAACGACATCTCCAAATCAATCTGTGTAAATTCCGGTTGCCGATCAGCCCGCAGATCCTCATCACGGAAACACCGGGTAATCTGAAAATATTTTTCCATCCCCGCCACCATCAACAACTGCTTGAACAACTGCGGCGACTGAGGCAACGCGTAGAACGAACCCGGATTCACCCGGCTCGGCACCAAATAATCCCGCGCCCCCTCCGGCGTAGACGCCGTCAAAAAAGGCGTCTCAATCTCCAAAAACCCCGCCTCATCCAGATATCGGCGAACCTTCTGCATCACACCATGCCGCATCCGAAAAACCTCCTGCAACTCCGGCCGACGCAAATCCAGATACCGATACTTCAACCGAACACTCTCATCCACGTCCACCCCATCCCGAATCATAAAAGGTGGGGTCTGAGCAGAATTAAAAACCGTAACCTCCTGGGCAACAACCTCAATATCCCCCAACAGTTTCCCCGGGTTCTCCGTCCCCTCCGGGCGACGACGCACCAACCCCCGTACCGCCAGAACGAACTCCGGCCTGATCCTGACACCCTCAGCATAAACCGCCTCATCCCCGGGATCAAAAACAACCTGGACCAATCCGGACCGATCCCGCAGATCCACAAAAATTACATCCGCATGAGCGCGACGGGTATTAACCCAACCATACAAATGAACAGCCTGCCCGATATTCGCTGAGCTCAACGTTCCAATTTCCGTTCTCACAGATAACATGTCCATCCCCCTACTCACCTGTTCGATGTAAGATATCCTTCTACCGCCGTTTCAATTCGCCTCAAAGAGACGTTTCTCAATCCAGAGAATGCTGTCCTCCAAAGCGACTTCAAATTGCTCCCCTTCGGTCATATCACGAATCACCACAAGATTCTTAACCAACTCATCCTCACCAATAATAACAGCATACCGCGTTCCGTCCCGGTTCGCGGTACGAAGCTGACTCTTCAGACTTCGCCCCATCAGATCCATGTTCGCCGGAATCCCCTTTCGGCGCAATCGGCTGACGATCCGAAACGCCTCATCCTGGGCACGCTGTCCCAACGCCGCAACTGTAACGAACTGAGCTGCCCGGGTATCATCCGGCTCAATCTGCTGATCCTGAAGGATTTTTAGCAACCGCTCAATCCCAAGTGCAAATCCCATCCCCGGAGTCGGAGGACCGCCAATCTCTTCCACAAGAGCATCATACCGGCCTCCGCCGCAGATCGCGTTCTGGGATCCCAAGGAAGTCTCAACAATTTCAAAAGCCGTCTTCCGATAATAATCCAACCCACGAACAAGCCGGGGGTTCACCTTATAGTCCACCCGCGCCAACTGCAACAGATCCTGCACCCGATCAAAATGATCATGACAATCGCCGCACAACGTACTGAAAGTTGTCGGTGCCCCTTGAGTCAACCGTTGGCACTCAGGATTCTTACAATCAAGAACCCGCATAGGATTCCGCTCCAACCGGGACCGACAAAGCTCACAAAACCCCACCCGTTTTGGCTCCAAAAAAGCCAACAGCTGTTCGCGATGTACCGCCCGGCACTCCGGACACCCCAACGAATTGATCTGAGTCTCCAAGCCCTTCACCCCGAAGTTTTGGCAAACCTGCGCCGCCAACTGGATAACCTCCGCGTCCACAATCGGCTCATCCGCCCCCAGCACCTCCACTCCAAACTGGTGGAACTGCCGAAACCGCATAGACTGCGGATTCTCGCTGCGAAACATGGGCCCAATATAATAGAGTTTCTGAGGTTGAGGCAACCCATAAAGCTTATTCTCCACATAAGCACGACACACCGGCGCCGTCCCCTCAGGCCGCAGCGTCAGAGACCGTTTGCCCTCATCCTCAAAAGTATACATCTCTTTCTCAACAATATCAGAAGTCGCCCCTACCCCCCTCACGAACAAAGATGTTGACTCAAAGACAGGGGTGCGGATCTCATGATACCCATAATCCCAGCAAAGCCGCCGTATTTCTTTCTCCAAAACCTGCCAAGGCCAGACAGCGTCCGGCAAGATGTCTTGAGTGCCTTTTATCCGTTGGATACTCAACTTATGGTCTCCTCTCTCAGAAGTATGTATCTGTTCTTTGTATTATAGCATAGGGTGGCCTAGGGCCACAACCAAAGAAGAGCCAGAAGCCAGAAGCCAGGAGTCAGGAGCCAGAATGGAGAATTCAAGAATCAGACTTTAGAAGACTTCGAGAGTATGCCTCCTACTGCTAAAGGGGCTATTAAGTTATTGTGCTGAAAAATTTTTCTAAACCTTGATATACATAGGATTGAGCTTGCCACCGCAAAACGGGCAATATCACCACTGACGCCCCGATCAACACCCATTACAAATACAAACTCTCCGACTGGAACGCCCCCAACCAATCCCAGTACCGCACCACCCTGGTCAGCACCGAATTCATCGGACTCAGAGCCTACAGCTACACCTTCGATGTCTTGGGAAACATCACGAAAATCACC
>WRJI01000082.1 GCA_009778595.1 Peptococcaceae bacterium | reverse complement strand
TCGCTACATCTACGATGCTTGGGGCAAAACAGTCTCCGTTCAGAACGCAAGCGGTACAGAGATCAGCAGCCAGACCCATATTGCTCACATCAATCCCTTCCGGTATAGAGGGTATTACTTTGATGTTGAGACGGGGTTGTATTATCTGGGTAGCCGGTATTATGACCCTGAGACAGGTCGTTTTATCAACTCGGATGAATTGGTGTGTACAGGGCAAGGTTCGCTGGTCAATAACATGTTCACCTATTGCCTGAATAATCCGGTTAATTGCAAGGATTCAACCGGAATGTGGCCAGAATGGGCGTCGTGGGTTGGCGTTGGCTTACTGCTTGTAGGACTGACGGTTTTAACGGTTATGACTTTGGGGACTGGAGCTATTATAACAGGTCCCGCTGCGACAATAGTCGTAGGGACCACGATAGGCGCATACTGTGGAACAGGTTTCAGCATTGGATCACAAGCAAGGAGTGGAAACGGTATTAGCGGCAATCAAGTCTTAAGGGGTTGTGTCGGCGGAGCCCTTGCCGGTGGTATTTCGGCGATTCCTGTAGGCCATACAGGGACAATGGCTTTATGAGGCTTTGGGACGGTTTTCGGCGGCTTGATTAGCGGAAATGTAACAGATGGTAAGAGCGCTGTAGAGGCTTTCTTCATAGGCGCAACAGGAAACTATCTATCTAAAAATGTAAGTAATTTGCTTCTGCACAATCAAGCGAAAGCTATTTTCAATCAGAGCAATAAAGCGAAATCATTAGCTGTTCAGAAGCTGCAAGGCAGCCCGTTTAATATGGGGGCTTCAGCTTTGAAGGGAAATATGAGGAATGCGTTCAAAGGAACCACATTACCAACAATCTCCGATTTAATCAAAAAAGCGAATCCGTTGTACAGATTAGATATCTATTCGAGTGCGGGTTCATCGCTATTTCCGGTGGCACCATATATGTTTCTCAGTAATGAACCAGGAGTTCCAAAGGCGGGGTTTTGACAGACAACAGACAATGATAGAGGACCATATTGAGTTCTGCTGACTCAACAGAACAAGCCTGAACTCGGTTAAGATCAGAGATACATCGAGTGCCTATCTCCGGCACCGCGGTATGTTTATCACCGCCACCTGTCAGAGTAACCATATCTCTGTATCTCTGTTCTTAACTTTGATCAGGGCCCACAACCCAAAGTCGATTTAAGTTAAAAATGCAAAAAGGGTTGTTATACAAAGATTGGATTATTAGTCGCTTATAGACGCGAAGTGTCAATAAAAAACAAGAAAATCCACATTCTGAATACTGAATACTGAATACTGAATACTGGATACTTGCGGGCAGAGCCCGCGTTAGTAGTAGAAAAGAGGAGGAGATAGAGGTATGATGACGCTTTTACTAACGATTGTTTATGTTGTGGTTTTTACTTTTGCTGTATCGTTTATCTTTCATCGCGCGATCAATAACATGTCTAGGAAGAAGAATGAGGCAGAAAAAAAATGAACAAAGGCAACTTCGTTATTCGATTCTCCAAACGCAAAGGACTTTTTTTAATTCCTGTAAATATAATTTGGCTCGGTATGATTATTACATTAACAATATTTGCTGTTTTAGAGCAAGATGTACGTGACCTTGCTACTTCGGCTTCTTTAATACTTTTCCAGTTACTATTAGTATATCTGTGCGTTAAACTTATTCGACGCAAGATTGTAGTTAAAAGAGGCACCATAACGTATACGCCGACATTTGGTAAAACAAAGAGCTACACCTTTAAGGATATAAAAAAGGTAATGACGCGTGACTGTAATGTATTTTACCCGTCAAAAACATATAAGGTGTTTAACAAAGACGGATTGATTTTTTCTTTTGGCAATCAAGATCCAGGAAGCCGTTTACTTCTTCAAATATTCGAGGAAAGAGGAATCGTCCTACAAAAAATAGATTCAACAAACGGTTGGGATTATGATTCCTGATCTGTATTCGGCTGACCTATTTGGCTGGTATAAAATCTATAAAGAAATTCAGACACGAAATTGGTACTTGCTAAGGTGGATAGACTATGAAGTATGAGGAAAAGATTTACAGCATCGTACAAGGCGGAAGCCGTCATAGAGGTCATGCGCGAAGCCGAGAGTCTGAACGAAATAGCTGGACTGTTAGGGGTACACCCCAACATGCTGAGCCGATGGAAAAAGGAAGCCCTTAGGGATCTGCACACAGTATTTGAATCTGGCAAAGGAGAACCAGTCTGTACTACAAGCCGGTTGAGATCAGCGAAAGGAAGCTGTCGATATTCAGGAGGATCGATGAGCTCTTCACCATGAACCCCGCCTTTGGTGGCGCTACGATGGGCACGATTCTGCGCCGCGAGGGGCACCGGGTAAGCGATCCAACAGTTCGCAAGTATATGAGGGAGATGGGACTTCAAACCATCTATCCCGGACCAAATCTCTCTAATGCGGTCTTCGACCGCAAGTATCCAGTATTCAGGATTCAGAATGTGGATCTTCTTGTTTTTTATTGATGTTGTTGCAACCTAAGCGGCTAATGGAGTCGAGGCAGAATGCTCTTCATCTGTCTCTGGTTTTCTACTGTCTTTTTGACTCTATTCTGAATACTGAATACTGAATACTTGCTCACCAAAAACTTGTTTTCTATGCAAGTTTTTGGTGAGCAGTAGCACAGGGTGGCCTACGGCCACAACCAAAGAGAAGTCAGGAGTCTTCGTGGTGTCTGTCTCCTTTGGCCCCGCCGGATAGAACTCGCCTCAACCTCGCCGCAACCTCCTCCGGATCCACAACCCTCCGGGCGACACCGCTCTTTATAGCTGCCCGAGCCGTCGCCGCGGCTACCGCAGGCGCTACCTCAGGATTGAAAACACTGGGAATAATCCAGTCGGCACACAACTCCGACGCCTTCACCTGTTCAGCAATCGCGTAAGCGGCGGCAACCTTCATCGCGTCGTTGATATCACGCGCCCGCACATCAAGGGCCCCGCGAAAAATCCCGGGAAAGGCCAGCACATTGTTAATCTGATTTCGCACATCCGAACGACCGGTGGAAACGATCGCCGCCCCCGCATTAACTGCCCTCTCAATAGGCCAAATCTCCGGAATCGGATTGGCTTGGGCGAAAACAATCGGTTTCTTGCCCATGCTTTTGATCATATCTTCATTGAGGGTCTCCGCCGCCGACACCCCAATGAAAACATCGGCGCCCCGAATCGCCTCAGCCAAGCCACCCTTGATCCGCTCCGGGTTGGTTACCCGGGCAATCGCCTCTTTATAGGCATTCATTCCCTCAGAACGCCCCTCATACAGTGCGCCCCTGCTGTCGCACATAATGACATTGCCCAACCCGCAAGCCATCAGAAGCTTAATAATAGCAATCCCGGCTGCCCCCGCGCCGTTGGCGACTACCTTAATCTCCTCCATGGTTTTACCCACAACCTTCAGGGCGTTCACAAGCCCGGCTAACGTGACAACAGCGGTACCATGCTGATCATCATGAAAAATCGGCCCTTTGAACCTGCCGTTGGCCTTCAGTCTCTCCTCGATCTCAAAACACTGAGGCGCCTTAATATCCTCCAGGTTGACCCCGCCAAAACTCGGTGCCATCAACTCAATGAGCTCCACAATTCTGTCCGGATCTTTCGTATCCACACAGATAGGAAACGCATCGACTCCCCCAAAAGTTTTGAAAAGCAACGCTTTTCCCTCCATGACCGGCAAAGCGGCTGCCGGTCCAATATCCCCAAGGCCCAACACAGCTGTCCCGTCAGAAACAACACACACACAATTCCCGTGGTTGGTATAAACATCAAGAGTCTCCGGATCTTGGGCGATTTCCCGACAAGGCTCAGCCACCCCGGGAGAGTAAGCCAACGTCAAATCGTCCCGATCCCGAGCCGGACACTTGACCCGAACCTCGATCTTGCCGGAATACTCTTTATGAAAATCCAAGGCCTCCCGGCGCAAATCAACAATACGCGACATAAGTCTTTCTCCATTCATCCTTTTGCCCGAAGAATCTCTGCCCGAGCCAATTCATCACACCTATTATTATAGACATTATCAGAATGCCCACGCACCTTATGCCAAACAATCTCATGGGTATCGGCAAGCTCAAGCAACAGCGCCCACAGATCCTGATTGGCGACCGGTTCCTTTTTCGAGTTAACCCAGCCGTTACGCTGCCAAGAAACCAGCCATCTCTTATGAAAAGCATTAATAAGATAGGCGCTGTCGCTGAAAAGATCAACCGCGCAAGGTTTTTTCAGAGCCTCCAACCCGCGAATTGCTGCCATCAATTCCATCCGTTGATTGGTGGTCTCCTCAACAAACCCGCTAATCTCCTTCTTCGCGTCACGCCAAAAAAGAACCGCCGCCCATCCCCCAGGCCCTGGATTTCCGGAACACGCCCCATCGGTATAGATCTTCACTCTATGTTCAGACTGATCAGATATGTCCATGAAGTCCTCCGTCTAGCTGTCAATGAGATCCATAATGAGGGCCGTCTCATCGCAATTCGGAAACTTGACACAATTCAAACACTCTTTCCAAACCTTATGAGGCATATCCTCTTTATTGGCCAGATAAAACCCCAGCTTCTCAAAAAACCCCACCTGATAAGTCAGCGCGAAAACACGCTGGCAGCAAAGCTGTCGGGCTTCTTCCACCAAGAGGCCAACAAGACGCGACCCCACGCCGCGACCCGTATACGCCCGATCCACGGCCAACGACCGCACCTCAGCCAGATCCTGCCATACCACATGTAACCCGCCGACACCAACAACCACGTCACCGTCCAACGCCAAAGAGTATTCCCAAATCCCCTCATACACAGAATTGCGGGAACGCGGCAACATAAGCCCTTCGGCGGCATAATCGGCTATAAGTCGCACGATGTCCTCCGAATCCAAAAGATTCGCTTTGCGGTACTTAATCATAAAACTGTTATCTCCCAACTCATGCGGTCTTCGGCCGCAAGTATCCAACCTAAGCGACTATGGTCCTGCCTACCGTCAACCGTCAATCAATCGAAATCCCAACTCCCGATTCTGTTTCCAGCCACGATCCAGAACATAGCAAGGAAAATCATTGCGTTCCCTGATCCATTCCAAAGCAATCCTCAATTCCTCCTGACATCCGGGAGCAACCAGACAATTCACACACCCATCCCAACGATATTGCGGCAAACGGGTCATAATGCTCTTCATGAGACCATGCCACCATACCGCCTCGCCCACACGGACGAGAGGTTTATCCAATATCGGCACAACAACACTCAGATCCCGAACAGGACTTCCGGCGTCTCCGGCGTTCCCGGCGTTTCCGGTGTCCTCATCCCCCGACGCCATAAAATAAACCCGTTGCGCCTCCAACGGTTTCCCGTCCACAAAGACACAAGGGAAATCCACACACCGACCCCACATCTCCCCGGCCAGTCCCGGGTTCTCCCACAGCAACAGCGACATAACCTCTTTCGCATCCAAAGAGTCATCCGCCAAGCTCTCAGTAATCAACCCCAACAAATCCTCCACGGCCGACCGGAACGCCCCGTTCAAACACCTGTCCGCATCAACCCAACCGGCTTTTTGATACTTTTCCGCCGCCGACCGGCCCAGCCATTTCGCTACCGACCCGAAAACCAATTTGTTGGCGGTTTTCTTGATTTGAGCAACCTCAAGAGACCCCCGACACAACACAATCTTATTGCGCAGAAAAACAATGCGCGCCCCCAAAGGTTCCAAGCTCTCAAAATAAGTGCGCAAACCTGTTAGATAGGACACCTCCACAGGATTAATCTGCCGTTCCCAGGCCTTCCAATCAGGACGCTCAATGCGCACCTGATCCTCCACACCGCCTGTAGCCGCAAAAATACTGGGACTCATCCGTTCCCGCCAATATATGGCTTTGCACATCAGTTTGCCGCCAAACACATCCATCAACCGCAAAAACCGCTCGGAAAACTGGGGCGCCACAAAATAGATAACCGTACGCGCACCATTGGACAATTGCGCCCCCCACAAAAGTCCGGCTTTCAAGAACTCTTCCTCCTGATCTTCTCGCGTTTTTACGATAATACCCGCCCTCAGCTTCATATCGCCACCGCTGAAATATCGGAACCCCGCAGGCAACGGCCACTTAGCCTGTCTGTCCTGGGTTCTTTCCAGCCAGTTAGAAACGACAAAAAGATCGGAATGCGCTTCCCATTGTGCTCTCCAATCCATCTCCTGTGCCATCTTTCTAAACACCTCACTCAATAATATCTCTGCAAAGCCACAAAAACCTCAATATATAATATATAATCCTAACCCTTGATTAGGACAAAGAATCCTTTTTTTTGGCAATATCGACACAAAACGCGGCTGACCACCAACCTGATAGCACCAGCATAAAACAAAACAGCCAAATACGCAAGAGGCCAAAAATACGATAATCTTCAAGAAATTAGGATTCCGGAAAACAGCGCCATAGAGTTCAACCTCTGAAAACAAACCAATAGACCAGCACGAGGGAGCCCACAATCACGCGATACACCATAAACGTCTTAAAGGTAAACCGCTTCAAAAAATCCATGATAAACGCAATCGCCAAAAGCCCCACAACCGCGGCAACCAAGATCCCCACAATAAAAGGCCCATTGACATCAGCTATAACCATATCCTTAAGCTTAAACACTCCCGCGCCAAAAATCACAGGCGTAGAAAGCAAGAAGGAAAACCGGGCCGCCGCTTCACGGCTCAGCCTCAGAACCCGCGCCATAGTCATCGTCGCCCCTGACCGGGAAACCCCCGGAACCAACGCCACCGCCTGAGCCAACCCGATAAGCACCGTATCCTTAAGGGAAATGCTTTCCACCGGACGCTTCTGAGGGGCTTTATCCGCCCAAAACAAGACCACCCCAAAAACAATCAGCATAACCGCCACCACAGGTGTGTTCAAAGAATCAAAGAAATCATCCCAGAAAAACCCTGCCAACGCTGCCGGTATCGAACCCACGACCAACAACCAGAACAAACGCTCCTGCACGGCAACTTCCCCGGTCATCCTATCGCGGGACCTGGTAACCAGCCTATGAAGCCCTTGCCCGGCGCCCCGGAACAGCTTAAGCCAATCCCGCCAGAAGTAAGCCACCACAGCTGTTAACGTGCCGATATGCAAAGCCACGTCGAAAGTTATGCCCGGTGTATTGAACCCGAAAATTTCCGAGACCATAACAAGATGCCCCGAACTGGAGATAGGCAGGAACTCCCCCAACCCCTGGATGAGGCCTAAAATAATAGCTTCAAAAAAAGACATCATATCTCCCCCTTACTCATTAAAGACTATAGTTCGGCGCCTCTTTCGTTATCAGAATATCGTGAGGATGGCTCTCTTTGAGTCCGGCGGCTGTCATTCTGATAAACCGGGTATCCCGCTGCAAGGCTTTGATATCAGCCACGCCACAATACCCCATACCGGACCGCAACCCTCCGATCATCTGATACACGGTTTCCGCCAACGCCCCCTTATAGGGAACACGCCCCTCAATACCTTCGGGCACCAGCTTTTGATCGCTTTGCTGAAAATACCGGTCGCCGCTGCCGGACTTCATGGCCCCGATTGAGCCCATCCCCCGGTAGACTTTGAAACTACGCCCCTGATAGATCTCGATTTCACCGGGGCTCTCCTCGGTGCCGGCAAGCAGAGACCCGATCATGGCCACATGAGCCCCGGCGGCTATCGCTTTCACGATATCGCCGGAAAACTTGATTCCGCCGTCGGCGATCACCGGAATCCCCCGTTTGGTAGCTTCTCCGGAACAATCCATAATCGCGGTAATCTGGGGTACCCCGATACCGGCAATGACCCGTGTCGTACAGATGGAACCCGGACCGATCCCGACTTTTATCGCATCCGCGCCGGCGTCGATCAGATCTTTGGTCGCCTCCGCCGTCGCCACGTTGCCGGCAATAATCTGAAGATCAGGAAACTGTCGGCGTATCTCTTGAACCATCCGACGCACGTTAAGTTGGTGTCCGTGCGCCGTATCGACAACAATAACATCCACATGGGCTCCGCAAAGGGCCTCCACCCGTTCAAGGGTATCTTTGGCCACCCCCACTGCCGCCCCCACCAGAAGCCGCCCCCGGTCGTCTTTAGCCGAATGGGGATATTGACGGGCTTTTTGTATATCTTTTATGGTAATCAGACCCATCAGGGTCATATCATAATCTACCAAAGGCAGTTTCTCAATTTTATGCTTGATCAAAATATCCTTGGCGTTGTCCAACGTCGTCCCCACCGACGCGGTGACGAGACCCTCTTGGGTCATAACCTCCCTCAGGATGCGGTCGCCGTCAGTCTCGAACCGCAGATCCCGGTTGGTCACAATCCCGACGAGTTTGCCGTCCACCGTGACCGGCACACCTGAGATCCGGTACCTGGCCATAATATCCTGGGCTTCCCGGACCGTCGCATCGGGACCTAAATAGATCGGGTTTGTAATCACCCCGTGTTCGGAGCGCTTAACCTTATCCACCTCAAGGGCTTGTTCCTCAACGGTCATATTTTTGTGAATGATGCCTATGCCACCTTCACGTGCCATGGCAATAGCCATTTTTGATGTCGTCACGGTATCCATCCCGGCGCTCATCAGAGGAATATTCAACCTGATTTGAGGCGTTAGGTATGTAGCAACATCAACCTCGTTAGGTAAAACATCCGATTTAGCGGGAACAAGCAACACATCGTCAAAAGTCAGCCCCGTCCCCTCGCGTATTCTATCCGATACCATTCCAATCTCCTTCCTGATCCTGCTTGTCACACCTCGGCAGGATTTAGGACTAGTATAACAGAAAATATTCATTTTGAGTAGAGTCATTCTGACAAGTTTTTCATTTGCCGCTGTCGGCTGTCGGCTGTCGGTTGTCGGCTGTCGGTTGTCGGCTGCCGGCTCGCTGCCGAATTCTTGTCAAGCCCGCCTGCCGTGAATCCTTTATTGTTGAATTGGCTCTCGATCCGGCAAATCCTTGAAATATTTGATGAGGAAGGTACACCCATGTTCTATCGAGTCCGCCGTTTTATCCGCACACTCTTTCCGCGCATTCAGGATAAAGAGTTGGCTTGGGCGCGTTCCTTGCTTCCCGGCGAGGCTTGGTCTCTTTTCCGAAAACAGAGTCTGTCCGAACAAAGACATGCCCTGGACGTCGCCAAAGATTTGGCCCGCCGGACAAAGCCCGATCCCAAGCTCATCCCACCGGATCCTCCTTGGCAGACCCACCCCGATTCCCCTCAGCCACCCCCGGATCCCCCGCAGCCACCCCCGGATCTTCCTCAGCCAGGGCGAAATCCCACCGGGCTACAACCGGATCCACGGCAAATACGAACTCTGCTCACCGCCGCGTTGCTGCACGATTGCGGTAAATCCCGCATAGATATTAAAATGAAACACCGCGTCCTCGCGGTGCTGCTCTCCCCGAAACGGACCTCTCCCAAACCCCTGTTATCGCGTCTGGCTCTGCGCAGCAAAACAGCCGCTCTCGCGTTGGATATCTATGACCAACATGCAAGCTGGAGTTATGACTTAGCTTCCGAAGCCGGCTTGGACGAGGCTGTGCAAATTTTAATACGCGAACATCACAGACCTCAAAGCCATCTTGGCGAACTCCTTGAACAGGCAGATAAACGCCATTAGTCGCTTAGGTTGCAACAACATCAATAAAAAACAAGAAAATTAACATTCTGAATCCTGAATACTGAATACTGGATACTTGCGGTCGAAGACCGCATTAGTCGCTTTCGCACCCTCCGCAGGCCCTACTTGTAAAGATGAAGATGACTCACCGGTTTGCGGCTTTGGTTAATGCGTTCCAAAGTTTGGGCCAGCTCATTCTTTTCTTTTTCCACCTGTTCCAACAGATTCATCAGCACCCGGCGGCTCAGGCGCAGGCCGTCGAGTTGTTTTTCCAGCTCAATCACTCGTTTTTTCAGGGAAGCGGTTGCGTCCGCGTTGGTCATGGCAATCATCCTCTCAGCAAGAATAGGCTCACTAACATACCCGTTACCCCTATTCTATACGCGGGGAGTCTGTTTTAATCTTCGTTCAGATTATTTGACAAGATAACCCTCTCCATGGGACCTCAGCCGGTGAACGGCCGGAAACAGAAACAGACGGAAACAGGCGGAAACGGATTAATTACGGGAATTGACAATGATCGCTTATTGATGTAGGGTTTAGGTGTCCATCTACAATCCCTGAAAGAGGACTTGCCATGGTAAGAAGGAACTGGATTATCATGCTGTTGGCATCTCTGTTAATGATAATCGGTGGTTGCGCCATTGGATGCACCAAACAGCCAGACAACAATTCGATTCAACCGTCTGACACAGACTTAGAAACAAACCCTTATGAGGCTTTCGTGCAAAAGATTGAGAGTGAAAACTTGGACAAATACAGTATAGACATCGTTTCTATGTTGAATGAACATCTCTCACAATACACTTCATCCAGTGGTTACTTGTATTTGGACGCGGATGACATCACCAATATTGATTACACTCTTTCAAAATGCAATCTATCAAAAAGCAGCGAATCTGCTCTTGATGATATGATCATTAAAATCGACATCATCAAAAACGTGACGTTTAGCGCCGGATCAGCTGAAATGTATGTACTATTTGCTTTCGTTTTGAATGAGGATGGACAGTTCGATACTGTTTTGGATGAGGAGGTTACAGGTAGGGCCTCAGGTTTTAATTATGAACTCATGGATGTGACAGGAAATAGTCGAGACGAGATTATACTCCAAAAAAGCGTTCGCTACCATGAGTCTCTCAGCATTCTTGCATGGAACCCGAAACAAAGTAGTATGTCGATAATCTTTGACGAGGACCTGTTCCATTTTATGCTTAGTTATACCTATAAGAATAGCTATCACTTCGTTCCCACGTTTTCGGGAAGTTATGATATTAGACTTGACTCAAAGATATACCGTACAGAAAACGATATTATCGAAGAGGGCTCGACTCGGTTTGTTTATAATGGCGACGAATATATTGTCGGCGGCGCGTATTATGATTATCGGGCCAGGAGTGAAGCAATCGGAAAGATGCTGCGTGCCAACAACGAAGAATAATGGCGTATGGTTTTTCCAAAATGAGTCCGTGGAAAGTCAAAATGTTTCTAACACAGCCTTGACACGAAAACGTCAATGTGTTAGAATGTTAGATAATTGATTATGAGGTGTGCGCCATGCTGTCAAAAGAGAGCGAAACAGTTGAATATAAATCAATCGTCATTGATGATATAAAGAAAAGTGTTGTAGCGTTTGCAAATAGCGGTGGCGGGGTGCTTTATATAGGCATTGAAGATAGTGGCAACATAGCCGGATTGTCAGATGTCGATGCGGATATGCTGACTATTAACAATATGCTCCGTGATGGCATAAAACCAGATGTCACACTGTTTGCATACTGTCATATTGAGCAGTATGATGGCAAAAGCATAATACGGATAGACATTCAAAGTGGCACTGACCGCCCATATTACCTTGTCAGCAAGGGAATCCGCCCGGAAGGAGTTTATGTTCGCCACGGCGCAGCCTCCGTTCCAGCGACTGACACATCAATTCGAAAAATGATTAGAGAAACCGATGGGGACAGCTATGAAAAACTCCGTTCTATGGAACAAAATCTAACATTCGCGTCAGCAAAAGACGAATTTGCGAAACGAAAAGTACGGTTCGGTACTTCACAAATGGTTACACTTGGGATTATGAACTCTGATAAGATATACACCAACCTCGCTTTGCTTCTTTCGGAACAATGCGTTCACACAATTAAAACAGCTATTTTCCAAGACACAACACAACAGGTTTTCAAAGATAGGCAAGAATTTAGCGGTTCGTTGTTCAAACAAATTAACGATGTTTATAATTACCTCGACCTCAACAATAAAACCACGGCGACGTTCGATAAGCTCCTACGAATTGACAACCGCGATTATCCTGAATCTGCTTTACGCGAGGCTTTGCTCAATGCTGTTGTTCACAGAGAATACTCATCAAGTGGGAGTATCCTTATCAAGATTTTTTCCGACCGTATAGAGTTTATCTCTCCCGGCGGTTTAGTAAGTGGAATCGAAGTTGAAGACATTATGAGTGGCTATTCAGCCTGCCGTAACTCCTCATTGGCGGAGATTTTTTATCGTTTACAGCTTATTGAGGCATATGGTACAGGCATATTGAAAATATATGAAGCGTATAGAACATCTTTAGCTCAACCGAAAATCAAAGTCACACCCAACGTGTTCAAGATGATACTTCCTAACTTAAACGCTGCAACCGCAGTCAATGAAACACTGACACAGGAAGAAAACGTGATGAAATTTGTAAACGAAAACGGTTCTATAAACCGCAAACAAGCAGAAAATCTTCTCAGTATATCACAAACAGCGGCGGGCGAAGTCCTCCGCAAAATGAGAGAGCACGGTGACCTGATACGCGAGGGTCATTCAAGGAATGTTCGGTATTTTGTCAGTAAATAATGAGTCGTGTTAGAATGTCTCTGTGAACGTATTCCCTTTCTAAGTAAACTCAGCAATAATATTCATATACAAGGCTTCCTCGACTTCAAGATTAGGTTTGTCGTATTCATCAACTAAGACCACAACCCTGCTGCAGTATTTTTTATAGAGCTCTACAATAAGGTTTTTGAATATGTCCGAAGGAATTTCATCGTTAATGCGCTTTCTCATGTCACCTGAAAGAGAATTCTTCAGAATCTGAGCGGTTTCATTAGTAACTTATAGACGCGAAGCGTCAATAAAAAACAAGAAAATCCACATTCTGAATACTGAATACTGAATACTGGATGCTTGCGGGCGTAGCCCGCGTTAGAAAACATATTG
>WRJI01000081.1 GCA_009778595.1 Peptococcaceae bacterium | reverse complement strand
GTAGGTATCGGTAATTTTGGTGACGCGGTCTTTGGCGTCGTATTCTGTGATGGTTTTGGCGCCGCGTTTGTCGGTGTATTGGGTTTCCCGGCCGTCGGCGTCGTAGGTGTAGTGGGATTTGTTGCCGAGGGGGTCGATGAGGGTGATGGGTCTGTTGAGGGTGTCGTAAATGTACTGGTGGCTGTTGTTGCGGGGATCGGTTTCTTTGATGATGTTGCCGCTTGGGTCGTATTCGGTTTTACTGGTGTATCCTTCGGCGTCGGTGATGCTGGTGAGTTGGTCAAGGGCGTCGTAGGTATAGCGGATAATACCGCCGTCGGGATTGTGAAGGGCAATGATGTTGTTGTTGGCATCGTATTCTATGGTTGTGGTGTTGCCATGATGGTCTGTTGTGGCGGTGAGCCGGTTCTTGTTGTCGTAGGTGTAGTGGGTGGTGTAGTAGAGGGCGTTTTCTTCTGCGGTCAGGTTGCCGCCCGGGTCGTAGGTTTTTTTGATGACGCCGCCCATGGCGTCTTTCATGGTTTCTTCTCTGCCGTTTTGGTCGTAGGTGTAGGTGGTGATGTTTTTGAGGGGATCGATTTCTTTGAGCAGGTTGCCGGTTTTGTCGTAGGTGAATTTGGTGACTTGGCCTTCTTCGTTGGTGGTGCTGATGACGTTGCCGGTTTTGTCATAGGTGTAGCTGACGCTTGTGCCGTCGGGGTTGGTTTGTTGGGTGAGCCGGTCGAGGGCGTCGTATTGGAGTTCTGTTTTGTTGTTCATGGGATCGATGAGGGCGACGATGTTGCCGTTTCTGTCGTAGTTGGCCTGGGTGGCGTTATTAAGGGGGGTGATGGTTCTGATGGGTCTGCCGGTGGCGTCGTATTGGGTGTGGCTTGTGTTGTCTTGGGGGTCTTTGGTGCTGATGCGTTGGTTTTCGGCGTCGTAGTCGTAGGTCCAGGTGTTGTTGTTTTTATCGGTGTAGCGGATGATGTTGCCATTGTTGTCGTATTCGTAGATGTCGCTGTTGTTGAGGGCGTCGGTGATTTTGGTGATGCGGTCTTGAGTGTCGTAGGTGTAGGTGGTGCTGTTGCTGCGGGGGTTGGTGATGGTTTCTACGCGGTTCATATTGTCGTAGCTGTATTGGGTGAGGTGGGTGTAGGGGGTTGTGGTGGTTCTGATTTTGTCTTCGGCGTTGTAGGTGTAGGTGGTGGCGTTGTTGTTTTTATCTGTGACTTGGGTGACGCGGCCCCGGCTGTCGTAGGTGATTTTTATGGAATTGCCTTTGGCGTCGGTACTGGTGACTATGTAGCCGCGGTTGCTGTAGTCGTAGGTTTTGGTATGGCCTTCTTTGTTTTCTATGGCTGTGGTTTGGCGTTGTTCGTTATAGCTGTATTTTTCTGTGGATCCTTCGGTGTCTGTGAGTTGGGTGCGGTTGCCGTTGTTATCGACTTCGTAGGTTTCTTCTTGGCTGAGGGCGTCGGTGGTTTTGGTGAGTTTGCCGCCGAGGGTATAGGTGTAGCGGGTGGTGTTGCCTTTGGGGTTGGTTTCGGCGATGAGTCTGTTTTGGGCGTCGTATTCGTAGAAGGTGGCTTGGTTCAGGGCGTCGACGGCGATGGTGATGTTGCCTGCGGGGTTATAGGCGTAGGTTGAGATGTGGCCGAGGGCGTTGGTGGTGCTGATGCGGTTGTTGTCGGTGTCGTAGGCGTGGGTTGTCTTATGGCCTTTGGCGTCGGTGGTTTCTAGGGTGTTGCCTCGGGTGTCGTAGGTGTAATAGAGTTTGGTATTGTCTTTTTGGGTGTGTTCGGTGACTTGGTTGTTGCTGTTGTAGATGAAGGTTTCTTGGGTATTGTTGGCGTAGGTTTGTGTTAGGATGTTTCCTTCTGTGTCGTAGGTGTAGGTGGTGGTGCTGCCGAGTCCGTCTCTGTAGGTGCTGAGGCGGCCGTCGTCTTGATGGTAGGTATAGGTGCGCGTGCCAAACTGGTCTTGGGTTGTGGCGAGTTTATAGTCGGTGTTATAGGTGTAGGTGGTGGTGCTGCCATCGGGGTAGGTGACTTGGTTGTTTGTGTTGGCGATGTTATATGTGATGCTGGATGTGCCTTGGCCGGTCAGGGTTTGCTTGGTGACTCTGCCTTGGTCGTTGTAGGCTTGTTCGATATAGAAGACTTCTTTGAAGTCATACATCTGGATTAGACGGTTATCTGAGTTGTACAGGTATTGGAATCTGTGGCCGTCTATGTTGGTGAACAGGATTCTGTCTGTGTTGTAGGTGTAGGTGACGCTGCGGCCGGTGGAGTCGCTGATGCTGGTGAGTTTGTTGTTGGTGTAACTGAGGGTCAGGGTTCCGCTGCGGTTGCTGACTGTTTTGAGGGTGTCGCCTTCGTAGTTCAGGGTTGTTGTGTCGCCATTGAGCTTAGTGATACTTGTTAATTTGTGATCTATGTTGAATTTGTATCGGGTTTTATCCCGGTAGGTGGCTATATGGCCGTCTGAGGTTTGGGTGAGGGTGAAGTCGGCGTCTTTGGGCTTTTTATAGGCGCCGTCGGCTTGTTTGGTGAAGACAATGTTGTGGTTTTCGGGGGTGCTGAGGGTGAGGGTGTCGGTATCTGCGGCTTCGGCGGCGGTATCGCTGTCGTTGCTGCGATCGCTGTCTTCATCACTATCAGGAGCGCTGTTGCTGTCAATAGTGCTGTTGCTGTCAATAGTGCTGTCGCTGTCGCTGTCGCGATTAGTATCGCTGTTATGGTCAGGATCGTCATTATTAGCATCGCTGTTAGTGTCAAGATCGCTGTCATTGCTGCTGTCAATGTTATTGTTATCACCGTCGTTGCTGTCATTATTGCTATTATCGTCGTCGCTGTCACTGTCGCTGTCGCTATCATTGTCATTGTCACTGTCACTGGCTTTGAGTTTATAATCGTAACTATGCTTCCAGCCGTGCCCGAGGGCTCCGTTTTCTTTGGATAATGAGTTGTAGTGCCGGGTAAAAGCCAGTTCTAAGGCGCCGTAGAGTTCTATGTCTGTGCTTTGTGTTGAAAAGGCGCCTGTGATCGTATCAATGCCGACGAGATCTCCCACGTCTCCGGCAAACGGATTGTTATAATAGGGATTATGGCTATTGATCAAGGGCGGAAGGTCTTCGGGGTCTATCGGCGGATCTGGATCCGGATTATCAGGGTCTATATCGTCATCTGCCGCTCTCACAGAGGGGACTTCGGCTTGATCCTGATTTTCTTCAAGCATCAGGGGCGGGGCTTCCGAAGGGGTTGATATTTCGTCTTCCGCTGCGAATAGGCCCTGGGGTAGGCATGTGGTAAAAAGCATAACTAATGTCATGAATATACTGACTGATATTTTTCCGATTGTTGCTGCGTTTCTCATAGTGTTTTTGTCCCCTCCAAATTGTTTCAAATTGTTTTTTTAGGGATTATGTATTTTTTCACAAGGAGCCATTAGGATTATTTTATTGACCATATTGTGGCTGGATCGACAACAAGATACCATAAGGTTGTAATTTAATCAAGTATATATTTAATTTTAAAATGTTGTAATTTATCGTAATTTGTTGTAATTTAGATGCTTCCCGAAGATGCTATGAAATTCATGGAAGGATCTCGCTCGAAATGCCAAATATAATCACATTTTTTTGTTTTTATGAGTTATATATTACCATTATCCCGATGAACACGCAAAACCGTCTACACAACCTCTGTTCTGTAAACGGTTCAATATTTGGCCATGGTGTAAATCGATACGCTGTGAAGCAAACATCAAGTTGAGAAATCTCAACAAGCTGAGATTTCTCAACTGAATTAAAAAATGGTTACTACTCAGGTCTATGCCTAACGTTCGTGTTCGCGGCTATGAACCCATAGGTTCATCCTTGGTTGACCCTTTGTCGGACTTCTTCTTCTTCTTCTCTCGAGACGCTTTTGACATACGAATCACCCTTTCCTAAAATGGACTTACCCTATCATTTACCAAATGAATCCAAATTATACTTCCGCGACCAACAAAAAATTTGACGTACCAGCCATACATTTAAGGCAGCGGCAAGAGGCAAGCACACTAAAGCGATGGGACTGAGCTGCCACCAAGGGAACAACCCTCCCTCGCCTGCCCAACCCACCTCGCCCGCCAAACCAAGACCGGTGAAGCCAACAACGAACAAAATCATCATAGAGATAAACAAATACAGACGTTTTCCCTTAAGAGGAGAACACACATTCGCCAATATCATAAGGCTTATGGAACCTAAAGCAAACACCTGTATGGTACTCGTCATGACATCATCCCAAGACAGGGCCATACCCAATATGTGGATCACCAGCACATTAAGCGCAGCTAAAATCCCACAAGGAACAACCTTGGTCAGGGTCTTTTTCAGAAAATCCCCTTCGACCCTGTTTTGGTTGGCGGATAAAGCTAAAAAGAAGGAAGGAATACCGATGCATGTCATGCTGATAAGTGTAAAATTGAGAGGAGCAAAAGGATACTGCTGATTCAACAAAAAAGACAGCAGAATAAAAGAAAAGCACAGCAAGGTAGAGTACACCGTTTTCCCTAAATAAAGAACAGCGACCCGTTCAATGTTATTGATCACCCGCCTGCCTTCCCGAACCACGGCAGGCAAGGCGGAAAAATTCGACTCCATGAGGACAAGCTCGGAAACCGCCCGGGCAGCTTCGCTGCCGGAAGCCATAGCGATGCTGCAATCGGATTCTTTAAGCGCCAAGACATCATTAACACCATCTCCGGTCATGCCGACAACATGGTTGTTAGCGCGAAGGGATTCAATGAGTTTTTTCTTCTTATAAGGATCAACCCGGCCAAAGATAGTATAGTTTTCAGAAATAGCGTCCCAATCGTCATCCTCTGAAACTGTGGTCATATCAATATAGTGATCCGCCTGAGCCAACCCCGCTTTTTGAGCCGTTGCCGCAACAGTCAGGGCATTGTCACCTGAGATAACCTTGATTTGAACTCCTTGATCCGCGAAAAAACGAAAAGTATCCGCGGCCTGGGGCCGAAGGGTATCTGCCAGCACGATCAGGGCATAGAGCTCACGCGTGTCAGGCAAAGTTTTCCCAAGATCTTCCCACACACGAACCAGGGCTAAAACCCTAAATCCCTGGGATGCGTACGGAGCCACACTCTCTTTGGCATGAGGGCACAGATCATCCGGCGCTCCCAGAACCCAGCTGCTTCCTGTAAAATTCGCCCCACTCCAACGTCGCTGGGACGAAAAAGGGATAACAGTGCGCACACTCCACTGACCTTCGCACGTAAAGTGGCCTCCGCTTTTACATGGGGACTCTTCTGTGAGCTGGGACTCTTCTGTGAGCCGGGACTCTTCTGTGAGCCGGGGCTTACACGCAAGCGGCGCGGGGGTTTCATAACCAAAATGACGTTTGAGGGCCATCTGAGTGGGGTTTGTATCATTTGAGACGACCGTCAGAGCCTCCAAGGCTTGCTGAGCCAGCGCGGATCTCTCTGTATGCTGTTCAGTTCTTTGATGGGAGTGCCGGGAGCCGTGAACGGGATCTGTGTCGAAGTCACCGCCAACTGAGGAGGGGAGTGCTGGAGGACAGATGATCACCTCTTCAACTGTCATGGTTCCGTCAGTAATGGTGCCCGTCTTATCCAAACATAACACATCGACCCGAGCCAAAGTTTCGATGCAGGGTAAAGCTTGAACCAAGGTTTTATGTTTACTGAGATTGACAACGCCTACCGCAAAGGCCACAGTACTCAGCAGGATAAGCCCCTCAGGAATCATGCCGATAATACCGGCGACGGTGGATACGATGGCCTTCACGTGGGAGATATCGCTCATGAGCTGGCTGATGAAGAGCAGAAGTCCTGCCGGAATAATCACAAAAGTCATCATCTTTATAATTTTGCCCAAGGCCACGATGAGCTTCGAGCGGATGCGCTTGTTGCGGCGGGCTTCATGAGCAAGTTTGGTCGCGTAATTATCCATGCCCACACGCAGAACGTGCACATAAGCTGATCCTGATACCACAAAGCTTCCTGACAAAACCTCATCGCCGATGCGTTTGCGGACGGCATGACTTTCGCCTGTCAGCAAAGACTCGTCAACCTCAAATCCTTCTCCTGAGAGAACCTTGGCATCGGAGCAAATTTGAGCCCCGGCTTTAAGCTCGATGATATCATCCAGAACAATGTCCTCCACAGGAATTTCACAGGTCTCGTTATCGCGGCGGACACTTACATGGGGTTCTACAATGAGAGAAAGCTTCTCAATGGTGCGTTTGGCGCGGATCTCCTGAATAATGCCAAGGCAGGTATTGGAGAGAACCACACCCAGAAAGAGTGCGTTCTGATAGGATCCGACAGAAAAGATTAAGCATCCCAATACCACATTGATCGTATTGAATAATGTAAAAATATTATCGGCAAAGATACGTTTATATGTTTTTGAAGGCGCATTATGAACCTTGTTGGTAAGTCCGTCCTCTTTCCTCTGTTGCACCTGTTCGCCGGTTAAGCCGGGCGGGAGTTTTCTGAGGTCATCCATAGAAGGTTCGCATTCAGGTGCAAGGGGATTCGGGTCAGTTTTCACATGGGTTTCACTCTGTAATAAGCACATAAATCCTCTGCTTTCATATAATAGTTACGAAATGGTTGTGTAAAAAAATGGTAAGGGAGGAAATTTCTATGTCAATAGATAGAATGGCTCTGCTGGCGATCAAATCGCTCCAATCCACCTCCGGCGCCGGAGCCTCTGTTATCACCAAAAATATGGCGACGGCCCTGTGGCCTGAACTCCAATCTCTTCTTTGGAAGAGATATGGCCCGGTTGTTATGACAAAGTGGGTTTATCCGCTGGCCCGCCGGACAGCTGTGCCTTTGGCCAAAAAAGTCGGTATGCCCATTGCCCGCAAGTATGGTATTCCCTTAGCGCAGAAAACCGGCAGGATAATCTGGAGGAAAGCCGGCCAGCCCATTGTCCGCAAAATTTTCCCTGGCTTTTATGCGGAGAACGCCAGTGTGATACCCAAAGAACCTTTGCAGGAGACGTTCCTCCAAGAAACCTCCCTTCAGGAAACGCCCTATCAAGAAGCATCTTTTCAGGAACCCCCCTATCAAGAAGCATCTTTCCAGGAACCCTCCTATCAAGAAGTATCTTTTCAGGAACCCTCCTCCCAAGAAGCATCTTTCCAGGAGTCTCCACAGTCTTACTCCCAATCAAGGTTAGGCCGACATATGGGCATGGGAATGCTCTCCCGCCGTTTGAGAAAATAATATTTTGAGGAAGAAAATGGGATTTCATGGCGCCTGCGATGCTGATCCGCGCAGGCGCGCTTTTTTATGCGGCGGCACACATATAGTGTAGCATATTTGATAGTGAATTGTCATATTGTGCGCGGCATAAACATATTGTAGCATATTTGGCAGTAACTTATCATATTGGGTCGCTTATATGCTATAACACATATAGTGTAGCATATTTGAGGGTGACTTGTCATATAGAGCTGGTTATATGTTACAATAGAGAACGAAGCGACTTATCCTACAAAGAGATAACTGTACTTGCACCAGAATCTGTAAGATCAGAGAAAGGGAAGAAATGGATAACAGAAAATTTCGCGTTTTAATTGTTGATGATGATATTGCCATCCGTCAAATGCTTATTCTGGGTTTGAAACAGGCCTATGAAACACGCTGGGCCGCCAATGGCGAAGAGGCGCTGGAGTATGTTGTGAGCTTTGATCCCCATGTGATTATTCTCGATGTGATGATGCCGGTGATGAGTGGGTATGAATTTCTAAAAGTGGTCAAAAAGATGACAACGGCTTCTATTATTATGCTGACAGCTAAAGATTCTCCTCAAGATATTGTCAAGGGGCTGCGCCGGGGATCCAGCGATTATCTTGTTAAACCTTTTCATTTCGATGAGCTGCTGGCGCGTATTGAAGTCCAGATCAGGCAGCGTTTTCCTGATTTGACAGGGATCCAGCATGTTGGCCCCTTTGTCCTGGATGATTTAACCAAAATTATCAGGTATAACGACGAGGAGCTCACCCTTTCTCCGACTGAGTATCGTTTGCTGGCTTACTTCTTATGCCATGTCAACCAGACTCTGAGCAAGAGAAGGATTATGGAGCATGTTTGGGGACATGATTTTCAAGTCCATGATAATATTCTGGAAGTCTATATCCGGTATTTGCGTGATAAACTGAACGATGCTGATCATACCCTGCTCAGCAATCAGCGCGGGCAGGGCTATCGTCTTGTTGTTGATTCTTAGAGGAAAGTAGAGAGTATGGCGGGGGGCTTATGGGGGTAAAAACAAAGATTGCAAACAGGGTGCGATGGATTCAGTCGCTGCGCGGACAACTTGTCGTCCGCTTCTTGCTCTGTTTTGTTGTTTTTATTATCCTGATCACGGCCTTCCAGTATCAGGCGCTGCGAACCTCTCTGTATCAAACGGTCAGGGAGGGGCTACGTTCGGATGCTGCAAAGGCTTCGACGGAGTACCTGACACGCTGGTTTACCCAAGATGAGGGCGTTCCTCAAGAAGCAGCGGCATTTCGGCGTAACATTTTTATGGTGGCCCTGAATAAGGATAGAAATATCATGACGATAACCACGGATTTTGGGGGGCGCAACACTGCTGAGACTGTTGAGAATGCTGAAAAGGCCGAGAATGCTGAGCCTGTAGACGAATATGCCCCTTTTATGAAGGAAGACTGGAGAATCAAGCTTGCCGGTATTGCCGACAGCCCTTCTTTTTTTATCTATGTTTCTCCGGAACCCCATCAACGCTATATGCTCTACAATTGCCCTGTTTATGCTGATCCGGATACCCTGTTGGGATATGCTCTTTTTGGTATGCCTTTGGCGGATACAGAGCGCATGCTGGCCAATATGATGCGGAACATTATTGTCGTAAGCTTGGGGGTTCTGGTTGTGAGTGTTTTGGTAATCAGAGCGATCCTGCGCAAGCCTCTGAATCCGATGCGGAGTATGTCGTTTACGGCCCGTCAGATTGCTGAAGGCAGATACGACCTGAGACTTGAGGGGCAAGGGGGTCCCAGGGAGATCGTGCATTTACGCGACGCGCTGAACCATATGCTGCAAGAACTGGACGATGCCCTGCAAACGGAAAGGATTGCCCGGGAGGAGATGGCCAGATTCATCGCCGATGCGTCCCATGAACTGCGCACCCCGATGACATCGATCCGGGGTTTTTTGGAGATTTTGCTGCGTGATACGGAGAGGGATTCTGAGGTTTTGCGCGAGGTTCATACCTCCATGCTAACAGAAATTAATAGGCTCATCCGTTTGGCGGAAGCTCTTCTCATGCTCAATCGCCTGGCTCAGTTTTCCTTGGGTACGGAAATGAGTGAGGAACCGACGGATACCGACACGGATCCAAGGTTTCTGAGGGCGGTGAATACGCCGGGGATTTTCTACAATGATGTTGTGGGTGAACTGCAGCCGGTGCTGGCCCCGCTTTTGAAAGGGCGTACGTTGGTATGGTCTCCGTTGCCGGAGGATATTCCCTTTGATATTCCCCTGACCCGGGATCATGCGAAACAGGTTCTGCTCAATCTTGTTACCAACGCAATCCAGCACACGCCGCCAGAAGGCTGTATCAGCATCGAAGCCCATAGAATTGGCTCGGGGATGCTGACAGTCTCTGATAACGGCAGCGGGATTGCGGAAAAGGATTTGCCTCATGTTTTTGAACGGTTCTTCCGGGGTGACCGTTCCCGCACGCACAACAAGCTGGACGATCACGGGTCAGGGCTGGGGCTGGCCATTGTCAATGAGATTGTTCGTTTGTGCGGAGGCTGTATTCGTGTGAACAGTACAGTGGGAGTCGGAAGTACTTTTGTTGTTGTTTTCGCGCAGGAGGATGATGTGCCGGAGGATCTTATGAAGCTTCATGAGAGGGCGTTTGCACAGCCCGGGCCAGAAGATCGTTGAGTCCCGCTGACAAAAGCCTTGGATCCACATGAAGCCCTGCGGCCATCTGGGCGGAAACAAGCAGCTGCCCGGCGGCGGTTGTGGCAAAGGGATCTTCGGCAGCCCGCAAGCGTTCTATCCCTTGGATGACGTCGTGGTTTGCGTTGATTTCCAGAATATCGCCAAAAGCATTGCCAGGAAACCCTATCCCTGAGGCTTCGTTCATGGACTGAAAGAGCCGGTTCATGCTGTGAGATCCTCCCATACTGAGCAGGACGGCAGGGCTGTCTACAAGACGTTTGGATACACGAACGTCCTTGACTTTGTCTTGAAAAACCTCTTTCAGCCAAGTTGTTAACTGGGTTGCTGTGGTATCATCCATCTGAGGAGATTTTTCCGGGCCTAAGTCCGGCAGATCTCCACTGTCTTGGTCTACGCTTTGCAGGGGCTTGTCCCGATAGGAACCGACATTCATCAGTACATAGTCATCGATCGCCTGATAGGTATAGAGAACCTCCATATGGCTTTCGCGGAAAATTTCCAGATAGGGGCCTTGTTCGATGCTGGCTCGGGTGGGACCGCTGACAAAATAAATGTTTTTTTGACTGTCGGTCATACGGTCTACATACTCATCCAGGCTGGTCAGTTCACCGGGTTCGGTGATGCTGGATTCGAAACGCAGCAACTTGAGGAGGTCTGCCCGATTCACGATATCTGTGGCTGCCCCTTCTTTTAAGAAGATGCCAAATTCTTTCCAGAATTCCTCATAGGTTGTCTTCTCGTCACGGGCCTGTTCTTCCCAATATTTGAGCAGGCGGCTGGCGACTACACGGTTAAGCTTCTGCAGCAGTGTGCTGTCCTGCAAGGTTTCACGGGAAATGTTCAGGGGCAGATCTTCGCAATCGATGACCCCTCGGACGAAGCGCATCCATTCCGGCAGAATGGTCTCGGACTTTTCTTGAATGAGCACTTTTTTGCAGAACAGGTTGACTCCCCGTTCTATGCGGCTGAAGCCGAAGCGTTCCATATTGCTGCCGGGCATGTAGAGCAGCGCGTGCAGAGAGAGGGGGGCATCGGAAGAGAAGTGCAGCCTGCCGAGGGGGTCATCGTAGGCGCCGGTATAGAATTTATAGAATTCATCGTACTCTTCGCCGGAGATTTCGTTTTTATTTTTTACCCATATGGCTTCTACAGTGTTGACTTTGTCGCCGTTCACGCTGACGGGATAGGGGACAAAGTTGGAGTACTTGTTGATAATTTGTTTGATTTTGTCCGCTTTGCCTAAGTCAAAAGCGTCTTCTTTCAGGTGAATTTCGATGCTTGTCCCCCGCTCCTCGCGGGTTCCGGCGCTCAGGGTGTAGCTGCCCAGGCCTTCAGATGTCCAACAGCATGCGTCTGCTTGGGAATCTGCGGACAGGGTCTGAATGACAACTTTAGTGGCGACCATGAACGCGGAATAGAAGCCGACGCCAAACTGCCCGATCAGGCTGAGGTCAGGGGCTTGTTCCTGATGTTCCGACAGATAGCTTAGGAAAGATTTTGAGCCGGAGTGAGCAATGGTGCCGAGGTTTTCAATAAGCTCTTCCCGGGTCATGCCCACGCCGTTGTCGCTGATGGTCAGGATATGATCTTGTTCGTTGATGGTGATTTCAACGCCCAAATCTCCGGAAGCGGGGCGAAGGGTTGGGCTTGTGAGAGCCATATAGCGGACTTTTTCGCAAGCGTCTGCGGCGTTAGAAATCAGTTCCCGCAGAAAAATTTCCCGGTTTGTGTACAAGGAATTGACCACAAGATCCAGCAGCTGCCGGATTTCTGTTTGAAATTCTTTGCGTTCTTCTGTTCCTGGTGATGGGGTGTGGTTACTCATGATTGTCCCTCCAAATTATTCACTTTGTTTAATATAGGTTATAGCATAATAGCGTAAATTTGTCCATTGGCCCAAGTGGGCGCACCAATTAATTGTTGTAGCATAATATTCCAAAAACATATGATGCTTCTTGAGCCGGCCACACAGAGCAGGCGAACATTTAACGCGCTCGATCCTACGCGATTGTGCGCTTCTAAGCCGGCCCGAGTGGCCTTGTAGAGTAATCTGTCCTAACTGCTACTTGTGGACATAAGTAGACTGTACTCTCTTGGATCTGCCACAAAATTTCGAAACTCACTTCGCTTCGCTGCGTTCAGACAGTCGAATTTTGCGGCGCCGTCGCTAAGAATCGCATCAATCCCTTCGCAAAGTCGCTGCTTATAAATGTTCGCCTGCTCTGTGTGGCCTTCATACGTGAGTCTAATAAGTTTATTCCATATATTGCTACAACAATTAATTGGTGCGCCCAAGAGTAATATGATGGCCTAAGTAGTATGATGTAATATGATGCCGGAGCTTCTTCGGTCTTGCGTTCCTCATTTCAAAAATGCTAATAAATTAGCTTGATTTGCGGGAATTAGTTGACACTATTTTATCACTGGGTAGACGGGCTTGGATATGTGACGAATGGGTTGACACCATCAAATCCATTTCAGAAGACTATAATGTGTGCACTTTTTATGTATCAAATAGAAGGAGGGCTGTTCCTCCCTCTATTTGTGGTTTTGAATAGCCCTTTTAATAATGCGACCAACTGAGATTGAACGGATAGGATTGGCTAATCATTGTTTGGCTTTTTTCTATAAACGGAATTTGTCCAATGACAGGCGCATAAACATTATAAAATTGTTTTGCGTTTTTCAATGTTGAAAGCGAAAAGCCGCGCCCAAATTTATCCGTCAAAAAATCGGCGAGTCCGCGCATTAGTTTGCTTCCATATTCGGCGCGAGCCTTACCGCCTTGTTCTTCCTCCACAATCATGCGCCCAATTTCAAAATAGGTTACGCACATGGTCAGGTCAGCGGTGCGCCCAACAAAGCTATGTGCCTGTTCGATGATCCGCGCCACATCTTCAAAAAATGAATTCGCCTTTTGGGAATTGATCAAATCACTCATATTCTGCACCCCCCCAAAGCATATTACTCTTTTATCAACATTTCTACTCCATTGTAATGACTGATCAGAAATGTTGAAAATGATTCGTATTTTTTTATGAATCCATCTTCATTTTCGCCCTCACTATAAAAGTAAACCGCCGGATCGGTTTGTACACAGTTGATGGATCAATTTTTGTCCTGCCTATATGGGAGTTTTTTAGACTATTTGGCAACTTAGTAATACTTTCATTTGAGCTTAAGATCAAAGTTTCGAGATTTGTCATTTCCAGCCGTCATTAATATCCTAAAAGTCGGGCAACCTGTACTCAAATCGCCTCCGGATTCATCCCCAATTTTTCCAAATACAATTTATCTCTGGAAGTTACCTCTGTTGCCCATCTGGCTGACTTAAGTTTAGACGATATA
>WRJI01000080.1 GCA_009778595.1 Peptococcaceae bacterium | reverse complement strand
GCCTTTGCGGAGGGCTTGATGCGGATCTAAGCGAACAGAGCGATAGCAAACTCAACTGTCTGAGCGCAACGCAGTGGAGCGAGTTTTGAGTTTGCCGCAGCGGAGCATAGAGCCGCACAAGACCGGAGAACGGCTTGCGGGACAGGCCACGTCCAGGCCGCCTCCGTAGCCTTGCGCTGAAACCAATTTCGTGATAATATAAATCCGTCAGAAATATAATAAAAAACGCAAGGCCAAGATATCATATCTTTTAGGACTCATATACATTGACAGGAAGACAAAAAATACGGAGGTAGAATTTTGTATGTACGCTCTTCAACTTGAAGACATCTCGTTCCAAGACATCACAATGATCGCCCGTGACGAAATCGAAGCTTGGACCGCTCCTTGGGCCTTGCGCAGCTCCGAATCAAACTTTAGCAACCTGTTTATCTGGCAACCGTTCTGTCAAACCTCATATGCTTTCGTTGACAATGTCCTCCTCATCCGGTTTCATTGTCGTCGGGACGAAGAATTCCTGTTGCCGCCCCTGCCGGCTGCACCGAACCACCCTTACCATCATGCCCTCAGTCTGGCGCTAGAATACTTTTCTACTCGTGGCAAACGCTTCATCATGCGAGGCATCACACCGGAATTCCGCGAACGCATGGAAAAAACCATGCCGGGACGCTTTCTCTTCACCCGCGAGCGGGATTGCGACGATTATGTTTACTCAGCCGACAAACTCGCCTCCCTGCGCGGCAACAAATATCACGCCAAACGGAACCATATCAACAAATTCCATTCCCTTTACAGCTATGAATACGAACCCTACAACGTTTCCCGCCACGCCGAAGAATGCCTGCAACTGAACACCCTTTGGCATCAAAACAAAAACGATGAAACCCAGGAACTGATGACACGCGACCACGACGCGGCACAACGTTGCCTTCTCTACGCAGACCAATTGAATATGCAAGGGGCGGTTATTCGTATCAACGGCGAAGTCCAGGCTTACACCATGGGCAACCAGATCTCCCCAGATACAGCCCTAATCCATATGGAAAAAGCCAACGCCCAGTATCACGGCATCTACCCTCTGATTAACCAACTCTTCGTCCAAAACACATTTTCTCATCTGACCTACATCAACCGGGAGGAAGACTTGGGCCTGGAAGGGCTTCGCAAAGCCAAACTCTCCTATCATCCGGAATTTTTGATTGAGAAATACAAAGCCCGGTTGCGCAACTAACCATGAACAGCAGACCGTTGGACGTATCCGAAAACAAACAAGGGCGTGAGCTTTGGTCTCTCTGTTTTCCGGAAGACAGCGACGCTTTCAAAGACTGGTTCTTTGCCGAACAGTTTCCTTCCTTGCGCAATTGGGCGCTCTGGGAAGAAGACCGGCTGACTGCCATCGTCTATGCGATGCCCTACACACTCGTTTGCCGCGGCAAAACGATTCCCGGATCCTTTCTTTTGGGCATCGGGACCCACCCGGAGGCCAGACATCGCGGGCTGATGCGCCGACTCCTGGATAAGGTTCACTCTGATCTGGCACAGACCTGTGCCGCCGTGTGTTTGCACCCTTCTGATCCTAATTTTTATCGTAAACTTGGTTATGCCACAGTCGCCGACTTCCTGCAAATCCGATTGCCTATGGCGGACCTCGACCCAAACGAGCCCCGCGGCTCAATCGAAACCACCCCGGATTTTGACCGGCTGGCGGCCATCAATCGAGCCCATTCCGAATCCATGGCGTTCCATGCTTTACGCGACCGCACACTTCTGGCCAGGCGATTTGCCGACACACAAACAGGAGGCGGCTTCTGTATCGCCAACGAACAAGCCTACGCTTTCGTCGACCCCGGAACAGCGATTCTCGATACCCCCGAAACCAAACAAAGGGTTATCACCCTTACCGAATTTTCCTACACAGATTTCGCGGCAGGGCGTTCCCTGCTGGCGGCCATTCCCCAGGCCCCGATCTCCGTGTTGCGTATCCCCAATCCCGCCACCGATCCCCAAAGACCTGACGGCGAACTCCGATTCTCCCTTCCGGTTTCCGGCCCTCGCATTCCAACCCCCGGCTCCCGCATTCCGACCTCCGGCTCCCGTATTCTCACCCCCGGCTCCTGCATTCCAACCCCCTATCTTATGCTATATGTCCTTGATTGGACAACCATGGTATCAGGGATGCCCGCGAAAGCCATGACCGCACCGGTCTTCTCCAAAACCGTACATATTACGGATGACAACACCCATTGGCTTTTGACCGTATCTGAGGGAACAACCTCTGTATCCGCCGCGAACCCTACCTCTCTCGAAACAATTGACCTCTCTCTAACCCGCGATCAATTCACACGATGGATCTGCGGTTACAGCGACTCGGAGGATCTGATATCCGAAAACGTCGTCAACGCCGACCAATTGAGCTTTTTCCCAAAACAAACCTCATACTTTTTTGATATGTACTAATGCGGTCTTCGACCGCAAGTATCCAGTATTCAGGATTCAGGATTCAGAATGATTCAGGATACTTCGAGTGTATGCTTCCAGCAGTTTACTAACTTCATCAAGAATAACTGTGTCTCCTTTTAAACTTGGTCTGAATTCAAAACGCCTCCGCAGCAAAAAAAGGCTCTTCCAGAAGAGTCACTTGCCCTGCCCCCACAACCTGACGAACCTCCTTACCGGAAGACAACACGAGATCCGGCGCGATTTCCCGCAAGGGTGCCAGCACAAACTCCCTTTGTTCCAAACGGGGATGAGGAACCGTCAGCTCATCTGTTTGAATGAACTCCAACCGGTTTTGGGGTCCCCTGAAAACCAACAGAATATCAATATCCAACGTCCGCGGACCCCACCTGGTGATCGGCAAAACGTTCTTCGTCGGTTTCATCAGCCCGATAGAATCCTGATGGCGCCGTCCGCAAAGAGCTTCAATCTGCTTACATTTGCCCAACAAAAGCTGCGGCGCTAAAGATGTTTCCAGCTCCGCGACAAGGTTATAGAACCAACCCTGCTCCACACCTCCAACAGGTTCTGTCTCATAAACATGCGAAATCTTCTTAAGCGTACCCAGACACCCCATCAATCCCAAAGCGTCGCTCAGATAAGCGGCACGATCACCCAAATTGCTACCCAGACTCAGATAAACCCGCCAAACATTGGATCGGACGATCTCAACCGCAACATCCTCCAGCACCCCTTGAATCGGTGCCGCCGGTTTATGCACTTCCACACGCACTTGTGAACAGGCAAAATCCGTCAACAGCTCCCGAGCAATCTGTTCAGCCACATATTCAATCGTATGACAGACTCGGGACATCACCTCGGCGATTTTTGAATAGACCCGCGTATAATCGACACACAGATTCAAGTCGTCCCGGTCATAAGGCCCACTGTGAACCAAAGTCAAATCCACATCAACAACAAACCTCTGGCCGAGCCTGCGTTCCTCCGGCATCACGCCATGAAAAGCAAAAAACTCCATCCCCCGCAGGTGAATACTATTGCCGGACAGAGGTTCCGCCAATACAACAGGGTTATCGTTATGGGAGGACTGAAACATATCTGCGCACCACCTCTTGAGCCATTCGCAAAGCCCGCTTATTCTCCGCCACATCATGAACACGAAACATCGAGGCTCCCCCAACCAACCCCAACACATTCAGCGCTACCGTTGGCGCCAGCACCTCCTCCTCCGAAGCCCCCGGAATCCCCAACGCCTCCTTGATAACAGACTTCCGCGAAACCCCAAGGAGTATCGGGCACTGCAAAGATTTCAACTCAGACAGATTGCCAAGCACATCGAGATTCTGTTGGACAGACTTCCCGAATCCAATACCCGGGTCAACAATAAGGCATGACTCAGACACCCCCTTCTTCAACGCCAGCTCAACACTCTTGCCCAAAAAACGCAACAAATCATCCATCAGAGCCCGAACCGAATCATAAACCCCCGCATCATCCCGGTTATGAGTCAAAACAATCGGCACCTGATACGAAGCCACGACCTCAACCATAGCCGGATCTTTTTGCAGACCCCACACGTCGTTAACCATATGCGCCCCGGCAGCCAAAGCCTTCTCCGCCACCCAAGCTTTCCGCGTGTCCACCGAAACAGGAACCGGACACCGGGCCAACAACGGGATCAACACCGGCTCCAACCGCGCCCACTCCTCCTGTGCAGACACTTCATCAAAACCCGGACGCGTCGACTCAGCCCCAATATCGATCATATCCGCGCCTTCAGCTACCAACCGATCCGCTTGCCGCAACGCCGCCTTTGGTTCAACAAAGCGTCCGCCGTCAGAAAACGAATCCGGCGTAACATTCAGAATTCCCATGATCGACAGTTCCACTTCTTTTACCCTTCTCCCTCGTTTATACTCTTGAATCCGCTCTGGTACTCCGTCCAGTCCAAATCACTTAAATGGATTGCAAGTATTTCGACATGATGCTAGGAAGAACCGACGACAGCTGATATCCTTCAGCTGGAAATACACGGGTGTCTTCTAGGAGGATCTGACGAAGCAGCGTGTCGTGCTGATATCTTTCAGTAGTAAGACGATGCAAGACATTAAGTGAATTTGGCTGGACGGAGTACTAGAACAACCCCACAATCTTCCCATCCTCATCGATATCCATACGCACAGCTGCCGGTGTCGCCGGCAACCCGGGCATCGTCATAATATTCCCGGTGATGGCCACAACGAATCCGGCCC
This sequence comes from Peptococcaceae bacterium, assembly GCA_009778595.1. Lineage (GTDB taxonomy): Bacteria > Bacillota > Desulfitobacteriia > Desulfitobacteriales > Syntrophobotulaceae > WRJI01. Next base: position 8,674 of record WRJI01000080.1, on the reverse strand, counting down.
CGGCGGACAACCGGAGCTCCCGCACCGTAACATGAAACCCTTTGGGCCGCCCCAACCTGGCGGGATCATCCGACAACGAATATTGCGTCTTAGCCATACAAACTGGCAATTGCCCGTATCCCATCTCCTCAAGCTTGTCCAAAGCCGCTAACGCTTCTTTCGAAAAAATCACCCCATCAGCACCGTAAATCTCCTGACAAATCCTCTCGATCTTTGCCGACAAAGACCCTTCGATACCATAGAGCGGCGCAAAGTTGGCTGGCACAACCGCCAAAGTATTCAGTACAACCCGGGCCAAATCCTCGCCACCGGCGCCGCCTCGGGCGAACACATCGGACAAAACGGCTTCCACACCCAAATCCCGGCACCTCTGCCGCACCAACTCGATCTCCCCTTGGGTATCTGTGGGGAACCGGTTCAACGCCACAACGACGGGCACCCCGAATTTGCCGATATTCTCAATATGCTTCTCCAGATTCGCCAATCCCCGCGCCAAAGCGTCAACATCCTCAACGGCCAAATCCTTCACAACAACACCGCCGTTCATCTTCAGAGCGCGTACTGTCGCCACCAGCACCGTTAAGTCAGGCTTAAGGCCGGCAAACCGGCATTTCAGATTAAAAAACTTCTCCGCTCCCAAATCAGCGCCAAATCCGGCCTCAGTAATGAGGACATCCGCCAGCTTCAGCCCAAGCTTCGTCGCCATAACGCTGTTGCAGCCATGAGCGATATTCGCGAAAGGTCCTCCGTGAATCAACACCGGGGTATTCTCCAAAGTCTGAACCAGATTCGGTTTCACAGCTTCCTTCATCAGCAAAGCCATGGCGCCCTCTGCCCGCAAATCTCCCGCGCACACAGGCTCCCCGTCGTATGTATACGCGACGACGATCCTGCTGAAACGCTTCTTAAGGTCCATAAGATCTTCCGCCAGGCACAAAATCGCCATAATCTCAGAAGCCACAGTAATATCGAACCCCGCCTGCCGAACGACACCTTCCGTTCGTCCCCCCAACCCCACAATCACGTTGCGTAAAGCCCGGTCATTCATATCCAAAACCCTCCGGAACACCACCTGCCGCGGATCAATCCCCAGAGGGTTTCCCTGATGAAGGGAATTATCAAGCATGGCCGCCAACAAATTATGGGCCGACGTAATCGCGTGAAAATCCCCTGTGAAATGGAGATTAATGTCCTCCATCGGCACAACCTGAGCATAACCGCCTCCCGCCGCGCCGCCTTTAACACCGAAACAAGGCCCCAAAGAAGGTTCACGCAAAGCGATCATGGCCTTCTTCCCCAACCGAGTCATCGCCTGACCCAGTCCCACCGTCGTCGTCGTCTTGCCCTCCCCGGCTGCCGTCGGATTAATCGCCGTCACAAGCACAAGCTTGCCGTCCGGTTCATCACGCAGCCGCGCCATAACTGAAGGAGAAACCTTAGCTTTATAGTTGCCGTAGAACTCCAGATCATCCCGTGTCAAGCCAATTTTAGCAGCGACCTCTTGCACAGGCAACATACAGGCTTCTTGCGCAATCTCAATATCTGTTTTCATTCTCTTACTCCTTAAAACCCGCGCACCAACCGGTGCGCGAAGACTCTTTAAAAGCTGTTAAGATTGAAAACGGCACCTAGGATGCACTCCCGGGTACCGTTTCACGCCTTTGCATAAATCACTCACTAAGCCATTCATCCCCAGCCTTGGAATAACTCAGAATCTCTTCAGCTGAGAAATACAAGCCAATCTCCCGCCCGGCACTTTCCACCGAATCCGATCCATGAATCAAATTACGGCTCACATCCACAGCGAACCCGCCCCGAATCGACCCGGGATCGGCTTGAGCAGGATTCGTCGCCCCCATAAGGCTACGCGCCTGAGCCACAACATTCTTGCCCTCCCAAACCATCGCCATCACCGGCGAAGAGGTGATATACGCTACAGTCGGCTCAAAAAAACCTTTCCCCTTATGTTCCTGATAATGCTTCTCCGCCAGCTCCCGGGAAACCCGCATCAGCTTCGCCGCCACAAGCTTGAACCCCTTCTTCTCCAACCGGGCGATAATCTCGCCGGCCAGATCACGCTGTAGGGCATCCGGTTTAAGCATAATAAACGTCTTCTCCACGCGTTAGAATCTCCTTTCCAGCCCACGCCAACAGGCGCGCAAACAGTCAAATATCAGCCTTCAATTCTTAGCCTCAATTCTCAGCCTCAATTCTCAGCCTTAATTATCGATAACCAGCTTCCCCTTCTTATATCCCTTCCCGCGGCCGCTGCTATCGTTATCCGAATCAGCCCCGGCCTTATCCGACAACCGCCTGATACCCTCAGGCACAGGTGAATCAGCCTCGATATCATCTCCATCCTGAACATCCGAAACAAGAACCCCATCTTCAAACTGAGCAATAATCTTCTGAAACTCTTTAACATCAAGAGTCTCCTTCTCAATCAGAGCCTGAGCAATAGCATGCAGACAATCTATCTTATCTGTAATAATATCCTGGGCACTCTGATAACACTCGTCCACAATACGCCGCACCTCGCTGTCGATCGTCTGTGCTACCGCCTCGCTGTAATTGCGATCCCGGGCAATATCCCGTCCCAGAAAAACCTGCTCCTCCTTATGCCCAAAAGTCAACGGTCCCAGCTCCTCCGACATACCAAACTCCATAACCATACGCCGAACCATATTCGTCGACTGCTCCAAATCGCTGGACGCTCCGGTGCTCACCTCTTGTAACACCAACGCCTCCGCCACCCGGCCGCCCATAAAAACCGTAACATTGTCCAACAGCTGGGTCCGTGTACGATAATTGCTATCTTCCTCCGGTAACAGCAACGTATAGCCGCCGGCGCGGCCACGGGGAATAATCGACACCTTGTGAACCGGATCAGAATGTGGTAAATACTGCCCCAACAAAGCGTGGCCGGCTTCATGATAAGCCACAAGACGCTTCTCCGACTCGCTGATGACCCGGCTCTTCTTCTCCGGACCGGCGATAACCCGTTCAATAGAATCCTCCATCAGCCGCATCGGAATCTTCTTCTCATTTTTCCGGGCGGTCAACAGGGCCGCTTCATTAACCAGATTCGCCAGATCAGCTCCGGTAAAACTTGATGTCCGCCGCGCCAGCACAGCCAAATCCACATCATCCGACAACGGTTTTCCTTGCACATGGACCTGTAAAATCTCCTCGCGACCCCGCACATCCGGCAACGACACCACAACCTGCCGATCGAACCGCCCCGGACGCAACAGCGCCGGATCCAAAATATCCGGTCGGTTGGTGGCCGCGATTATAATAATCCCCTCATTGCCACTGAAACCGTCCATTTCCACAAGAAGCTGATTCAGAGTCTGCTCACGCTCATCATGGCCACCGCCTAATCCGGCACCACGCTGTCGTCCCACGGCATCAATCTCATCAATAAAAACTATGCAAGGAGAATTCTTCTTCGCCTGCTCAAACAAATCCCGCACCCGGGAGGCCCCCACCCCGACAAACATCTCAACAAAATCCGATCCGCTAATGCTAAAAAACGGCACCCCAGCCTCTCCCGACACAGCCCGCGCCAGCAAAGTTTTCCCCGTTCCGGGAGGCCCGAATAACAGAACCCCCTTGGGAATCTTAGCACCGATTTCCGTAAACTTTCGAGGCGACTTCAAGAACTCAACAATCTCCTCAAGTTCTTCCTTGACCTCATCGGCTCCGGCCACATCCCGGAATGTCGCTTTTTTCTCATCAACAATCATTTTCGCCCGGCTTTTCCCGAACTGCATTACACGACCGCCACCGCCTTGAGACTGATTCATCATAAAAAAGAAGAACACAGCCACAACCCCCAGCAACAGTACAGAAATCAGAATATAGTACAACCAGCTCGTATCTGTTGGGATCTTGTACTCCAATGGGGTGCCGTTTTCGGAAGTCACCTTATTCTGCATATCATCCGTGAGCCGGGGCCCCACACATTTCTTGTCGGCGCCGTCCTTCATCTTCATGTCATAGTTATAAAGCGCACCGTTGGGCGTCGCCTTGATAGAATCAATCACGTTCTCCTCGATGTATTTAGTCATGTCCGTGAACGATACTTCTTCCGGCTTACTCTTCGACCCGTTCACATAATAGAAAAACAAAACCGCCAAGAGAGCAAGAACTATATAGAACGTCCAATTTCGCCAATTCTTCAAACGAGAATCCTCCCTCCTATCCCTTCGCCCCAACACAATCTATTAGACATCATACCACAGCTCGGTTCGTTTTCCAAATTATCAGAAACATCTTTACAATCATTCCCATAAATATCCATGTACAAACAGGTGCGCCCAGGCGGCTCCAGGCAACTCATAGCGAATCCAGACTCCAGGCAACTCCAGACAACTCCAGACAGCTAACACATGCTTCCCTCCCGAGTGGTTCCGGCGAGTAACCACCAGCAGGAGGATTCACCGGCAACATGAAATGGTTTGCTCACAATATTAAGATCCGGAATTGCCAGAACCAAGCTTCCAACCGCCACGACTCTATACCGATCACGCCTATCAGCCGGAACACCATTCTCCTGCCATACCTTCTTCAATTGTTTGTGACCCACACTCGGAACATACACCCTATCTCCGGGCCGCCGCCGCCTGTATTCAATGGGTCCCTCCAATCCTCTCGCAACAGCATCCGCAACAACAGAATCATCAAGCCAAACCTCCCCGATTTTGCGCAGCTCCGGCTCGGCGCCCAGCTCCGGCTCAGCACCCCGATCCCCCTCGGCACCCCGATCCGGCTCAGCACCCCGATCCAGCATCTCACGTGCTTGCTCTTCAGGGAAAAGACCAATCCTCAGCAATAGAGCCCCATTCCCTTCCAAGGAGCGCTTTCCTTCAACCGGGACAATCCACTGCCAGCAATTGGGTACAAGAACAATGTCATGCACCGTCATTCCGTCAATCGGCAGATTGTCGTGTACTTGAAACACCATTCCCTCAGACGTCGCCCTCACCTTGAGCCCGGGCAAATCCTGGGACCATCCCGGGGAAAAACGCCTCTCCATCAAAACCTTAACATACTTAAGCTCCAAACCGCGGGGATCCTTCCGAACGATCGCCGAGGCACGGCGCAACAGGCGGGAAAGAATCGCCTCCGGCTCCTGCCAGGCCGCCCATTGCATCGTTACCCTCTGCCCCCGGGTCACCCGTCCATAAAGTTGCCACTTTTCATCGACAACCCCCTGTAAAAAGACTTCATCCCAGCGCATCACTTCGGCTGTATGGCTCAACACTTCTTGCAATCGAGGATTATACTCTTCTTCGAGCTGTGGCATCAATTCTAAGCGGATGCGGTTTCTGGCGTAACGGCTGCTTTCGTTACTCCTATCCCAGGCATACCTAATCTCCCGTTCCCGACAATAATCAAGAATCTCTTCCTTGGTCACCGTCAGCAAAGGGCGAATTATCCGCAGAGGCGCTTCCCAACCATTTTCCAATCTATCAGGCCAGATACCGGCCAGCCCTGCTGTACCGCTACCGCGCAAAAACCGGTAAAGTAAAGTCTCTGCCTGATCGTTCAAATGATGGGCTGTCGCCAACACCCCCGGCGGCACCCAATTCAGCTCTTTCATATCCGCGGCAAAACGATTATAGCGCCATTCCCGGGCCGCTTCTTGCATCGGCTTGGCCACGTATTGGGCATAAGCTATGGCATCAAACCTGTGCACAATCAGAAACAGATCCAGTTCACGGGCAAAAGTCCTAACCAGAACCTCCTCCTCAACCGACTCCCGGCGCAGACCATGATTAACATGAACCGCAGCCAAACCCACAGAGCGGCCCGTCTCCCGGGTATACCGACATACAACATCCGCCATAGCCATAGAATCCGGTCCTCCGGACACTGCCATGAGAATGCCGCCATCTTCCCGGATAAACTGGGGTAATAATCGTTTTAATCGCTCATACATAATTTCCATTCTATCTCAATTCTGAAGTCTGTGCAAAATCTGTTAATCTCTTGCCATCCCCATTGACAAACCTGAATGGGGCAATTGTTGTCACGATCCCCGGACAATTTCTCCGACCAACCCATCCGGCCCTTTCTCAATCAACGCTGCAACAACTTCCGTCTCACTCAACGTATGTTCAAGATGATCCCGGGCCCCCGTGACGGAGATCAAACTGTAGCGATCAGCTACAAGCTCGTCCGCAACAAGGCCGAGAGGCGTCTTGTGATTGACGGTCAAACAGATGCTGCGCATAAGACCACGCCGGAGCAACAGTTCTTTTTTTCGACAAAGGGTCTTCAGAAAGATGAGACGCGCCTTTTTCAGTTCATCACCGCAGCCGATCCAGAGAAAAATACCCAGCACAATCAACATAACCGGTTCCGGAAAAACCAACGGATATACAAGCAAACTCAAGCCTAGAACAACAGCCGCCACCCCTGTCCAACGTCCAAGCCACGCCAAAGCCCGAGTTACCCGAACGAACCCGAATATCCCGGCCAATTGTGCCCGAATCATCCGGCCCCCGTCCAAAGGCAGGATAGGCAAACAGTTAAACCCGGCAAGCCAAAGATTAACCTTGGCCCACTCCAACGCCCATTCGCCGGAAACCCACCCTTGCCAGCGCAAGCCTTGCAATACCAGGAAACACATAAAGTTGAAAGCCGGTCCCGCCAAGGCAATAACACTTTCCTCCCAGCGGTTTCCTTCGAAGTCCCCTTCCATAACAGCTGAGCCCCCATACGGATAGAGCACCACTGACTTGGTCTCGGTACCGAAACTGCGGGCCGCCAACACATGAGCCGTTTCGTGCAAAACCACCAGCCCGAACACAGCCAGGATCTCCATGAACCTGCCACCGATCAGCCCTAAAGGCAACAGCAACCAAAAAGTCGGGTGAATCCGTACGGTCGTTCCGGCGACACGCCAAGAGAATATTTTTGGCAAACCCATATCTCAGGCCGCCTCCCCTTGTAACAAATACACCAACGGGTCCATGGCTTTGCCGTTTTTGCGCAACTCCAGATAGATCCACGGATTGCGGTGACTGGCTGAAGTCCCCACCGTACCAAGGACGCCGCCTTTTTGCACCGGGTCACCTTTAACAACCCAGATATCACCCAGGTTCCCTATGACGCTCTCCCAACCGTCATCAAGTTTAACCCGGACATAATGACCCATGATCTCATCCGTACCCACTTCCATAACCACACCGGTACCCGGTGAATAGACTGTCGTTCCAAGCGAACTGCCAATCCACACCCCCTGACTGGTTTTGCCCCGATCGTCCTTGGCCTTGAACGCCACTTTCACGGCACCGGCCACAGGCGGATAAAACACACGAGACTGACCGTCAACAGGCAGAGCTTCTCCTCCGGTCAATCCCAGCGCGTCTGTGATCATGTTGCTGATCACGGGATAAGAGTCGCTGCCCATACTCCTTTGGTACGCGTTATAGACGGTTAGCGAAAGCTTGTCAGCCCCATAGGAACTGAACAAAATCAACAGGAAAAAAACCGCCGCCACCGCGACACGCCGTTGACTTCCTGTCCATTTGAGAAGATTCATATTGATTGAACCGCGTCCGGATTTGGCATAGCGATTGTTTACAAACCCAGAATTTCCCCAACTGTATCTGTTGTTTCTGTTTCCAAAAAACCCCCCACCGCCAAAAAACCCGCCGTTATCGTTGCTGCCCCTATTCCTGCGAACACTGCTAAACCCTCCGTAATCCTCGTAATCATCACCGCGGGCGTTGCGGCTGCCGGTTTTGGGGTTCTCTTGGGCACGAGCCAGTTCTTGAGCCGCTCTTTCCCATTCCCAGTCATCCCACTTATCAAGAGGATTCATCGCCTGTCCACCCACTTTAACAGCCAACCCGTGGCTGATCAGATTTCCGCTCGACGGATGTTAGATGTATATGAGGGCGAATGTGTTAATAGACTGTTAGGAAAGTTTTATTCTGTAGGATTTCTCCTCTTCTCGATTGATTGTATGCAAGTGACTATATAGATAATTAAAGCGATAACAGGCGGAATCCAAGGCGGGGCTTTCGGGAAATCCATGATCTGATAAACGAAAACCGTAGAAGAATCTCTGCCCCGTACGCGAAAAGGCGTATCAATAAGAAGATTAACACCGATGCCCTGGGGAAAAAGAGGATCAGACAACGACTCCGGCGACAACAAATTTTGTGATGAAGAAGCCCCCGCTCCTATTCCCCCCAATTCTATGACCTGCTCTGAGTTCCGCCAAGCTGTTTCAAACAGTGTCGGCATCTGGCTTTCCGCAAAAAACGAGCGTTTGACAGCCATTACAGAAAGAACGTCAAGAAAAACAACCACAAAATACGCGTAGGGAATATCGCCGTTGATTATATTAAAAATAACACCAGATGAAGGGCCAACATCCTGGTGAGTCAAATCGGTAACCAAGCTGAGACTCAGCCTAAATGGAGAGAGCGGATACTCCGGGGGATCCTGGTTAACAAGTTCTCTGCGAGGCATTATCCATCGCTTCCTTTTTCATAACAAATTCATCCTTGTGTTTCAGTATATGCGGTGTTTCAGTATATGCGTGAAGTTTTGTGGATGATCGAAGAATCGGAAGACTAATGCGGGCTTTGCCCGCAAGTATTCAGTATTCAGTATTCAGGATTCAGAATGTGGATTTTCTTGTTTTTTATTG
>WRJI01000079.1 GCA_009778595.1 Peptococcaceae bacterium | reverse complement strand
GCATCCCCCATCCGCATCCCGCGTCCGCATCCCGCGTCCGCATCCCGCGTCCGCATCCCGCGTCCGCATCCCGCGTCCGCATCCCGCGTCCGCATCCCGCGTCCGCATCCCGCGTCCGTATCTCACTCACGCATCCCGAGCCCCGCCGTATCCACTCTGAACGAGGTGAGAAAATGACCAAATTGATAACACAACTCAAAAAGGAACATGGCGCCGTACAAGTGGTCGAAGCGGCCTACATTTTCCCGCTGGTTTTTCTGGTGCTGGCGTTCCTTATCTATCTGGCCTTCTACATCATGCAGGGCATCCTGATCTACAGTTACGCCCAGCAAACAGCAGTCGCAGCCAGCCGCACCGTTTCCCTGCCCGGATACAAGAATCTGTATCCCACCGGAAGCCTTTCCACGAAAATAGACTTTGCTCCCGTTTCCGATCCCACAGAACTCGGGAGGGTCAATGCTCTCATGCAAGTCCACGAACCCTATAGATACTTCAATCCGGGGGTCATCACAGGCGACAGCAGGAATTTTACCCAAGACGGGCTCAAGAATCTCATTAACCAGACATCCCTGCTTTCCGGCTCCTCCCTCGATTGTGACGTTACGGGAAGCAACCTTATCTTAACCCAGAGAGTCAACGTCAGTGTCACAAAAAAGATAGCCACCCCGCCTTTCTTTCAAGCCTCCGGCCTAAACAGCGCTATGGATATCAACATATCAGCAACAGCCGTTGTCGGAGATACAGCTGAATTTATGAGAAACACCGACATGGTCTTCGAGCTAAAAGACTACGCCCTTGACAACATTCACATCAACGGAGAGTCCCTTAACGAACAGATCACCAAATACAAAGAAAAACTCAATCACGCCTTGGACAAAACGAAAGTCAAAGAATAACTGAGAAGGAGAGTCAAGGAATGTTCAACTTCATAAACAAATGCAAAGGTTCAATCTCAATCTTCCTAACCCTGGTCATGTTGCCCATGTTCGTAGGCGCAGGATTCGTCATCGACGGAGCCAGAATGTCGGCTGCCAAAACCCATGTATCAGGTGCCGGCGACTTAGCGATGAATGCCGCTCTCTCGGAATACGATGACATGCTCAAAGACATCTACGGTCTGTTCGCCATGTCCAAATCTGTGGACGAACTGCAGAAGAACATAGAAGTCTATTTTAACAACACCATCAACAACACAGGCGTTTTGGACAGCGGCGATTCCTACACAAGAGGATTCATCAACAGCATCGCCAGCATGTTCTCTACGGATGAAATAAGTTTCGAGAACATAGTGGACACCCGAAGTCAATCCTTCAGCGCTCAAGAGGTGCCCGCCTCTGCCCTGGCTAATCCCAACGTTTTGGAGGCTCAGATCGTCGAATACATGAAATACCGTGGTCCTTTCAATATCGCCTCGGGTTTTCTTGACAAGATCAAAGTTTTTTCCGAAACGAACAAACAGAATCAGGCCATCAACAAAAAAATCGAATACGATAAACAGCTCAATAAAGTCCAGGACTGTTTAGAAGAAGCCTACAAAGCCATCAACGCCTACAACAGTCTGACGGTTGGCAGCTGGAGCAACAAGACCGAATTGACGAATCATATCGGGGCCGTCATGGACAATGCCAAGAAAGAATACACACTCATGACGGAATACATCATTGCGTGTAACGATACCCGTCTGAGAGTCAACGCGCTGGCCGAAGACAAAACCCTGCGAAAGGCCATTGAAGATGAGATCGACGCGAAAGTGGCAGGTTATGTGACGACGCCCACCGAAACCGACAAATTTTTGCTGGCGATGAATAAACTCAAAGATCTGGACCATATAGAGGCCAAACCTTCGGGCACTGTCCTGATCAACGGACTCAATGATAAATTCTATCAACGGGCAGTTGACAAACTCAAGCTTTTGCCCAAAAACACCCTGGAGGAACAAATCGCTTATATACTCTACATCAGAGATCATGCCTACCCAACGTACAGAGAGGTCTATACCCTGATTAACATTCTCGACACCTATTACAAAAACATGACCGCTGAAGAAAAACAAGACTACAAGAAATATTACGACTTCTATATCGCCTTCAGAACCACAATAACTGAACAAGTTAACACGGCTGTGAATCTCCCAACCGGTTGGCAGGACCAAGCCAATGCTCATGGTTTGGAAGGCAGTAAAACCATCAACAGCATAGATAGCTATGCCAAAGAAATAAGTGACAAACTGGAAACCGCCGTCAAAGCCCTGGACAACGCCATAAAACAAATTAACGCAGCGGATGGGGCAAGAGAGCAGTGGAAGACATCCATAGGAGGGTTGAGCGAAACAGACATTAAGGCGACAATGCAAAGCGACTACGAGAATTCCGCGAAGAACCTAGACAAAGAATCCGTCGAAACCCTGAAAAAAGCTCTGACGGACAGCAAGCTCTTCTTTGACGAAATCACAGGTATGATGGACGCCATAACGTACTACGGCCAAAAAGTCAACGATAAAAACTATCCCGCAACCAATTTCTATAACCGATTCAAAAACAATATTGGCAACAGCGAAATCATAGTCCCCACAGGGGCCGGAACCCTTGCGAATGATTGTATGGACAAGAATTATGTCAACCCGAGCATAGACAGACTAACCTCAAAAAGCTTTGCAAAAATTGATGAAACAACAGATGAATTCTATAAATATCTGAAGAATCTGTTTGCTCACGAAGGGGAAGATTCCGGAGAAGGGCAAGGTGTCAGGGATCTTCTGATCAACACCGGGAATGCAAGTGATCTTGGTGCCGGGGATAACCCTGTCACGGGCGGCGCCTTTTCAAGCTTTGTTGACCCGGCCATAATTGGAGAAATCAATGCCCTCTTCAACGGTGCCGGCACCATCACGCCTTATGTTCAAGATCAGGCGACGACAGGGAAAAATGACGAAGAGAATGCCCAAAAAGGTCAGAACAACATCAACTTCATGACCAATCTCCTGGGGGGACTGGAAAAACTTCTGAAGAATGAAAGGGATATTATTCTGCTGGAAGAATATATCACAGAGATGTTCAGTTGTCATACGTCCGACAGAGACACTGAAGGTAAAGAAATCAGCGATCCCAAAGCCTTAAACGGGAAATCTCTGAAGGACAACGCAGCCCTGTTTGGAGGTGAAATCGAATACATCCTTTGGGGCGACGACAACTCAGAAACCAATATCGCCTATACGAAAGGACTCCTTTTCGGGCTCCGGTTCCTGCTGAACTGCATATACGCCTTCACCAGCAGCGAGGTAAGAGTGCCGTCCCTGGCGATGGCAACGGCCATAGCGGGCTGGACGGGGTTCGGGGTTCCCTTGGTTCAGACAGTCATAATCCTGGCCTGGGCAGCAGCTGAATCCGCGTTAGATGTGTATGACTTGGGCCAGGGAAAACCGGTGGCGATATATAAGAGCACCATGACATGGAAACTGAGCGCCAGAGGAGGGGTGAACGCGCTTAAGGATGAAATCGCGAAGGGGGTTAAGGCAACAGCGTCGCAGAAGATTGATGATATATTTGAGAAAATCAATAACTTTGCTGCTGAGGAAATCGAAGGGGCAAGAATCCACGTGCAAGACTATATCGACAATTCTATTCAAGGTGTAGCAGAAACTGCAATCGGAGCCATTCTGACACCTCTTCAGGAACTAATATTAAGTACTGTACCTGATCAATATCTAACAAGACAACAGATTGAAGATAAAGTAGATAGTTACTTTGAATCGCTAATGAAATCATCTGAGGGAGATGACTTAACAAGCAAAGCAAAGCGAACAGCGATCAGCATTATTCAGGCACAGTATAGCCAGCAAATAATTGATACAATTGAGGAATGTCACAATATGTTCACATCCGGTGCTGTAGAAGCTGCGATCACGGAAAAGGTGACAGAACTAGTTAATGGTATCGAAGGAAGAATAAGAGGAGAAATACGTGTTTTATTACAAGATGCAGGAGATGAATTAGTAGATGCTTTCAACGAGATTTCTGGTGAAGCCAGCAACCTAGCCAAAGAAAAGCTTACTGATGCAATTGATAAATTTTCGGACAAGCTTACACCTAAAACAGGGGGAGCCAATATAGGTAAGCCTGGAAAAATATCAACAGCATCAGCAGTGACCCTAACTTATCATGAATACTTGAAACTATTCGTTCTATTATTTATGCATGCTAATAAGGATGCAATGTTGTCAAGAACCGCAACGTTAATACAAGCTAACATGAAGAATGTGGGCAATAGCTCATTCAACATTTCTCAAGCGCATACGATGATTAAAGTTAATGCGGTAGTGGATATCAAAACGACTTTTTTCAACGTACCGATATTTATAACCGGTGTTGACTCTGATGGAAGGACCACATATAATATGGATTTTAGTGGAATTGGTTCGGGGAGACAGACATTGAGCTATATTGGGGTTAACGGCTACTAAAATATTACTTTATGGAGGGGCAAGATTTATGAGAAAAGCTACGTTATTGATTCTGTGTTTTGTTTTAATGCTCGCTGTGTCTGCATGTAGCAATGGGGACCTGAGCGAGGCGGCTCCCAACGGAGGCAGTGGAACCGAACAGAATGGTTCAACCCAGGGTGGAAGCTCAGATGTGGCAGGAGGAAGTGATATTCTCGATTTGGGAGTTTACAAGTATGCCGGATACACAATTGGCAAACCAAAATCATGGTCGGGAGGGAGTGCGCGCCAAGGGTTTGTTTATTATTCAGAGGAGACAAAAGACAATTTCTTTTTCGCAAGCGGATTTCTTATTGCTTCAGGAAAAATTAAGCTTTGCGAGAGCCTGTCAGAAATAGTGGATGCTTGTTCGGAAGATCTCAAAGATGGGGTTGGATCGACAGGCCATTATTTTTCTTCCTCAATGGAACAAATTGTTGATTCGCAGACAGAGGTTGATATCAACGGTTATAAGATGCTTAAGGTTAAAGGGCAAATCGAAGGGGATCGGGAAGGCCACAAAACCCACTACTATGTAGGATATTACACCTTGTTTACCCACTCTGCCCATAACAACGGTAATCCCTATCCAATTTACTGGCTTGGGTTCTGCAAAGATAAAGCCGACTTGCCAATGATGGAGAAATATGTTGATGCAGCAGCCGAGACTTTAGAGAAAACGAGTTTTTAGGAGTACCTGATAACAGAGCTCAATAACCAAACGATGAGATTTCGTTTTGATCCAAAGAATGAACAAAGAACACAATGACTCACCAAGCAACAAGTAACCCATAAACGACACTTGCAGCCATAAACCCAATGAGACCAAGACTTTCTATAGAGAGCCCCCCTTCTATAGTGTTGTGTTTGCTGTTGCCGAATAACATAAAGCTATCAGCCGTATCAGACTGTCGAATAAATCCATGAAACCGGCCCCATCAACAACAGAGAAGGAGAAACAAAATGAAAAGACTCACAACGCTATCAATAACCGTCATGATGATCCTCGCAATATCTTGCATACTCGCAGGCTGTGGTGCTGGCGGAGGCGGCAAGACCAAGAACCCCGTACCAACAGCTGAAGAAGTCGTTAAGCTTATCATCGAACAGAAATGGGACAACCTTCTGGATTATGTCAACGTGGAAGATACCACCTTCTTGGCCGGCAAGGACCTCGAATGGTACATGCCTTACTCAATTTATAAATCTATATTGGATGTTGACACTTTCACGAAGATCAAAGGGGAGCTTATCAGCGAAACAGGAACGAGGGCAAGAATCAAAGTCTCTGTGACCGTCGACGAAGAGAGAACCGAATCCTTTGAGATTCCCGTTGAGAGAAAAAGTGATGACACATGGGGTATGGATATTAACGACTTCTGTGTAACCAACTGGACGATCAAAGCCACCGGTGGCAACGCCGAACTCTATGTGAACGGTGTGAAAGCGGAGACAAAATATCAAGACGGCAAGTTCGGCGCGGATAATCTGTTCATCAAATGGATCATCCCGGCTGTCGGCAAAAACACAGCGAAAGTCGAACTGAAAGCAAGTACCTTTGGCACATACACGATTGAGGAGACACCTACAAGCAACACGGGCAACGAAAAAAGCTTTCTCGACATGGTTGTCATAGGGGATTCTTCGGCGGAGGACGCGATCTACAAGGCGATTCAGAAACTATGGAATGACTCTTATAACGATTTCGCGGCCGGGAAATCTTCTGCGGATTGTCTGTCCTACATCGGTGGGGATGACGCCCCGGAAATGGCCGGCAAACTCTGGGGGTATTATGAACAGATCTCAAAAGGCGTATTCAATAAGAATAAAAGCTTCAGTGTTACGGATATTGGCGGGACGACGAAATCGAACGCGGTCAATGTCACTTTTCTCACCGACGAGATTATTCAGGTCAATTTCGGATACAAACTGGAGTGGGTCGCAGAAGGTGGGGTTATTCTCGGGGGCGGCGCGAAACAGATGACACGTCTGTCATCTGTGTATCTGAAGCAGGAAGGGGCTCAATACAGCTTCTGGAGATTTTCGGACGGACATCTGTTTTCTCAGTGTACAGAAGGAATGAACGAATGGAAGAAATCTGAACCAGACCAGGCGGCACGAGGGCAGTAAGGGAGGGCCGAAGATCATGAGCGACAACTTCCGCGACAGAGGATCGTTCACAATTGAAGCGACTTTAGCGATTTCGGTATTCATGTTCTGCTTCGTCTCTTTCATCTCACTGGCATTGATTGCGAAGGCTGAAAGCACGACCCAATACGCGATAGACCAAGTTGCCAAGGAGATGTCCCGCTACTATTATGTCGCCGATCGCGTGCTGGCGAATGACAGCGGTCTTCACGCCATTGAAGATATGGATGAAGCCATTGAATCTGTTGTGAACTTATCCAACACGGCCAATGAGGCGGTGGATCACGTCTCCGGGGGGTTCGAAGACTTTTCGGATGCGTTGAGCACGATTGGCAACGACATTGATTCAATTAGCACCGCAGCCAAGAACATGCAATCGAGCTTTGCCCCGATCCTTGACGATCCGGTTGGTATGGTCAAGCTGTTAATTCGACAAGCGGGCAACGAGGTGGTGAACAAGGTCATTGCCCAGATGATGTGTCGATCGTTGACACCCAAATACATTACGTCTAACGGGAACGCGGATGAGACCCTGAAGAGGATGGGTGTTGTCAATGGCCTAAACGGTCTGGATTTCCGGATGTCAACCTTTATGGCGGACGATCGCAGCATCAATATTGTCCTGGTTTACCAGGTGAAAGTTACCGGATTCGGGATTATTGACAAGACTTTGCCTATCATGCAAACAGCCAGCACCGCCGCCTGGATCGCGAATCCTTCTGCCCGGCCTCTTACCCAGGTTTTGGGGGCGCCCAACTGGTCGGACAACGGCGCGGCGGCCAACGGGATCAGAGACGAAAACACAAGTATTCTGGTGGCGCCGGGTCAGGATTTCGATATGTATGATCCCGGTTCCAATACTTTTACCAATATCCATTCAATGAATGTTTTCACGTCGCCTTGGTCCCATTACGCCAACGCAACGGGAGACCCGGATTCCCCTGAGAATTACACGGTTAAAGAGGACAAGATTAAAGGGCAAGTACTCAATTATGCCAACGCGTTGAACAACGATATGTTTACAGCCGGGAATCTGTTAATGGCCGATGGGAGCACGGCAACCACAGCTAAACACGGAAACGGGGTCATCATCATGGCTGTGCCCGAAGCTACAAAAGCCAACCCAGGCAACACAGCAGCCTTGAACCGCATCGCGGAACAGATCAAAACGGAGACAGGTGTGACCGTCCAATGGGACTACAGGTAGCTACAGGTAGCGAAGGAAAGGATAAAGCCATGATTATCATAATAAGTGGTGCCGTCGTTCTGGCAATTCTTGGTTCCGCCCTCGTCGTGTGGTTCAAAGACAGACGTTATTCGGAATCCAAAAATCTCGATGTGAAACGTATCATCCAAACCAATCTCAAATTCGCGATCATCACCCTAACGGTGTTTTTGGGGGTCTCCTTGCTGGGGGCCTGGCTCTGCATCCGATCTGGCAGTGCCTATGTCCCCTTGTGCAAAGAGCTGTTGCTCATCTACGGGTTGTTCCTGATCGCGTTCATAGACTTCAAAGAGCATATCATCCCCAACAGCATTCTTATCACGCTGTTGGTGGCGCGGATCGGATTTCTCATCTATGAGTCTGTGGTCGCCTATGATATCTTGCAGACGGTGTTGCTCCTGCCCCTCTTGGGCGCCCTTATTGGTGGGGGCATTATCCTGGTTGCCATGCTGATATCCCGCAAAGGGGTGGGGATGGGGGACGTCAAGATGTTCTTGATCATCGGGCTGTTTACCGGCAGTGCGTTAATCATCCCGACATTGTTCTACACCATCCTCATTTCCGCGTTGGTTGGTTTGGGGCTGGTGGTGACACGCAAAGCCAAACTATCTGACGCAATGCCCATGGCGCCTTTTGCCTGTGTTGGGGTTGTGGCGAACATGATTCTGTCCTATTGGGGGGGATTGGTATGAAAACGAACGCGACCCTAATCATGTTCGCCCTGTTGATCCTGACAGGGGCGGCCTGGTTTGCTGTCTTCAACAACATAACCGGCGACGCGGGCGCGTTTCAGGATCATTGCCGGGAAGGGGACATTCTGGCGGCTAAAGGGATCTATATCGACGCTGTCAAGTCCTATGAGAAAGCCTTGTCGTTGAACCCCAAAGATTATGGGTTGGCGATGAAGATTGCCGACGCTTACAAAAAACTCAGCGACACCAACGGGTTTCTGCAAGCCTGCGACAAAGCTATCAAAATTGATCCGACTCAGGACGAGCCCTATGTCCTGAAAGCGGAACACTATCTCAGCAGATCCATGTACGCAGAAGCCAGAGGGGTTCTGGCCGACAGCAAGAAAGTGAAAGACGCAACCCGTCTGGACGCGATTGCGGAGGCTCTGCAGAGCAAATATTTTGAGAAGTATGTTTCCTTAGACGCTATTGGCGACTGGCGTATCCAAGGGAAGATCGACTATGTTCCCGCCTGTGACAAAGGTCAATGGGGCATGGCTGCCGGCGACGGAACACGAAAAATCAAATATATGTATGACTATCTCGGAGCTTATTCGGAAATCGAAGAAGTCATCCCCTGCTGTTACGAGGGCGAATACTACTATATTGATATCAAAGGCAATAGGAAGCTTGTTGGAGACAGGGACTATGAATTTCTGGGGTCATTCGGGGACGGATATGCGCCCGCGCAATACGACGGTATTTACGGCTATATTAACACCAAGTTTCAGGAACAAAAATTCGAGTACGATTACGCAGGGGCTTTTGCCAATGGGGTTGCCGCGGTCAAAAAAGGCGAAAAGTGGGCGTTGATCGATAAGTCTTTCAAAGAGATTACAGGGTTTGAGTATGATGACATTCTGATCGACAGCAACGGATTCTGCTCTCTTTATTCGGTGGTGGTGCTCCAACAGGGAGGGGCCTACCGGTTCTACGATGTGAAAGGGAAAAAGTTCTCTGACAGGTCTTTTGACGAAGCTAAACCGGTGGCCTCACCTGAAGGAGCTATTGCGGTTCGTTTCGGTGATCTGTGGGGATTCGCGGACAAAACGGGTCGCCTGATTATTGAACCGCAATACGAGGAGGCTAATTCGTTTTCATTGGGGTTTGCGCCTTTTCGAAAAGGAGAGCGATGGGGATACCTCAACGAAAAGAACGAAACAGCGATTGAGCCTAAGTTCTACGATGCCAAACCCTTTTCCGGCGAAGGCACGGCGGTGGTAAGAGCTTCAGAGAAATGGTATTTTATTGGGTTGTGCCAGTATGAGGGCAACTGATTGGGAAGAGGGGAATTGAAATGAGAATCCGGCTGGCTATATTGGAATCGGACATGAATTATCTGAGCAGGATCACAGCGCTTTTCACTGAGAAATTCGCTGACAAGCTGGAGGTCCATTCGTTTTCTGATGAAAAGCTGGCGCTAAACGACTTAGCGGGGGCAAACATTGATGTCTTTGTTGCCGGCTCGGTTTTCAATATCGAAACATCGGAATTGCCTCCCAGGTGTGGATTCGCCTATCTTGTTGATTCGCCGCGAATTGATACCTATCGGGAGCAGAGGGCTATCAATAGATTCCAGAAAGCTGATCTGATCTATAAGGAGATCTTGAGAATCTATTCTGATGTAGCCGACGTTTCAGCCATTGGGTTCAAGTTGGAGAGCGGGGAAACGTCAACCAGGGTAATAGCTTTTGTTTCGGCTTGCGGTGGGGTTGGCAGCTCTTCCATGGCCGCGGCTTGTGCCGTGTCGTTGACCAAAAGAGGGCTCCCGGTGGTGTATCTCAATTGCGAACAGTTTGGGAGCTCCAACATCTTCTTCAGCGATCAGGGTAACCGAAATTTCAGCGATGTGATCTATTCCCTTAAGAGCAAAAAGTCCAATCTGCTTCTGAAGCTGGAGAGTACGGTGAAACAGGATGAGGAAACCGGTGTCCACTATTATGATCAGGCCAATTTAGCCTTGGATGTCATGGAAATGAGAGAAGAGGATTATGAACAGCTGTTTAGCGGTTTGAGTGCCATGAATTATAGTCATATCATCTTGGACATGGATTTTTCGCTGAACGCGGAGTGTTTGGATGTATTAAGGATGGCTCAAACTCTTGTTTTCGTTTCGGACGGGTCTGAGATGTCCAATGTCAAATTCGCCCGGGCATTGGCCTCGTTGATGATATTGGATCAACAAAACGGCACAGATCTGTGCCATCGTATCACGCTTTTGTATAACAGATTCAGCAGTAAGACATCCAAACGGCTCGACAACGGGCACCTGGTTGTTCTGGGCGGGGCCCCCAAATATGAGCGGGCGACCACCAGGCGGATCGTCGAACAGCTGGCGGGTATGCCATTGTTTGAAGAGCTGATTTAATGGGGTTTATGAGAGGGGGAATGGGTTATGCTGGGCTTGAGATTTGATTTTTCGGGAGCCAACAATTACCTGGTGTATGATATCGTTGCCCGTGACCGGGTGGAGACGCTGAGTTTGGGCATGATTACCAACAACCGTATCGGCGGTGTGAGTCCAATGCTGCATATAAAGATGAATAATAGAGAGTTCTTTAAATACAACATAACGAATAAGGTCTCCGTTCGGAATTATTTTTCGGGGGATGTCGATAGAAATGGTTTGTTGGATGTGTTTGGGGGCATTGCTTTAGCCCTGAACTCAGCACAGGATTATATGATTGATCTATCCTTTTTCATTCTGGATCAGGATTATATTTTCGTGGACATCACGTCAGGTGATGTGGTTCTTATCTGTGTCCCTGTTGAGTCTTTTCAGCGAAAAGCAGTTGATTTGGCGGCGTTTTTCAGATCCATGGTTTTCAACCTGCAATATGCGTACAGGGGCAATCAACCTAGTGTCATGGGTATTGTGAGCGAGTTCAACCGGTTTCTGAGTAAAGGGGATCAAGGTATCTTTTCTCTTGGGGAGTTTCTGTCACTGATCGGATTCCTGAAAGAGAACAAGGTCGAACCCTCTTCAGTTCCGCCCATGCCACCGCCTGCGCCACCTGTTTCACCTCCTTTGCCGGCGGGGCCAAGGTCACCCGATCAGCCAAATCCCCAAAAACCATCATCAATTCCGTTGAAGCAGGTCAAACAGAAACCAAAGAAGTCAGGCAAACAGAGAGGTCTGTCCGGGAATTCGAGAGATCCGGTTTCGGATACCGAATTGCCGTTCGCGATACCCGGATCCCCGGGATCCGCAGGCAGACCTGTTTCTGTCGGGAGGCCTGTGTCTGCCGGGCGGCCTGTTTCTGGGGAGAGACCTATGTCTGCCGGGCGGCCTATGTCTGCCGGGAGGCCTATGTCTGGAGCCTCAGGGGCCCCTGAAAATAGCAACCCGAAAATCTCTTTATTTTATCTGTTGTGCCACTACAACAAAGAGAATAAGAAAGCCTATAAGGGGCAGAAACGACTCAATAAGTCAATACATCACGCCAGGGAGCCGCAAGGAATGCCCAGGCAAAATCAGCCCGCCATGGATAACCCTTGTATTTCAGAGTATAGTTCGGCCATAGAGCTGAATTTTGGCGATACCATTGTATTGGATCAGGATCAGTACTATGGGGAGGATTATCGTAGCGAAAGGAGAATCTTTCCGGTATTGATCAGAAACAGGACTCACGAAAAGATTGTTGTTGACAAGATGGATTTCTTTATCGGCAAATACAAAGGGCGTGTCAATTATTTCATTGGGGATAATTCTGCGATAAGTCGGATCCATGCTGTGATCGTGTCTCGTTTTGGGAGGTATTACATCGCGGATATGAAATCAACGAACTCAACATATGTCAATGGGGTGAGAATCCCTGTACAAGAGAAAACTGAATTGTTCCATGGATCGACGATCAGGCTGGCGAATGAGGAGTTTGAGTTTTTGTTCCAATAGGAAACATGAGGCAAGAAGAATGAAAAGGGTTGTTATGCTGAGGTATTTGATTAAGCGCTTTTGGACAGATTAATCGAGGATTCAGATAAGATTCAGCGATCACGACCAAGCCCCATAGTCCCTTACGGACGCGAAGCGTCAAAAAAGAACAAGAAAATCCACATTCTGAATACTGAATACTGAATACTGAATACTGAATACTTGCGGTCGAAGACCGCATTAGGAGGACAAGCGAAATGACCGGCAACTTGAAAGATTTCTGTCAAAGCTGTGGTATGCCTTTCGATGAATCTCACAGAGATCTGATCGGCAAAGAAAAAAACGGTTCCGATTCGCCATACTGCATGTATTGTTACCAAAATGGTGTGTTCACCGATCCCGATGCGACCATGGAAGACATGATTAACAAAGGCGTCGCCCATAACAAGGGTTCTCTGACTGAGGAAGAAGCAAGAACCGAGCTCTACAGATTCCTGCCGAAACTGGCTCGATGGGCGAAATGATTGGCGCCCAAAGAGCGCGAGCGAAGCCGGTTCATCGAGGCCCCAGGAAAACACCAGAGATGACTTTCAGAATTTCTTTTGGCTTCCGTTTCTTAAAGCGTATGAGAGCGCAGTGTCAAAGCAATTCGATGAAGGAAGCGAGTTGACCCCTATTATTCATTGGGGTCTGCCGATAAGCAAGCAACGAAGAGGTTAAGGGTGCCATCACTCAGAATATTGAATGCCGAATAAGGCTACACAACAGATGAGTTATCCATGCTCCTCGACTACCTCAAAAATCATGATGCCTGCTAGTACTCCGTCCAGTCCAAATCACTTAAATGGATTGCAAGTATTTCGACATGATGCTAGGAAGAACCGACGACGAATACCGGGTGTCTTCTAGGAGGAGCTGACGAAGCAGCGTGTCGAA
>WRJI01000078.1 GCA_009778595.1 Peptococcaceae bacterium | reverse complement strand
GAAATACGAAAGCAATAGATGGGCAGATGTACAATCTCTTATTCTTGATAAGCGATGTGAAGCGGCATAATAGCTCGTGGGATAGTAAGGTGCACTTTTAAAATATGCACCCGAATTAATATTATTTGTTGACAATTTAACAAGCGGTGTGCTAGTAT
This sequence comes from Peptococcaceae bacterium, assembly GCA_009778595.1. Taxonomy (GTDB): domain Bacteria; phylum Bacillota; class Desulfitobacteriia; order Desulfitobacteriales; family Syntrophobotulaceae; genus WRJI01. The sequence goes on along the minus strand of WRJI01000078.1, from coordinate 14,682 downwards.
TTAGGGGTATTTTATAACAATTATTGTCTAATTGCCCTTCTGAATCTCTGGTTACGTTGTCTGATGCTGTCTAATGCTGATTGTCGTGGTTTACTTCCCGTGGTTTGGTTGAGAGTATACTTTGGCGGAAATCAGCATAGGATGATTGTTAGACTTTATCAAGGGGGAATGACAGTATGGAGGAGAAAAAAATGCCTGTCTCGAATCTTGATGGAGCACAGAAACAGAAACAGAAGGGGTTCCTGGAGACCTTCGAAAAAACCAAATATTGGATATTTCGTAATAAGCCGGCCAAAGGGCAGGAGCGTTCAACTTTTGCTGATATTGAAAAGCGCTTGGCAACGGAATATGTGCATATTTATATGACTCCTAGGGATCCCAATCCTTATGCGCTTAGTCAAGATGAAATAGATGAACTCGATTTGTAGTTCTGCTGGGTATTAATCCGGACAGGGTTCTATGTTGTCGGGCATCTTGGTCGTGATCTTGGTTTACGATGGATTATTTGCAGGCCATTCAAAATAAAAGGTTTTGTGTGGCCTTTTCGCAGGGGATTGGGGATGGATTCCATGGAATGGCTTAAAAGAAACTTTGTATTATTACATATCGTTATGTGTTGCATGATTGTGATTCTTGTTTTGATTGCAGAACTGTTGAGGTATTTTGGCAATCCTGACTGGGTTTTGTATGGATTTTATAATTTGCTTGTTTCTAAGAATTGGTTTCTTCTCATTGATGTGGCGGTAAAGTCCTGCATAGTGATCGGGGGGGTTTCCATTTTTACCGGTATATTGACTAAAATTGATACACAGTATTACTGGGGACTGTTTTCAATCGCGCTCTGCTACATGGGTTGTTTTGCCGCCCAAAAACTTGACTTTGTTGCGGCGACGGTTGTTTTGGGCGTCAGCACGATTCTTTTGTTAGGGGCTTATCTCGTGGGGACGATTGTTCATATCTTGAACAGTTCAGTGTATTTTCGGAAGCAGATGCCCTTGTATGGATTCAGATTTATCAGAAAGAATCAAGGGTGTGCCAAAAGTATTCAGCAGACGATCAGCTTGGGAGACGCTGATTTCGGAGCGTCGGATCTTTGTGAAATTATTCTTAATAAATATGGCTTTGGGTTTAAACATAAGGAGATGGCCATTTACAATAGTCATGAGGGGTTTAGTCTCTTCTTTGATGCGGTCTTAAGTGATATTTCTGTTGCCTTGAAGAGCTTGAAGGACGGGACCGCGATCTTGGCTTTTGCCAAAGAGTGTTTGGAGGCGGTTCATAACACCTTCGGTGAATATGCCCAGGTGAAAGAAAGGAATATGGCAATTTTGGGATTTTATGCGGCATTATTGTATTCTGCCGCAGATGGGTTGAATCGGGATATGCGTCGCGAACTCTTCTTATATTGTTGTCGAGGTATGGATGGGTTTCGAGATATCAGGCGATGGATGATCATTGTGTTAGTCGAATTGTGGAATTTTACAGACGAGGAAGAGAACAAGGCGTTACGCCGACTGGAATTTGATCCTGATTGTTATTTCGATCATGAGGGCCGCATTTGCGGCAAGGATGCTTGGATTGTAGTGTTGTGGAACCATTGGATTGAAAAACGTCGGACAAAGTACCCGTATATTAACTTTACGCATACAAATGAGCGGTTCAAAAATTTCTTGTTAAAGAATGACTTTTGTTATTTTTTTGGAGCTTAACAATAAAAGGAGTAGGAGTGTAACCAGATGTCAAAATGGGATTCGATTGTTGTAAGTATTTTTAACGGAAGGTACAAAGCAGAGCCTGGAGATTCTGTATACGATGAAGAGGTATCTTATCGAACGATGGGAAGTCATGATTACATTACGATTACGCCTATGAAGGATGAAAACGGACTTCCGGAAATGAGAACGGTTACAACGTTAATCACAAAAACCCTTAAACCCGGAGAGTCTACGCTCAATCTATTTGCTGTAGCCACAGATTCTCTGAGTGCGGAAAAGTTTTGGCAAGATGATGATAGACCCCCGTTTCTGTTTATTTCCACAGTTCAACTTAGATTTGGAACGCCCTGTCCATCGAATGACAAATTTGAGGAGTATGTGGCGCAGCTTAAAGACTGTTTGAAAGGCATTCAAGGTGACGGAAACGGCGGTTTTATGGAGGAAATCAGTCAATTCTTAGGGCGGTCCGGCAGGGGTATCGGCAACAGGAGGTTCCGGTTTCAGGTGTATCTGTCTTTGGATTCCGGTGATCTGATTTTATTTATCAAGACGTACGAATACAAATTTGGTGAGATTCTTATGCAATATATTCAACAGAAGTTCGGGTTTTTGTATTACGGGTATTCTCTTGTGGGCATGGATTTAGAGCGTCTTGCCCAGACTGATGAGGCGGACTCAGAGATCATTCCCAAGGTGGGTGTGTGCTCGGTGGTCGTTGATACGAATAAATATAATGGCTGGTTTCAGGATCATTTTCGACAGTGTTATCCTTCGGAGCAACTTCCCTCTCAAACGAATGACAAAGAAGGGTACATTCATTTATCGCGCTTGGGCAATGAAGATATTTGTATCAATATCTTCAATTGCAGATTGTCTAAGCTTTGCGGAAATTTGTTGAATAACGGGGTGTTTTCACACGAAAACAAAGCCTTGCAAAAGGCTTGTATGCGGTTGCGAATACATGTTGATTCGGAATTCGTGGGGTTCTCGGCAGGCGGGGATCCTGTTCAGCCCGCCGGGATATCAATTATGCAAGGGTATACCAAGATTCGTAATGACCTTAATTTGCCCGTCGATTCCTCTACAGACAGGGCTCTAATGGAAATTTTTACTGCGTTTGCTCAATTGGAAACCAGCAACTTCGCTTTGGATGTTCTGGATTGTGTGCGAAATATTTATAAGGTGCTTATTAATGAGCTTTACGTCTTTCAGGAAAACAGGGAGGATGAGGGTATCCCGGAAGACGAGAAGTTCAGTTTAGAAGTGTTCAATAAGTCGTTGCAGTATTGTGCGACGGGAATTAGGTCCATAGTCAACGGATGTCTTCATGCGGATCGGATGTTTTTTCAATGCCCGGGATTCAACGCTGACGTCTATCATATTCCGGCAAAGCTGATGGTGTTTTTTGCCGCCTACGTGCATAGTTTTTCGGAATGCCTTATTGATGAGGATGATGAAAACGATTACCGGTATCTTTTGTCTTTCGATTTATACCAGCGAATGGATATTGACAAATTGTTTAAGTATCATTGCTTTAAGAATGCCAATCTCTTAAAAATCCGAATTCCGGTTGATAAACTTTTCGTTCCCGATATGTTGATGCAAGAATTGGCTCACGAGGTGGCCCATGTGACCGGGGGCAGCCTTATGTGCCGCAGCGAAAGATTTGAGTGTGTGTTGGATATGATATCCCATCTTGTTGCTGATCGTTTGCTGAGTATAAACATGTCCAAATACGATCTGTACAGAGAGTACACAGAAGTTTTTGCGAAGCTACTCAATGAATCTTCCTCGAAAATCAGGGAGGATCTCGAAAGGTATATTCGAGGGGAGATATCTCAGGATTTTCATAAGAGAGCAAATCAGGATCGCGGGGTGAAAGATAACAATCGTTACATCCTTAATTATGTGAAAGAGACGATGCGGGATGTTATGAAGGATTTCATGTCTGACTACAAGGCGTCACGCAATTTGTATAATCATATATGCGAATTGTTTAATAAATATAAAAAGGATCCTATATATAATAAATTGAACGTTTATCAGGAACTCTTCAATGTGCAGATTTGGCTCCTGAATCGGGAGTTGGAGGATTTCATTGACGCTATTGCAACATTGACATGCGAAAGTTACGCTGATTTGATTATGCTGTCTGTATTGGGCATTTCAGAAGAACAATATATCCAATTGCTTATTCGAATCTTGAAAACTGCCGGGAGCCCGTCAACCGAAGATATGCTATACCACGGGTACGGGGAGAGGATATTATCTGTGCTGCAGGCGGCATTCCCGGGGGAAAGCCTTATCCTGACAGAGAGCCCCAGCGAGCTCAATATGAGGGACAGTGAACAGAAGAAATTCATACTTGCGCTGAGACAATTTCAGAATCCGGGTAACGAAAGCCGGCGCATTCTCTCAAATAGGGCGATTTATTTCAATAACCAATACTTGAACAAGTGTAAGGTGCGAATTGAAGACCTTGTGAGGAGCGGGAAATTGGATTCTATCAGGGATCTCTATGCCTCGATTAATTCTGATAGTATTGTTGATAGTTTCCGGAGTATGCGTATTGCCTCATACAGATTTCGAGCGAAATTGATGAAAGAGATCCTGCAAGGGATGTTGGGTGACAAATGAGGGCGAAGAACTTGAGAGCTCCTGGTTTCTTTTTGGTTGTGGGCGAAGCCCACCCTATGGTATAATGCGGTAGGAAAGCTGTTGTGAAACTGTTGTGAATGAGAGACTGGGTATTGAAAGCTGTTGATATGAGCAAATGTCTGGCGGGAAATTCACCTTATATTCTTGTACTCGACCAGGGAACGACATCATCTCGGGCTCTGGTTTTCCATATGGAAACAGGAGATGTATTGGCTGTGGCTCAGAAGGAGATATCTATTTCCTATCCGCAGCCGGGCTGGGTCGAACAAGATGCTCTTGAGATCTGGCAGACTCAGCGGCAAGTGGCGAGAGAGGCCTTTGCGGCTTCGGGCCTGCAGGCTCAAGATCTCCGATGTTTAGGGATTGCCAACCAGAGGGAAACCATCATTATATGGGACGCTTTGACGGGGCAGCCTCTCTGTCCGGCGATCGTCTGGCAATGCCGCCGCAGTACCCCTCTTTGTGAGGCGCTGAAACGGGATACGAGGTGGGTTGAGGAAATGAGGGCACGAACAGGTTTGGCCCTTGATCCGTATTTCTCCGGAACCAAGATCGCTTGGTTGATGGAACATCAGGTGAATCTGCGCTCCCGTATGGAAAAGGGTGAGATTCTTGTGGGAACCGTCGATTCCTGGCTTATATGGAATATGACGGAGGACCATAGGCATGTGACTGATACCACCAATGCTTCCCGGACAATGCTTTTCAATATTAAGTCCCTTGATTGGGATGATTATCTTATGGAGCGGTTGAAGATTCCCCGGGGGGTGTTGCCGCAGGCTCTGCATTCGACATCGTGGTTTGGCAACGCGGGAGCGGGGTTCCTGGGGTGTCCTGTGCCGATCACGGGGGTTATGGGTGATCAGCAGGCTGCTCTTCTGGGGCATGGCTGCACGGAACCTGGGATGATCAAAAACACTTATGGCACAGGGTGTTTCTTGCTGGCGAACACCGGCAACCAAGCTTGTTTTTCCCGGCACGGGCTTCTGACTACTGTTGCCTGGAGTTCGGATGAGGCAACTTGTTATGCTCTGGAAGGCAGCGTTTTCACCGTGGGATCGGTTGTGCAATGGCTGAAACAGATGGGGTTCATTGAGACAAGTGACCAATCCGGCCCTGCGGCGATGTCTGTTCCCGATACCAACGGGGTTATGTTTGTACCGGCATTCAGCGGTTTAGGGTCCCCTTACTGGGATCCCCAGGCTCGGGGAATGGTGATGGGGTTGACGGGTGGCACAAAACAGGCTCATATTGTGCGGGCGGCTTTGGAAGCTATCGCCTATCAGAACGCGGTGTTGTTGGAAGCGGTTGCGGCAGACGCCGGGTTTGAGCCGAAGGTTATGCTGGTTGACGGTGGTGTGGCCCGGAATGATTTCCTTATGGGGTTTCAGGCGGATATTCTCAATATCCCTGTTGAACGTCCGCCTTCTCCGGAGGTAACGGCTTGGGGCGCGGCTTGTGCCGCGGCCGTGGGATCAGGATTGCTGGAGAGTATGGCGGATATTCCGGCGCAACAAGCGCCGCGGGTTTTTGAGCCAAAGATGGAGGAGGCTATGAGAGATCGGTTATTGAAAAAATGGAAGGATGCGGTTGATTGTGCGCGTTCCTGGAAATAGATCCCGTGTTGCTAGAGAATTGAAAAAGTGACATAATAATAAGCAGGAAAGGTGTTGTTGTTCATGAGTGAGAACGGGCGGAAGCAGGGCGAGTTGGAAGGCTTGTTTTATGTCATGTTTCTCGTTTTGGGTGTTACTTTGGGGCCTTTTATCGGGTATTTGATGAGCCATACCTTGCGTGACTCCGTGATTGGATTGGCGGTGGGCCTGGGTGTGGGTCTGAGTTGCGGATTGCTTTCGCATATCATTTTGCGGCAGCGCAGAAACGGAGGATAATATGAACGTTGGTCTTTTTTCGGATCCGTATTATCCTATTGTTGACGGCGTGTGCAATTCGATTGGTATGCTTAAAGCCGCCCTGGAGGGGCTGGGTCATGAGGTTCACGTTTTTACGACAACAAATCCGCTTATGGATGAAGAAGAGGTTAATGTGCACAGATCCGCCAGTTTGCCTTTTCTGCTGTTGCCGAGTCGTCGCGTGGGTATGCCTTACAACCCGAAGGCCGTTCTCCTGGTGCGACAACTGCACCTGGATGTGATTCATACCCATACGGAGTTTACAATGGGGACCTTCGGGATGGCTATGGCCAGGATATTGAAGAAGCCTCTGATACACACGTATCATACGTTATATGAAGACTATTCTCATTACTGGACTAAGGGGATTAAGTATTTTGAGAAGCCGTCGCGTAAGGCTGTGCGGGTGATGAGCCGCACGTTTTGCAACGCTTGTGACCGAATTATTGTTCCGACGGAAAAAACCAGGGATCTTCTGAACAGATATGACGTGCAGACGCCGATTGTGACAATTCCAACAGGGTTGATGTTGGAACGGTTTAGGCGGGAGAATATCGATGGGGATGAAGTGGCTCAATTGCGCTCGGATTACGGGATTGGGCCTGATGATAAGGTGATCCTGTTTATTGGTCGTATTGCCAAGGAGAAACAGTTGGAGGATCTTTTTGAGATTTTGCCGGAGTTTCTGGAGGCTCATGAGGATGTTAAGTTTGTGATTGTGGGCGACGGGCCTTGGCGGAGTGTTATTGAAGACGTTGTTGCGGCTAAGGGATTGAACAATCGTGTGGTGTTTGCCGGTGAGCACCCGTATGTGACGATCGGCAAGTTCTATCAGTTGGGGGATGTTTTCATCAACGCTTCCCAGACGGAGACCCAGGGGCTGACTTATCTTGAGGCCATGGCGGCGGGTGTTCCGGTTTTGGCGAGAGCGGATAAATGTCTGGAGGGTGTTGTTGAGAACGGTGTGAGCGGTGTGACTTTCGAAGATGTGGCTGAGGTGCCCGGTCATTTGGAGAGGATTCTGTTCGACGATGAATGGCGCGGTATGATTCGGACCAAAGCCGATGAGGTTGTCAGCGGGTATTCGGCGCTGGCTTTCGCCCGTAAAGTCGAGGCGGTCTATCGGGAGGCGATGTTAGATTACCGGTATTCCAAACATGAAGAGGAAGAAATACATGTTTAATACGGGTTTCGCCCGCAAGTATTCAGGAGTCAGGAGTCAGGAGTTATGAGTCAGAATGTTAAGGTGCTAACCATAAGCGATAAGGAGGAAGAGGTTCTTGAAAAATCATCATATTGATACCCTTTGTGTCCAGGCGGGGCATACACCTCAAGGTGGGGATCCCCGGGTTTTGCCGATTGTTCAGAGTACGACTTTCAAATATGATACCTGCGACGCCATGGGGCAGCTTTTTGATCTGGAAGCGGCAGGGTATTTCTATTCCCGTCTGGCAAATCCTACCTGTGATACAGTAGCACAGAAGATCGCGGCGTTGGAGGGCGGCGTGGCGGCTATGCTAACGGCTTCGGGGCAGGCAGCCTCGTTTTTTTCGCTTTTCAATATTTGCGGGGCGGGGGATCATATTGTCAGCACCGGCCCGCTTTATGGAGGGACTTTCAATCTTTTTAATGTGACTATGAGGAAAATGGGTATTGCGTTCACTTTCGTGGATCCGGACAATGATATTGAGGTGTTGAGGCAGGCTTTTCAGGCCAATACTAAGGCTGTGTTCGCGGAGTCGTTATCGAATCCCAGCGGTGTTGTCCTGGATATTGAGAAGTTCGCCGCGTTGGCTCATGAACATCAGGTGCCGTTGATTGTCGACAATACCTTTCCGACGCCGATTCATTGTCGGCCTTTTGAGTGGGGCGCGGATATTGTTGTCCATTCTACGACAAAATATATGGATGGACACGCGACTTCAGTGGGAGGGGCTCTTGTAGACAGCGGGAATTTCGATTGGTCGCGTTTTCCGGATAAGTATCCGGGTTTGTGTCAGCCGGATCCGTCTTATCACGGGCTTGTGTATACGGAGAGATTCGGTAAGGGTGCCTATATAACTAAGGCGGTGGCCCAGTTGATGCGTGATCTGGGCGCGTCGCCGGCACCGATGAACGCGTTTCTGCTGAATATCGGGTTGGAGACTTTGCATTTGCGTATGAGGCGTCATAGTGAGAACGCTTTGGCCGTGGCTAAGTTTCTGGAGAACCATCCCCGTGTGGCTTGGGTTAATTATTGCGCTTTGCCGTCAAGCAAGTATTTTGGGTTGTGCCAGAAGTATTTACCCAACGGGGCCAGCGGGGTTATCGCTTTTGGTGTACAAGGTGGCCGCGAGGCCAGCGTGGCGTTCATGGAGAGGTTGACTTTGGGCGCGATTGTGACCCATGTTGCTGACGCGCGGACGTCTCTGCTTCATCCGGCCAGCACAACCCATCGGCAATTGTCCGAAGCTGAGCTGATTGAAGCGGGAGTGAGCCAGGATTTGATTCGGTTATCCGTTGGGATTGAGAATGCTGAGGATATTGTGAGGGATCTGGAGAAGGCTTTGGCCGTTGACAGCTGATGAGATATTTTTGTTTGAGGAGATATATGTGAGGGTAGGAAGGGCTAGAAGTGTTCAGGCTGTGTGGGCGAGTGCTGTGGTTGTGGCGCTTGGGCTTGTTTTGTTGTGTGAGTTTCAGAGCGGGAGAGGGTTTGCCGGTCTGGTGGGAAGAGATGTCGCGAGAGGGGAAGGGACTCAGACGGGGATCTCTGAAGGTATGGCTGCCGGGATTGATATCGGAATCATTGCAGAGTTGGTCGCGTTGATTGAGGAGAGTTTTGAGTCTCGGAAAGTTGTTGCGAAGAATCATGTTGCTGTAGAGACTGTCGTGCCTGATTCTGATGCGCGTACGCCAATTTTTATGTATCATGAGGTGAGGGATAGGCCTTGGGGTCTTGAGGGATTGTTTATTAGGGTCAATGATTTCGAAGCTCAGATGAAGTATCTGAGTGATAACGGGTTCCAGACTTTGTTTGTGAACGAGATTTCGCGCCAGAGGGATTTCCGGGGGAAAGTGGTTTTGACGTTTGATGATGGGTATGTGGGGTTTTATGAGAATGTCCTGCCCGTTTTGAAGATGTATAATCTTAAGGCGAGTTTGTATGTGATGTCTTCCGTTCCCGGGGGGTTGCTGTATGTTTCTGTGGAACAGTTGAAAGAGATCCGTGATTCAGGGTTGGTGGAAATCGGGTGCCATACCAGAACCCATCCTGATTTGACCACACTAAGCCTGGCGGGGATGGAAGCGGAGATCGTGGAGGCTAAGGCCGAGTTGGAGGCGATGTTGGGTATTGAAATTACCTCTTTTGCCTATCCTTCCGGGGCGTATAATAGCGCGGTTGTTGGTGTGGTTAAGCAGCATTATAAGAATGCCCTTATTACAAGCAACGCGGTTGCTGATATTGCTGTGGAGACGGATTATTATGTGTTGCCCCGGTTGTCGATGTATAGGGGTACCCCTTTCAGGACTTTTGTTGAGTGGTGTTTGTTGGGAAGGTGAGGTGAGAGGTCGGCGGAAGGATGAAGAGAGTAGGGGCGGTAGGGCGGGAACGCGGGAATTGGAAGAAAAAAGGTTGGGTGAAAGAATCAAAATAGGAAGAATAGAACATACATATGGCGCTAACGAGAAACATATACAATATTGCGAAATCTGGCAGAATGAGGCTTGACACGCGCAATTTCTCCAATATAATTTATGTTAGTGGTCAAGATATGTAAAGACTTTGTGAAAAAACGCATTAGCTTTGTCACAAAAATGTCACAAATAAGAATCAAGTTATGTCCACTGATCACTGACCGAGGAATCGGTTGCGGACGATTCTTGGTTGTACCACCTTGCGGGCGTAGCCCGCGTTAGCAATAATCGCAGCAAAAATCCTACCAGCTTATACCATCAAGTATTGTCAAAAAAGTGCATTACAATCATGCCGTCACCACTATCATCCGGGACAAGGCGTGCCACCGGTAAATCAAACCTTGGAGGGGAAGAAGATGCAAGAAACTCAAAGATTTTGGAGAAAACCAGTCGCGGTATTCATGGCATTCGTATTAGTTTTCACCACATGTGTACCGCAGAAGCCGGCATTTGCCGAGGATGTCGCAACAGCACCAATAACTCAAACTCCGGACCTTCCCCCCTTGATGCTAGAGGGAAATATTAATCAGACAATTAATGCTACAGCCGCTACGACCGCTGCCGCGTTAAATAATGAGGATCAAATTGGTCCTATTCTGCCCACAATAAACAGCGATAATCCTTATTATAACAATGTATATGCAGCCGATGTCAATAACAACGGAATGTTCGGCGTTGATTCAATCACAGGTTCTTTTAAGGAACAGAGCACAGATATCGAACTTTTTGGCGCTTCTGAATTGGCATTTACCCGGTACTACAACTCTCAGCTCTCAGAAGAAACTGATCCCATATATATGTATTATGGATACGAACGGGGGTTCGGATATGGCTGGCATCATAACTATAGCTTCCAATTGCTTGTTATACGTAGCAGCAATGATGTCAATATTGACTATGTATTTCTCAATACCCCAGATAACCAATACATTAGCTTCATCAGTAATGATGGTGGAGCCAGCTATGAAATTGGAAATGGGGATTTTACGATTGAGAGGGTTTCGGACATTGTCTATATTGTAACCTATCGTGATCAGACCCAGTATGAATTCCTTTTGAATTATGAGAACCAGGGGGTTACTTTGTCAAGTATCACTCTATTTGGAGGAGATAAAATAGAGTTAACCTACAATGAAATGGCATTGCTTCAAACAATAAGCAACCGAAACGGAGCTCTAACCCTCAACTATGAAAATGGCAAAATAAAATCTGTAACCGACTCCACCAACCGCAGCGTCACATATGAATACAACACTGACGGTATGCTCAGCACCTATACCAATATTGACGGCGATACCTGCCGATACGAATATGACAACAACAAATGCCTGAACCAACTGTTTGATTATCAAAATGAATCCAACAACATCTTTTATGCGGAACAATCCTATGATGATGAAAGAAGGGTCAAAGAACAAACCCTATTTGACTCAAGCCTTACCGAGCGAGGCGTCGCTCAAGGGGTAACAAGCATTTCCTATAATGATGACGAGAAAATCAACACAATCACCTATCCCGACAAAAGCACGGCTACCTACGCATATAACGATAAATACCAACTCCTCAACCGCCAAGATGAATTCGGTACACGTGAATACGCCTATAACGAAAAGAACCGTCTTGAAACCTACACAGACTGCGAAGGAAGCATCACAAGCTACAAGTATGACGATGATCAGGAAAATCAGGGAAATATCAAAGGAATCGTATACGCCCAAGGAACCCAATGGGAAGTCAGCGAAACCTTTGAATACAATGCCAATAATCAAATCACCGATCACAAGCAAAAAGACAACACCACGCTGCATTATGTCTACGATGACACAACCGGCAACTGCACAGAAACAACCGACGCCAAAGGAAACAAAAGATATTTCTACTACGAAGAGGAAGAAGAAACACATAAAGACCTTCTCAGCCGCAGTGAGAACACCTTCAAAGGCATCAAAGAATCCTACACCACATCGTACTCCTATAACAAGGCCGGATGCGTAACATCGATTACAGATCCCTTGGGCCAAATCACCGAATACGGCTATGACGATCAAAACCGCCTTAAAACAATCAAGAATCCCAAAGGCTATATCACCGAATACGTCTATACGCCCGGCGGCAAACTCGAAAAAACCATCAACGCCAAAAACGAAGAAGAAACCTACGAAAACGACAAAAACGGCTACCGTAAAGAACTCAAGGATTACGAAGGTCATGTTGAGAAATACGGCTATAATACGCAGAACAAACCCACATCCATAATCGACAAAGAAGAGAAAGAACGAACCTACACCTACAACAATCGAGGCTTCCTAGAAACCAGCACAGATGCCAAGAAGAACACCAGCTCCATTAAATACGATGGCCGAGGCCGCGCCAGGGAAATAACCGACGAAAAAGGCCAGACAACAAAGATAGACTACACCGGCGAGGACAAGGTCAAAACCATCACGGCTCCCGCCCCCTATAACCACGTCACCCAATACGAATATGACGCCCTAGGCCGGCTCTGGATTATGACCAATGCCCGCGGTTTCAAAACCACTTATACCTATGACGGGTTAGACCGCGTAACGGCAATAACCGACGACAAAGGGAACACCGGCTTTGGATATGACGCAAACGGCAACCTCGAAACCTATACCGACAAGAACAACCACACCTGGATCTACGGTTACGACACAGAAAACCAATTGGTATCCATCACAGACCCCCTGAATAACATCAGCGAGATCAAATACGACGACGGCGGCAGACCCCTCGAAACCATCACACCGCGTTTAGCCGTAACAGAGGCGGTATATGACAAGAACGGCAACGTCACAGACGTCATCAACCCTATGAACAACAAAGTCGGGCTGGAATACGACGAATTAGACCGCCTCAAGACACAAGTCAACCCCGACGGCACAACCATAAGTTACACCTATGACAAAAACGGCAAAATTAAAACCGTCACAGATGAAGCCGGCGCTGTCACAGAATTCGACTACGACAGAAACGGCAACCTCCAAACCGAAACCCAATACTTGGACGAGAAAACCGGCTATACCACAAGCTACACCTATGATGATAACGGCAGAGAAGAAACCGTCACCGACGCCATGGGCGGCAAGATCAGCAAAACGTACGACCCATGCGGAAACCTCGAGACAGAAACCAGGCATCTTGACGAAACCACCGGCTACACCACAGGCTACACATACGACGAAAAGAACCGGCTCAAAACCATAACCGATCCCCGCGGCAACCTTTTGACGATCGACTATGACGAAAATGACAACATTAAAGCCGTCCATAATCCGGAAGGCTTCGGGGTCATCCAATACAACTACGATAGTCTTGACCAGATCAAAGAAATCATCGATGCCGAAAACTATAAAACCGCAAGAGAATACGACGCCAACGGCAACATCAAGAAAGAAACCGACGCCAGAGGCAACAGCATCCACTATGACTATGACGAACTCGGCCGCCTCAAAGAAACCCGAAACGACTTGGGCCACACAATAACCCAAGCCTACGATAACGACGGCAACCCCGACCTGTACACCGACGCCCGCGGCGCCAAAACCCACACAGAATACGACCTCTCCGGACGCATCAAAAAAATAACCGAAGCCTACGAAGCCTATGACGGCACCACCACAGAATTCACCTACGACAACATGGATCGGGTCCAAACCGCCACTGACGCCAAAGGCGCCGTCACCACATACACGTACACCGACGCAGGGCAGATCGAAACCATCACAGACGCTCAAGGCAACATCACCGGCTACACTTATGACAAACTCGGCAACATGCTCACCGAAACCGATCCATTAGGAAATATCACCAAATACAAATACGACAAACTAAGCCGACTGGTCAAAATAACCGACCCCTTAAAAAACACCCAAGAATTCGCCTATGACCGCCTCAGCCGCATAACCGACTACACCGACCAAAACAGCCACACCACGCACTACACCTATGACGGCAACGACAACCTCAAAACCGCCACAGACGCGTTAGGCAACATCACCACTTATGACTACGACGCCATGGATCAGCTCACCCATATTACCATGACCAGGGTTGATACCCTTCACGACGTCAACGAACAACAGATCACTGAATACCGATACGACAAAAGAGGACTCCTCAAGAAAACCATCAACCCAGAGCTTCAAGAAACCAACTACGACTACGACGCCAACGGCAACCTCACCCACACCATAGACGCTGACGGCATCACCACCATAACCGAATACGATCTCCGCAACCTGGTCGAAACCATCAACACATACGCCAAAGGCGCCGACCCCGACACCGACGCCCCCGACAAAACCGCCGCCTTCATCTTCGACGAAAACGGCAACCTCAAACAAGCCGATGACTGGACAGGGCAAACCACCTTCGAATACGACCTTCTGAACCAAATAAAAAAGGTCGTAGACAACAACAACCAGACAACCCAATACGACTACGACAAAGTCGGCAACCAGACTCAGATCGTCTACCAGGACGGCAGTACCGTCACAAAAGAATACAACATCCTCTCCCAACTCACCAACGTTATTCACCAACAAAGCACCGAACCCCTCTTCAGCATATACCTGCCCACCCCCCTCCCCCCCACCCCCCCCCTCCCCTTCACCCCCCCCCCCCCCCCCCACCCCCCCCCCCCCCCAAAAAACCCCCCCCAACAAACCCAACCCCCAAAAAAACCCCACAACTAA
>WRJI01000077.1 GCA_009778595.1 Peptococcaceae bacterium | reverse complement strand
TCACATCAATCCCTTCCGGTATAGAGGGGATTACTTTGATGTTGAGACGGGGTTGTATTATCTGGGTAGCCGGTATTATGACCCTGAGACATTTCGTTTTATCAACTCGGATGGTCAAGTTAGCACTGAAACCGGATTAACTGGAACAAATATGTTTGCTTATTGCGGAAATAATTCTGTGAACCGTTCCGATCCATCCGGAGCAAACTGGCTTAACAATATCATGACATCACTTAAACACGCAATTTCAAAGATAGGCAATGCGCTCGTAATGCCAATTGCAGCGGCAGAAAACACTGCAGCCATTAATTATTCACAGTATGACCCACAGGCTGTTGATGCATTCAAGAAAGCAAGCGCGTTTAATGGTGTCCAAGTTTCTCAACCAATGCAACAAACAGTCAATAAGATGGCGCAATATGAATGGCTAGCTGACTTAAGTGTAGCCCTCTACACTCCGACATATCCTGTTACAGGATCACTTAATGCCGGAATCTCAAAAACCATCTCAATGAATGATTCATATTACACTCCCCATGTCGGCACAGGTGTGGGAATATCAGCTTCGCCGCTTCCAGTTGGCGTTGGCTATTCTGTGGGTATTGTTAAGAGGCATTCAGGGTTGCCTGATCACTTAATTACTGGAAGAGGAAATGGGTTTTCTGAAAATTGGTCCATGGGCTTTTTAGGATACTCGACTGCAGGGTCAGATGATGATATTAGAACCTATTTGTTCACTGTATCGACTGATCCGCTCGGCATGTCTACACAGTATAGCTACTCGTGGGATAGGAAGTAAATAGCCAGAATACTACAAAAAATATGCAATATAAAATGTTGGGAGACTAGACATATGATTAGGAAAGCATCAATATTAACCGCAACTCTTTGCATAGTTATTCTCAGTTTATCAGGATGCACAAACACAATCAGATCTCTGCGTATGTCAAATGATGCGATCCCTCAGGAAACAAGGACCACGATAGACGAACTGAGCAATCAAGTGATATCTGCCATATCCGACAATGATGTGAACAAGCTTTTATCCCTGTCGGGGTATCCTATATTGGAAAACTTGGATAATCTCACCCGCATCGTTAACGATGTTTCCAAAGTTATGGTTGAGATGCCTATTGTTATGGATGTTCATTGTATCAAGTTTTCAACGATAAGCAATGTCGCTCAGATCGTTTGGACCGATTCGTATTATATGCAAATACAGCCATTTTCGAAAGAAATGGCTGTGGTGCTCTCTACTTTTCAGGAGAATGCGATAACATATCTCCTGTTGCAGGTTTTTTCTTATAACAGTACCTGGGAGTTGGTAGGCTTGAGCGTGAGGGAATACGCATATAACAGCATGAATGCTGCAATGCTTTTTACGAAGACCAGAGAACTAGAAAATGAAGGGAAAACCATTCTGGCGATTCTGTACGCAAATCTTTTGCAGCAAATAATTCAACCGGGGATTGTCTATGCGAATACACAAGAAATGTCGGAATATGTTGTCAAGCTTCAAAACCGGGTTAACAAAGAGTTCGTTTTCCCGGCAATACTCTCTACCTCGGAGAGCGAATATGATATAGTTGGGTTGCAATCACTGGTGACAGAGAAAGGGTTATCATGCTATATTCACTATCTTACAGACTTATCTTTTGATCAAATAGATGCCTTGGGCATTGAAGGAACCCTCATCTTAGAAAATATAGATATTTTATTTCCCGGCATGACTGATGGCTTTGATGTCTTTATGATAAAAGCTTTTCATGAATTACCTATCGATCCGAACCAAATATATCCTGCTTATACAACCCTATATAATCTACAATAGCATCGCGCATGTCCCGAAACATGATTTTTTTCCGGGATAGACTGAACCTAAATCATCCGCTAATTGTATATTGAGATGAAAGCCGAAAGAGGGATGTTTATCGCCACAGATAAGAATCTTACTGTTATATTCACCCTTGAGCAGAAGAATTATGATGAGGCCCAGTTTCTTCCGGAAGAAACAGAACGCACGAAAAGAGGCAGCTTGACACCGCAACCTCATGTTATCCTCCATGCCGGGCAACGCAAAATATCCAAGTATCTCGGCAGTGTCTCCGGAGGCGGAAGCACTGAGTTTTCAACACTTGTGTATGACTTGAAACCTCATGAAATTGGCCACGATCAGCCCTACAGATTGGAACACGCCGATTATAATTTATCTTTGGAATTCCAACTTGAGAACCTCGAAGCCTATAATACTCTTGAGGAAATCGGCGCGACCGGGTACAACAACAATATCTCCATAACGGCGGTGCCAATTTTTATCACCGATGATAAACTGCGGGTGGATTTGTATTCAATCAACAAAAGTGCTTATGAGATTACTTCATTCCAAACGGATACGACGCCTTACCAGAATAGGGATCTCCACTTGGATACAAGCAGTGGTGTAAAGTTTTATTCTACTCCAAGCGGTTTTGCGCCACCCAACAGGACATTCTTCTTTGATGTTGATCCAATGGATCAGGATTCGACAAATTTGTCACGCATCCCCAATGCAAATCCGTGCTGGCGGTTTTACCAGGAATATAGTATACTTATTTGAATACGAGGTGATAACATGACGACTCCCGCACCCGAAACCACCCGCCGCCAACAACGCCAGACCCTCCAGCTCGGGCTTCTTCATGTGAGCGAAACCCTTTTCCCTGAAGAAACCCTTCATATCCCCTACTCTATCCCTAACGGCCTCTATTGCGAACTGGGCCGATCCCCCATATCCAAACGTGAGGTCGCTCATATTTACGAAACCTTGAAAACCTGGGTATTAAGCGACTCCCCTATCAATTATGTTGGTCAAGACCAAGGCTATTACCTTTACCGCATCGGCGACATGACCTACCGTTCCGTTTACCCCGCTCTGTCCTCCTCCTCCGGCATCAACGACTTTCATCTGATCCCTTTCCATTCGGGATTCGTTCTCTACCTGCCCAGCGAATCCGCGCCGGAAAACATCTTTATCCCGCCGGCTAACCTATCGGCCACCTACGCCGAATCCCGGAACTGGTTGAGACATCTGGAAATAAATCAACTGGACAGCGTCAACACCTATATCGACAACGGTCGTTTCGACGAATTGGTTACCCTCGCCGAAGCCCTTCACGAAAAAAAAGTGTCAGCCATCGCCGACGCCATTTCCAACAATCGCCGCACCGTCCAAATCGTCCTGATCTCCGGTCCTTCTTCCTCCGGCAAAACCACATTCACCCGCCGTCTGGCCACTCAGCTTAGAGTCAACGGCCTGAAACCCATATCCCTTTCCCTGGACGACTACTTCATTGATCGGGACCAAACCCCTCTCGACGCCGACGGCCATTACGACTTCGACGCTCTCGAAGCCATTGATCTGGAACTGCTCAACCAAAACCTGGAGAACCTCATCACCGGCGAAGAGGTGGAAATCCCCAAATACAACTTCACCACAGGCACCCGGGAACCTTTTGGCACCTACATGCGCATGGACCCTGACAATGTGCTTATCATCGAAGGCATCCACGCCCTCAATCCTCAGCTACTTACTCTCCACGTCTCCAAATACGCCATCTTCAAAATTTACATCAGCGCCCTGTTCCTGCTTAACATCGACACAGCCAACCGCATCGCCACAACCGAAACACGCTTGCTTCGCCGGATCGTCCGGGATGATCTTTTCCGCTCCCTGCCTGTCGAACGGACATTGAAACAATGGCCCAGCGTCCGGCGCGGCGAAGATGAGAACGTCTTCCCCTATCAGGAAGAAGCTGATATCATGTTTAACTCCAGCCTTCTTTTTGAACTCAATATCCTGCGCCCTTACGCCGAACCCCTGTTGAAAACCCTTGACCATGACAGCCCGTTTTATGAAATGGCGCAACATTTGCTTAATCTGCTTTCTTTCTTCCGGCCCATGCAACCAAACGCCGTCCCAAACACATCTCTGCTGCGGGAATTCATTGGAGGGAGCGTGTATCGATACTAATGCGGTCTTCGACCGCAAGTATTCAGTATTCAGGATTCAGTATTCAGAATGTGGATTTTCTTGTTTTTTATTGATGTTGTTGAAACCTAAGTTACTAAAGCGGGCTTCGCCCGCAAGGTGGTCAGTGATTAGTGAAGGAGGACACATGAAGAAAAAAATAATAGCTATTGTCCTGATTATCGCCGCTCTGCTCATGCTGGCAATATCTTTACAGAATCGGATAAAATACGGGGTCTGGGATCCTTTCAAGAACCCAGACAGAGTAGAGTGTTTTGACAGAAGATATTATCTCTCAAATACAGAGGCGGAAACGTTTGAGGAGATCGGCCCCTTATATGAAATAACCTCTCCTGATAATCCAACCGGGAAGAAGCTGTATTTGGCTCATCCCAAGGGACCCACTGTCCCTTTGGTTATTTATTTGAAAACAGGCACGAACAGTTACCAGTCCTATACCCTTTCCGGAGGGCCCTGAGCATATGAGGACATCACTTTGCGACCAAGCACGCACCATATACGACATCCTAGGCGAACTCTGGCCTGATGCCCGCTGTGAGCTCGAACACGGCAGTGCTTTTCAACTGCTGGTCGCCACCGTCCTCAGCGCGCAAACCACCGACCGTCAAGTGAATCTTGTCACCAGAAATCTTTTTCAACACTACCCCACCCTGGAGGAATTCTTGTCCTGCTCCCCGGCGGATCTGGAAGAACACATCCGCTCCCTGGGCCTCTACCGTAACAAAGCCAAAAACCTCTACGCTTTGGCCCGAATCCTTGTTAACGATTACCATGGTGTCGTTCCCAGCGAACTCGAAGACCTGACCTCCCTGCCCGGTGTCGGCCGCAAAACAGCCAACGTCGTCCGCATGGAAGGCTTCAGCATCCCCGCTCTGCCGGTCGACACCCACGTATTGCGCCTGGCAAACCGTCTGGGTCTAAGCCAAAGCAAAGATCCCAACATCGTGGAAAGAGATCTGACCAGCCTCTTGCCGGACACCTGCTGGAGAAACGCTCACCACAGGCTTATCTGGCACGGCCGCCGGATATGTTCCGCCAAAAATCCCCGTTGCGCCATGTGCCCACTTACGATTTTTTGCTCTTTTTCTTCGACGTAAACTTTTTGGAAACCGATCGCCCCAAACCAACAATTGTATAAATCGCCGAAAGGGGCGTCTTCTCCAGCACCGTCATCCCCAACCCTACACCACGGTCAATCTTCCCTGTCAACCCACTGACATTGGTAATAATCTGTGTCGTTTCATCAGCAATCTCCGGTAGGCTCTCATTCACAATTCTCAGCGTTTCCTCCGCGTTATCAAGGAGCGTCTGCGCCTTCTTCAGCGTAGCACGACACGAGATCAGAAAATTAATAAGATAAATCGCCACCAGAACCGAAACCAGTGTTAAAATAAGCACACAAATCTCAACCGAACTCATCCTACACTCCTCCTTTACTGCCCACGCGCCAATTCGCGCACAAAATCTTAATAAAAGGGGCTGCCCACTACCTCACCTGTGCCGTCAACTCCATTAAAGTATGGCGCGTTCGCACCTGAGACAACATTTCCGCCGTGATATACTCACCCTCCTCCATGACTTCACCACTATCCAACAGCACCGCATTGGAAAGCCTTTTTCCAAGCAAAAACTGCATCTGCCTCCTGTCAAAAAGATTAAAGTCTTTCGGATAGATGAGTTCAGCCACCATAGCTCCATGATTCTTTCCCTTCCCATCGAATTCCTTCCCACCGGGTTCCCTCACACCAGGTTCCCTCACACCGGCAACGGCGGCCCCGCTTACTCCTGCACCCTTGGCAGCCCCGCCGCCCCTGGCAACCCCGCCATCCTTGGCAGCCCCGCCGCCCCTGGCAACCCCGCCGCCTTTGGAGGCCCCTCTGGAAGCACCCCCGGCAGTCTCTGCAGCCCCGGCAGAACCGGCAACTCCGCTACCCATGGCAGTTCCTGCGTCCTTGGTAACTCCGGCACCCTTGGCCGCCCCGGCACCCTTGGTCGCCCCGGCACCCTTGGCAGCCCCGGCACCCTTGGCCGCTCCGGCACCCTTGGTCGCCCCGGCACCCTTGGCCGCCCCTGCACCCTTGGCCGCCCCGGATCCTTGCGTGGAAACCTGATCAACGCCGGAAAGCATCGCCTGAATATCTTCAGAATAATCCAACCCTTGGGCGCGCAACGCCTCCGTCGCATACTTTTTGCGCAAAGACTCCGCCGCCTTCACCAAAGCCATTTCTGCAGCCGACAAAGGCCGGGCAGCCACTTTCAAGTCACTTCCGGCCCGAGGCCCATCGCGTTCTGCCTCATCCACCCGTTCCTCGTCACTTCCAACGCCGTTCTTCATCACCCCAAACGACTCATGATAAAGATCCTGTTCATCAGACTCATCGCAAAACATCCGTTCCCTCTCATCATGAGCCGGGTTGTCGGTCGGCTCGCCAGCCTGCCCGCATTCCACGCCAATAAGCTCGCTCTCATCATTAAAAACCGTGAAACTCCCCCCCAAAGTCACGACATCCTTGCCATCAATATCGAAAACCCATCCTTCCCCATTCTCAATCCGATATCGAACAATAGCCCCTGATATCTCGTCAAAATAAATATGAATCACCATCCCCAACAGAACACCCTTATCAGAAAGGGCATGGGTCCCAATAACACGGATATCACCTTTCAGAAGCTCGACCGCTTGCGGGCAATGCGCCACATCCTCAACAATCTGTTCACCTGTCACCGTCAAAGCGAATCCGCCAAGCCCAACAGCATGTTTCTGATTGATCACCCGGGCCCCAAAATAGTCAGAAGGTTCCGCCAGCACATAATAAGCGATCCCCTTACTCACAGGATCCAACAGAACATCCCGGATCTTCCCAATCTCATCCGCCGTTTGGATATTCACGATGCACAATCCCAAGATTTCGTTTATCGCCTTCACGCGTCCACTTCCTTTTCCAATTTTCACCCTTAATGCCTTTTCTACATTCTATGTTATATCCCTGCAGCAAAGGAGACCCTTCTGCAGAAAACCCGCCGTTTCTCTTTTGCCAAGAGTCAATTCCCCTATATTATAGTCTTTCTAAGCAAATTACAAACGTTATCCTATCAGGAACCCCGAAAAACCCTCCCCCGAGTCAGGACCGCCCCCTGTCCGCAGCCATTCTCCGCCAACCAATCCCCCCAAATACCCTCCTCCGCCACAGGCACAGCCACCTCCACCGTCACCTGCTCCTCAAACACCTCCGACTCAATCAGCCATTGAGACCGCCCGCACACAGAACGAAACACATCCAGAAACCCATAGGGAATCTGCAACGAAAATAACAAGTATTCGCTCATCCTGGATAAAACGGCTTTCTCAAGAGCCAATCGCGCTGTCCCTCCGTACGCCCGCGCCAACCCACCCGTCCCCAGCAAAACCCCGCCAAAGTACCTGACGACCACAATCTGAGCGTCCCAAATCTGACGGTGGGCCAACGCATCCAGCACGGGTCGCCCTCCCGTCCCTTGGGGTTCTCCGTCATCCGATGCTTTTTCCGCCCGTACACGCCAAAGCCGATATGCAAACACGTAATGGCGCGCCTTCGGATAATCCTCCCGCACACATCCCAAGAACGCCTCCGCCTCCCGGGACGACCTCACCGGAGAAACCACAGCGATAAAAGTCGACTTTTCCACAGTCTTTTCCGCCACAACCCGTTCGCGCAGAGACCAAAACCCCTCAGATGCCATCACTTCAACCCCAATTCGCATAAATAATTGTCAATTAACGATTACCCATGATATGATTATATATAGAACCGGCTAAAACACAAAAAGAGTAGAAGGAGCTCACCCAATGGACTACATCATTTCCGACAGAATATCCACTCTACAACCTTCCGCCATCCGCGAAATCCTCAAATCCGCCTCGGACCCCGACGTCATCTCCTTGGCTGCCGGCAACCCTTCCGCCCAAGCCTTTCCCTCGGAGGCCCTCAACCGCATTATGGCCGCAACTATGGCCGAAACCCCCGTTTTAGCCCTGCAATACTCTGTCAGCGAAGGGTACGGACCCCTTCTCCAAACCATCGCCGACTTCTTCACCCAACAGGAAATCTTCCCTCACGAGAACGCCGTCCTCCCGCCCATCACCCTCGACCAATGCCTGGTGGTCTCGGGCGCCCAACAAGCCTTAGACTTCGCCGCCCGTTGTCTCTGTAACGAAGGCGACACCGTCATCTGCGAATCCCCTTCCTTCATCGGCGCCCTCAACGCTTTCCGTTCCTACAATGTCAACCTGGCAGGTGTGGAACTCCAAAGCGACGGCATGAACATCGAAGACTTGGAACAAGCCCTCCAACACAACCCGCGTACCCGATTCATCTACATCATTCCCAACTTCCAGAACCCCACCGGCATCACCACATCTTTAGCCAAACGCCAAGCTATCTATGATCTGGCCCATCGCTACAACGTCATGATTGTCGAAGACAACCCTTACGGCGACCTGCGCTTCTGCGGCGACCCTCTTCCCTCCCTCAAAACCCTTGATGAAGACGGCCGGGTCATCTACTGCGGCAGCTTCTCCAAAATCATTGCTCCCGGCCTGCGCCTAGCCTACGTTATCGCCCCTCCACCCGTCATCGCCAAATTCACCGTCGCCAAACAATGTGCGGACGTCCACACCAATATGCTGACCCAAATCATCTGTCGGCGGTTTTTGATAGAAGAAGACATATCTGCGCATCTTGTCCACCTGAAAACCCTCTATAAGTCAAAATGTGATCTCATGCTCTCCTGCATCGACGCCCACTTTCCCCGGACTGTCGCCTGCACCCACCCCGAAGGCGGCTTGTTTCTCTGGGCGACTCTGCCCCCCTCCGTTGATATGTTGGCATTCTGCCGCCAAGCCGCGGCCCGCAAAGTTGCCGTCGTCCCCGGCAACGCTTTCAACGTTGACGACACCATGCCCTCCAGCTCCTTCAGGCTTAATTTTTCCACCCCCAGCGACAACCAAATCCGGAAAGGCATCGAAATACTGGGAACCTTGCTTCATGAGATCATTGAAGTTTGAAAGAACCCTGTGCTGACAAAGGAGATAGACACCCATGGCATCACAACCCATTTATCAGTTTTACGCAGAGCTGCTTGATTTCAAACCAAGAATCTGGCGCCGTTTTCAGGTTCTGAATAACATCACAATGGCCAAGCTCGGCTATATCCTCATGTCGATGTTCGAAATGCAAGCCAGCCACATGTTTCGCTTTGAAGCTCCCATCAACATCACGTTCAACCAACGTGTGGCCGAAACATTTTTCGAAGAAGAATTCGCCAAGTTTTCAAGCATCCCCGAAGACTCGTTGATCACCAAAGAGAATTGGCGCATTGAAATCGTAAACGAGGACACCCCCGATGCTTATGACAACAATTTGTTTGACGCCACCCAACATAAGGTCAAAGAAGTCATCTCCCATCCGAAAAGCTTCGTAACTTTTTGTTACGATTACGGTGACAACTGGAATATCCGTCTCATCCTGGAGGACATTATCATAGACAAAACCCTGCCGGGGAAAGACCTTCCCCGAATCCTCGAAGGAGAAGGGTATGGCATCATTGAAGACTGCGGCGGTCCGGGCGGCCTCAAGGAAATAACCAGAGCCTTCAAGAAAAAGAAAGGCACTCAATACAAAGAATACTGCGATTGGCTCCGATGCGACGATTTGGACTTAACGACCTTTGATCGAGACGACGGAAACCTCCGCGTCAAAAAAATACCACGGATTTACGCGGATATCTATGAACGCCGACTGGCTCCAACCAAGAAATCCATTGATTTTCTTGAGAGAAAATATCTTCATAACAAAACGGAACCCGCACCTCCCGCGCCGAGTCCGGAACTTCCATGCCTCCCACCGCACATTAATCCTATCACCCAAGTCATTGTCGCCTTAGACGTCAACGATATTTCCCAAGCGCGGGAACTTGCTCACGCTCTGCAAGGAACCGGATGCTGGCTCAAGATCGGACTGGAGCTCTACGCCTTAAGCGGTGTCAAACTCATAGACGAATTCAAAAACCTGGGGTTCAACATTTTTCTTGACGTTAAATTGCATGACATCCCCACGACAGTCCAGCGGACACTCCGCATTCTTGCGGCTTCCGGCGCCGACATGATTAACGTCCATTGTTTGGGCGGCTACGAAATGATGGCCCGCGCTGCGGAAGTGTGTCATCAACAGAACACCCTTCTCATCGGTGTCACCGTCCTGACAAGCATGGATGGACAAGAAATGGCACAAATCGGGGTATTTCAAGACATGGGCGCCCAAGTCAGCAGGCTGGCCGGTCTGGCTTATCAAGCCGGTCTAGACGGTGTTGTGGCCTCAGCGCGAGAAGTCCCGGTTCTGCGCCAACAATTCGGGCCCTCCCAACAGACGGACGATTTTCTCCTGGTCACACCGGGCATCCGTCCGGTCGGAAGCAACGCTAACGATCAAGCGCGGATACTGACGCCACAAGCCGCCTTGGATGCCGGCAGCTCTTTTCTGGTCATCGGACGTCCTATCACCCAAGCCCCGGATCCGCGCCTGGCGCTGCTGAATTTGTTCTAATGCGGGCTACGCCCGCAAGTATTCAGTATCCAGGATTCAGTATTCAGAATGGTTGATTTTCTTGTTCTTTTTTGACGCTTCGCGTCTATAAGTTACTAAGCGACTAAGCCGTTGGAATTATCAAGCAAACTATTTTAAGGAGGGCCTGCCACCATGAACTACCCCTGGTTGGACGAGTACTGTCTGCAGAAACCGGGCGCAACCAAAGACTACAAAGAAGACTGGCAAGCGACCCGCTATATGATTGGCGGCAAAATGTTCGGGTTGCAAGGCAGCGACAATACCGGCAGATCCGTTATCACCCTCAAACTTCTGCCGGAAGACGGTGATTTCCTGCGCTCACAGTATGTAGACATCATCCCCGGTTATTATATGAACAAGCTCCATTGGAACTCTGTCTATCTTGACGGCGCCGTTCCCGACGACATCCTCCGGGACATGATCGATAAATCCTACGGAATATTATTCGCTTCTCTGCCTAAAAAAGCTCAACAAGAAATCGCAGAATAAACGAAGTCTCTACAACTTAGAGTATTCGGCAATAAGGCTCTCGGGCTCCTCGGCCCGCATCAAAGACGACATAACACAGACCCCTGCCGCACCGCACACCATAGCGCCACGGGCACTGCTTGGTGTAATCCCCCCGACAGCATAAACAGGAATCCTCACCGCCCTACAAACATCCGCCAAAAAATCCACCCCTCGAGGTTCCAGCCACCTCTTGGAATCCGTCGCAAAAATATGCCCCGCCACGACATAAGAAGCTCCGTATGTTTCCGCCATAACGGCTTGAGCCACAGAATGTATGGAAACACCAACCGGCGGGAAAGAGGTATGAGACTTGAGATTCCCCGAAACCGGAGGAACCGGAGAGCCCGGAGGAACCGGAGAACCCGAAGGAACCGGCGGCCTCGCCGGACCATAATAAACACAGAAATCACCGTATGACAAATGAATCCCCGCCAGCCCGGCGTTTTGAGAAACCTCAATGAAACTATGTCCTATCAGCGGTACATCATTCTGCCGGCAGATCTCCGAACAAGAACGCGCCAGCTCCCGGTACGCTTCCTCAGTCAGATCTTTCTCCCGCAGAACAATAGCGCCGGGCCGGGCCACGGCGATTTTTTCGAATTGGACCAGAAAGTCTCCCTTACACAGGTGTCGATTTGTGATCGCTATCAACATAGACATACCCCCATCATCTCCCGGCATGGCCAGTCAACATTAACTGAGTAGCTTTTTAAACTGAATGCTTACCCCATTTACTTTTCTAAATTGTTCCGGTCTATCGTTTTTTCCCTTTTCCTTTTCCCGAAAAGCACGCTTCCGGGGCTGAGCGGTCCATTTATAATACCTGAACTGATAATCCCTAAAAATATCCTTTTCACTCAGATAAGCATCAATGAGTGAAGCACAGTAATCAAGGAGACATTTAGCCCCTTTAAGCTGAGCAACAATATCATGTTTATTTGAAGAATTATTAGAACGTTTCAGTTCTATAATCAGAATCACTTGATCTGCACCCGAGAGAATCACATAATCAGCCAACTTGCACTCATTACGCGCTCCTCTAAAAAAATTCTTTGTATTGGGAAACTTGTCACATTTGAGGACAAGAATACCGCCAGGTATATTATTAACTGTCACTTTATAATCAGATCCCTCTTCAACCAAGACACAACAGCATCTGTCATCCCCATATGAATAAGCTTCTGTTGCTACTGTTGCTGATTCTTTTACAAGCTTTTTCATAGCTTCTATCGCTTCCATAATCATTCCCCAAACATGATTTCATCTTGTATTCTATTCATTGTCTCAATCGTATCATCAAAGCAACTCGTCTCAATGCCCGACTCTTTATCGATCATCGTCGGAACGAGTGTTTGCCGCAGGCTTCTTCTCGTATTGCTCGAAAGCTTTAATAAATCCACCTTTGCCGTATAAACCTTGATACTCTCAGCCCTAAGCAACTCCGTTTGCTTATATCCTTCTTTATCAACAATATTCTGAATATGAGGGAGTTCCCTATTCAAAAGAATTAAATTGCTCAATTCTCTCAGAATATAGTCGCTGTGAGTTGTGACAAAAATGTTCACTCCACAATTAATTAAACTCGCCAGCAAACGGGCCATCTTTCTTTGATTCTCCGGATGTAGATTGAGTTCCGGTTCATCTATCATCAACAGGTCATGTCGTTGAGCAACATGTTTTATATAAAACCCAATATCTAACAAAGATCTTACAGAGCTTGAGCTTTCATCCATTGATAATCTTATTTTTTTCCCGGCCGGTGTAAAAGTCAACTCATTATTTTTGTTAACGAGGTAGTCTCCCCCCAGAATATCAGTGAAACTCTCTATTATATCTTTATACTGACTCGAAAAATAGCTCTCCTTCCTTGATATGGTTTCTAACTTTCTCACAAAATCAACGTTGTGATCAACTGGCCATGCATAATCCGATTTTGGAGGAAATAAAAATTTTATCGGATCAATCTTTGCTTTTTTTCCCCCAATTTCATCTAAAAGTCTATTTCTAGCGAAATTCAACTCTTGTCGAAATATAGCGGCACCTGTTCTTTCGGCGCTAGCGATGTATACTCTAGGAAATACATAACAAAACACAATTTCTTTAATAGCGTTACTTAAAGTATGCTTTAGGAAGTAATCAGGAATCTCTTCATCATGTGTGCTATCTTCATCTTCATATAATGTCACCTCCAGATCCATTTCATTTTCACCTTTTTGCAGCATCATAACTTGGGATTTTGAGAGAGATGTTCGAATTCCCTGTTTGTACTCATCTTTTAAAATCTCAATCTCATTATCCATAATTTCAATTTTAAACAATGAATCCTCGAATAATTTTTCTTGCGCAGAAAAAACGTTGGAAAGTATCTTGGTATATTCAAGGCAGGCTTTGTCAACAATTTTTTGCGCACTATCAATATATTCTTTAAGAGACATGGCAACAAATCCATGGCCTTTAAGTTTCCTCAATATCTCTGGATCCGTGTTAATAGAAAACTGGTTTTGCCAAAAATACAAAAACCCATATATAGCATACGTAACATAAGTTTTACCACTATTATTCAAGCCACATAGAATTGTAAATTTTCCCACCTCTATATCAGCATTTTGAATGACTCCTAAACTTTCAAGATGGACTTTCAACTCAATCCCCTCCAATTGCTTAAATGGCATTTAAATCCTACCATAAAAACCCTTCATGTTCAACTCATCTGGTTCTCATCGTTCTCATCACACACAGCCTCCCGTCAAACAAAGATATAATCTCGGAACACACACTGCAACCCACGACCATCAATCATGTTCCGGATCTCCTCCACGCTACGCGAATCCGAAATCGCGAACTGTTCATCCCCCTTACTCTCAATCCCATGTCCCCCCACACTTACCATAACACCTGCCGAAATCTTTGTGGCCGCCAGCTCCACAACATGATCCCGAAACCCGGCCCGCTCCCTGGTGGAAATCGCGATCCCCGCAAACGGCATGAAAATCCTATAGGCCAGCATCACCTGCAAAAGCTCCCTCTCTCCCACGGTTCCGCCACTGTCGTCCTTGAACACACCGCCATCGTTATCCTTGAACACACCGCTCCGGTCATCCACACAACCTTCTCCGCCCCTTCCCGGCAATTGCTTAAAAGGTCTCAACCGAGGTAGCGAAAACGAAATCTCCCCATGAGGAAACTTCTTCTGCACCAGAAAAGCATGCACACCTGCGGCAAACGCATCCTCACGCCAATCCCCCAACCCCAGCAACGCCCCAAAAGACACCCCGCGCATCCCTCCCATGAGCGCCCGTTCCTGGGCATAGAACCGGTACGGAAAACACCGCTTCGCCCCGGCAGGATGCACACGCTCATAACGATCCACATCATAAGTCTCTTGATAAACACTGACAAAATCCGCCCCACACTCACGAAACCAACCATACTCATTCACATTAACCGGATACGTCTCCAACCCAATGGTCGTAAAATAAACCTTAGCCAGTTCAATCGCGCGCCCAATATACTCCGGTCCCGAAATCGCTCTGCTTTCCCCGGTTAAAATCAGAATCTCCCTCAACCCTGTCTCCGCAATACAAGACATCTCCCGATCCATCTCCTCCATGGTCAAGACTCCGCGTTGAATCCCATTTCGACAGCTAAACCCACAATAGACACAACTATTCTCACAATAATTAGAAATATATAATGGCGTATAAAGGCCAACCCCGTT
>WRJI01000076.1 GCA_009778595.1 Peptococcaceae bacterium | reverse complement strand
AGTCGCTTAGTCCCTTACGGACGCGAAGCGTCAAAAAAGAACAAGAAAATCCACATTCTGAATCCTGAATCCTGAATACTGAATACTTGCGGGCGTAGCCCGCTTTAGCTATGAACTCTATCAAAATTTACAAATAACGTAAACTCTTTAAGAAAACCCAGTTCTACAGTACCGACCGGTCCATTGCGGTGTTTCGCGATAATGATCTCAGCCAGACCTCTCTTGTCAGATTCAGGATGATAATACTCATCGCGATAGATAAACCCAATGACATCAGCATCTGCTTCAATGGAACCGGACTCAAGCAAATCAGACATAACCGGTCTTTTTTCCTGGCGCAATTCCACGCCTCTGTTCAGCTGTGACAGGGCGATAACCGGTACCGCCAATTCCCGGGCGATGCCTTTCAGGCCCCGGGAAATCTGCGCGACCTCCTGTTGGCGGTTCTCGGCCCGGTTGCCCAAAGTCATCAGCTGTAAATAGTCGATAATGATGAGGCCGATATCGTTTTCCATTTTGAGCCGGCGCGCCTTGGAACGCAGTTCCGGCAAGGATATCCCCACTGTATCGTCGATAAAGATTGATGACGAAGATAACGGGGCAGAAGCGTCAACAAGTTTTTTCCAATCTGATGTTTCCAAATGGCCGGTCCGTACCCGCTGTTGATCAACCCGGGCCTGAGAACAAAGCATACGTTGAGCCAACTGTTCCTTCGACATCTCCAGGCTGAAAAGGGCCACACTGATCTGGGATTTAATGGCCGCGTTCTGAGCCATATTGAGAACCAACGCTGTTTTCCCCATGGACGGGCGCCCGGCAATGATGATCAGATCAGAAGCCTGCCAGCCGGAAGTCATCCGGTCAAGATCACGAAAATGCGAGGGAACCCCTGTTAAAGAATCTTTGTTGCTGTAAAGCCGTTCGATTTTCGCGAAGGTCTTGATCAGCAGATCATGGAGTGTTACAAATCCTTCCGAAGTCTGTTTTCGGGAAATCTCCAGTATCATGCTTTCCGCTTCTTCCAGCAGTGTCAGAGCTTCCTGCCCCGGCTCGTAACCCCTGGCCTGAATTGTATCCGCCATCTTAATCAATCGACGCAGCAGAGACTTCTCAGCAACAATGCGTGCGTAAGGTTCCACATTAGCCGCCGACGGAACGGAGCCGGCAATCTCAGCAATGACGCCGATACCGCCCAAGGATTCCAGATGGCCGTTCTGGCGCAGTTGTTCGGCCACTGTCACCAAATCCACCGGTTCGTTTAATTCGAAAACATCACGGATGGCGACAAACAGATTTCTATGATTGTCCCGGTAAAAATCTTCTGCCGCGACAAACTCGAAGACAAGGCTGCTCCTTTGGGGGTCAAGCAACAAAGCCCCCAACACAGCTTGCTCAGCTTCAAAATTGTGGGGAGGAATCTTCAGATCAACCACGAATCTCACCTCTCAAGGCTATGGCCATGGCTTCCTCGATTGTCTCAACAGCAACAACTTCAAGCCCTTTTAAGGTTAACGGCACTTCGGGGAGGTTCTCCCTGGGAATAAGGACGATCTCGGCTCCCGCCAGTTTGGCTCCGAACAATTTCTCAGGGATTCCGCCAACCCCTTTGACACGCCCCTGAATCGAAATTTCTCCGGTGACAGCCACATCGGCACGCAAAGGAACATCCTCTAAAGCGCTGTAGATAGCCAAAGTTGCCGCTAACCCAGCGGAGGGACCATCGATGCGCCCGCCCCCCACAACATTCAGATGAATATCATAATCGTGCATATCATGCCCGGTGATATTCCTGATAACAGACGCCGCGTTAAACACCGCGTCCCGGGCCATGCTGCCGGCAGTCTCATTGAAACGCACCTGTCCCCTGCCTTCTTGAACCCGATAAACCTGTGCCTCAATATCCAACATAGAACCCAGGAAACCGGCTACACCCAACCCCATGATTCTGCCGACCTGATCTTCCTTTGGGATCTTCGAACTGAATGGTGTCAATCGAGCCGATCGTAAAGCCTCACGCACATGTTCCACCGTTACAACAACACGGTTTCCGCTTCCTGTTTGTTGTTCCTGTTCTTGAGCCTGTTCGTGCTTCTGGTCTTGTTCCTGTTCTTGCGCTTGTTCGTGCTTCTGGTCTTGCGCCTGTTTCGGCCCGCCGGTGTTATATCTCGCCAGTCCATAAGCATCCAGCAGGACACTATTCGCTTTGCGTCCCTCAATGGCATACTCAGCCACAAGTTCAGGAACACCTTCTTCAATCCGGACATCAAGTTTTGTTGCGGCTTGACGGACAATCTGCTCAATATGGGACGGTTCCAACGGGGCAAAAAATACCTCCGCGCACCGTGACCGGATAGCCGGGTTCAATTCTTGGGGATCGCGGGTGGTTGCCCCAATGAGGATAAAATCAGCCGGAACCCCTTCATCGAACATTTTCTTTATGTAAAGGGGTATATGGGAATCATGGGGATCATAATAAGAGGATTCAAAGTAGACGCGCTTATCTTCAAGCACTTTAAGCAACTTGTTAAGCAATATGGGATCCATTTCTCCAATTTCATCAATAAATAGGATTCCTGTATGAGCATCGCAAACCAGCCCCAGTTTCGGTTCGGGAACACCCGTTTCAGCTAAATCCCGCCTGGCTCCCTGATAAATTGGATCATGTACGGAACCCAGCAAAGGATTCGTGACATCCCGCAGATCCCAACGCAGAGTCGATCCGTCAACCTCCACGAAAGGCGCATCCTCACGGAAAGCGCTGTCAGCCATTTTCTTCACAGTTTCCAAAGCGACCCGGGCAACCGACGTTTTCCCGATACCGGGGGGGCCATAGAGAAGGATATGCTGAGGAAACGGTGTCGCTAAACGGGCCAACAAAGCGCGCATACCGTTTTCCTGCCCAATAATCTCATCGGGAGTCTGAGGCCGCAGCACCCGCAGAGCCGAAGACATCAGCTGGTTTTGTTCCATACGTTCCAGATGAGCAAGTTTCTTTAAGGTCTGGGCGTTCTCCGGGCCCGCGGACTCTTTCAGAACCTGGGATCGAATATCCAAATAATACTGATCCTGCCGTTCCTGCATTCTCTCCGCAACCGCTACATGGAGGCGGTCTTCAATGTTTTTACGGGCTATCCGTTCAGCGAAAACATTCTCAATCGAACTCAAGATCGCCGGAACCTCTTCCAAGGACGGTAACACAGGATCTGTCGGATCTTCATTAATGATTTTTTGCAGACCCACCACACGTTCAGGAATGTCGGATGAACGCAGATACCGCAGAGCTTCCAGCTTGCTCGCCTTAAGAACGAGGCGATCTGCTCCATAGAAATTCGACAGAACAGCATACAACGCATCCACATTCAATCTAAGCTGCTCCTCACTCAGAGCGATACCGAGATCATCCATTAGCCATGCCCTCCCCCAAATGATCCATTGCGGCTAACTGTCAACTGCCGGAACCACTTTCACTGTCATCTCACAGCTTACCTCCGGAAACAAACGTACCGTAACCCTATAAGACCCTAAAGCCTTAATTGGCTCTTTCAATTCAATTTTCCTTTTGTCAAGAACGATTTTATACTCGGAAGCCAGATAATCAGCGATCTCTTTTGTCGTGACCGAACCGAACAACCTGCCTTTCTCTCCGCATTTTACGCTCAGAACCACGTCGGTTTCTTTCAGGCGCTTGCCCAGTGCTTCCGCCGCGTCTTTTTCTTTGAGGAGACGCGCATCCTGGCACTCTTTTTTGTGGGCGATGTCTTTAAGGTTTCCGGAGGTTGCCTCCACGGCCAGACCTCGGGGGAACAAATAGTTTCGGGCGTATCCGTCAGAAACATCACACACTTTGCCGCGGGATCCCAGTGATTTCACATCTTGCCGCAAGATAATTTTCATATGAATTTCCTCCACTTTCTCTGCCGACACGCGCCAACCGGCAAATAAAATTTTCGTGCGTATCTTCGCCGATATGGCTCAGTGCCAAACATTCTTTATTCCTCCGGCGCAAGATAATCCATCAATTGGCCGCAGTCCCCCCATTCCTGCTCAATAACCAGCTCGTCTTCAAGCTGCCAATCCATAATCTGTTTATATAATACCCTATCCAGTTGGGAGAAATCAAAGCCAAGGCGACGAACCAACAAATAGCTGAGTCCAACCGTTTTTGCCAGTCCCTCCAAGATTTGTTCCTCAGAAGCTGTGGCGGCACCGTTATGAAAGAGCCAGTGAGCTCTCATCATTTCAGCTTTCAGACGTTCAATAGCCCGAGAGTTTTTTGTGACA
The DNA here is from genome assembly GCA_009778595.1 of Peptococcaceae bacterium. Taxonomy (GTDB): domain Bacteria; phylum Bacillota; class Desulfitobacteriia; order Desulfitobacteriales; family Syntrophobotulaceae; genus WRJI01. The sequence continues at coordinate 10,630 of WRJI01000076.1, read as the reverse complement.
TCAACTTCTAAGTGATTTGGCAAGAGATCCACCCCCATAGCAAGTTTGAAAGACCCTGTCCGTGGCAAAAAGGATCCGGGGAAATAAACCAAAGCGGCCGAATCAGGCCGCTTAAGTCGTTAAGCGCTGAACCGAAAGCGGAACCGAAAGGGACCCCCCTTCGGTTGGCTTGGTTCGCGCAAGTCAATCTTTGATATAGGGCATGAGGGCAATATTCCGGGCTCGCTTAATCGAAATCGTCACCTGACGCTGATGTTTGGCACAGTTGCCGGAAACGCGCCGAGGCAGGATCTTGCCGCGGTCTGTTACAAATTTATTCAGTTTTTGAATGTCTTTATAGTCAATACTCTCGACTTTGTCCACGCAGAAAATACAGACTTTCTTGCGGGGACGGCGGTTACGGTCTTTTTTGGTGGTTACATTAGCCAAATAAATAGCCTCCTTTTATACCAGACATTAGTCGCTTAGGTTGCAACAACATCAATAAAAACAAGAAAATCCACATTCTGAATCCTGAATACTGAATACTGGATACTTGCGGTCGAAGACCGCATTAGAACGGTACATCATCATCTAAACTGATTTCATCCATGAAAGGAACTTCTTCGCTAGGGCTGCTACTATATGATGGCGGCGCTCCGCTGCTGTCTTTGGGGCTCAGGAACCGCACGTTATCGCCGACAACCTCAGTCACCCAACGGCGTTGTCCGTCCTGTCCTTCAAAGGAACGAATCTGGAGGCTTCCGTCTATTGCCGCCAGTTTGCCTTTTGCCAGGTAATTGGCACAGAGCTCAGCCAGCTGCCGAAAAACAACACACTGGATAAAATCTGTTTCTTTCTCCCCTTTCGAATTCTTATAGCTGCGATCCACCGCCAGTGTAAAATTCGTCACAGCTACACCGGCTTGGGAGTACTTGAGTTCCGGATCTTTCGTAAGCCTTCCAATCAAAACAATACGATTTAACATAACATCTCTCCTCTCAAAACAGAATTCCTCTCGCGGGAATTATTCAGAATCACTCTTCTTCTTTGATTGTCATAAAACGGATGACATTCTCTGAGATCCTCATATTGCGTTCCAATTCTGAAACGGTCTCAGCTTCGCCATTGAAATTAAACAGTACATAGTAGCCTTCGTTCAACTTCTCGATCTCATAAGAAAGCCGGCGTTTTCCCCATTCGTTGACGCGCAATTCTTCGCCGCCATGGCCGGTAACCACAGCCGACAAGCGTTCAATCAACTCTTTGGTGGCTTCTTCCTCAAGATCCGGACGAAGTATGTACATCACTTCGTACCCACGCATATTCTTCACCTCCCTCCGGACAAATGGCCCCATCATTGTGGAGCAGGGTGGATTTCTTGCATAGTCTAAGATTTTTCATACACAAGACCATGTTAACTGAATGATCCGTCCATCTGAATGTTCATTATATCATATGGTTCATAGAATGCAAATCCTAACGCGGTCTTCGGGTGCAAGTATCCAGTATTCAGTATTCAGGATTCAGAATGTGGGCTTTCTTGTTTTTTATTGATGTTGTTGCAACCTAAGCGACTCATCGATCCCGATCAGATGGGTCGCCACGTACTCATCAAAAGAAATCCCCAAACGATAGATCTCAGCGGCCACCTCTTTGCCAACGTACCGATAGTGCCAAGGCTCATACATGAACCCCGTAATATCGATTTTGTCCGCCGGATACCGCAGAATGAACCCGAACTCATGGGCATGCTTGCTCAGCCATTCAAACTGAAGCGTTTGGTCAAAAGTCACCGATAAAGAATAGTCTCCGGTAGGTTGTGTCACATCAAGAGCCAACCCGGTCTGATGTTCGCTATGCCCCGGCCGCGCCGAGGCTACATCCGCGTGATCCTTGCCGTTGCGGGAAACTGAACTGTTGTAGAGCCCCGCCTGGGTATCATAACTTCTGAAAGCCGATTTCAGCTGAAATGACAGATTGTCCTGGGCTCCGGCCTTGATCATGTCCAGGTAAGCCTCCGCCGCGTCTTCCCGCAGAAAGTAGCCGTAGCCCATCGGTTTAAGATCTTTCGGCTGATAGTCCCTTGGCAATTGATTGTATTTGTTGCAGAGAACCAAAAGATATTCCGGTTCGGTGATTTGTTTAATATCCGAGTAGAAGGGTTTGTCCAGATCCGCGTTAACATAAATCACCGCCTTTTCTGCATCCAGTTCCGGGTGCTTCATGGCATAATCGGCGTATCTGAACAGCCTGTCCGGAAGAAAATAAGCAACTTTTTCCTGCTCATTAAGATCGAGAAGACCTTGAATTTCGCCGGATTCAGCGAATTCAATCCTTATGTCATCGGCATCGCTTGATATCTTCGCTGCCATAATTTCTTCAAATAACGAGACTTCCAGAAAGATTTCGCCGTCTTCGACCACAGAAGGCTGGTCCATAACCACAGCTTGTCCGTCCACCATAACCTCATTCGTTCCCGGAACATGCAGAAAAGTATGATCCGCAGTCACAGCTAATAACGTGTTCTTTTCGGATGGCTCCAAGGCAACGACCCCGAGCTCGCGTAAAATGCCGACAGAGGGCACAAGAAGGGTATCCCCGCTAAAGAGAACAGGACATTTTTCACTGATTTCCGCGCCGTTCACAATAAGGCTGGCTGTGACAGCGTCATTCACAGAATCATTGAGCTTGTCCAAAGCCCTGTTGCAACCGGACAATCCCCACAAACCGGCGAACCCAACCACAACAGCAATACCGACAAGCACCGTCAACCTGATACACTTGACGAATTCATTCATAGATTATCCCCTATTCCTCAAACGTTCTGAATCCTTGCTGACAACATCTTACTTCTTGCTTTCGAATTCTTCTTTGGTTCCCGGAACCTTTATCTGGCCGTTGGCAACCCTGCCGCGAAGATCTTCAACCTGTTTCCATAAAGAATCGCTGACATCGCTTGTGGCCGGTTTCATCAATTCCAAAGCGTTCTCAGTATAACCATAGTATACTCTTTCGCCGTACGTCAGTGTGTTTTTCGCGGATTTCTCCAAGATGTCCTTCACAACGATATCATATTTTTTTACAACAGTTGTTAAAACTTCGGAACCGGCATTCTTCGGGACTCCCCCAGACGTGATCACCTTCTTTTTCTCCTGCTGAGCGATTTCTTTAATGGCTTGGCCGTAGGCGTTGTCAACAGAATAGAAAATAATCTGGACACCGTCCTTATAGAGATCCGACGCAAGAGATTTCATGCGTTTGTTTCCGTCGGACGAAGAACCGGGCAGACCCGAGCGAATCTCAGTAACCTGATTGGCATACATGGCACCCGCGTAATACCCATAATAGGAGCGCATGGCCGGTTCATCCCTGCCGCCGATGAACCCGAGACAAGTCTTCGAACTGATCTTGACCGACATATAGCCGGCCAGATAGCTGGCTTCTTCAACACGGAACCCCACTTCTAATACGTTGGCTAATGTCGCAGTATCTCCTTCACCCGTAAAAACAGAACCGTCAAAATAGATGAAACGCGTTTGTGTATAGGTTTGTGCCTTAATCAGTAAATTATCGGCCAGGTGTTGCCCATAACAAACCACGGTTTGATATTCCTTACAGGCTTCGTCCAGTATGCTGTTGAATTCCTTCTCTGTGTCCACCTTCGGAACAATATACGTCACCGTCAAGCCTTTCTGACGGCCGGCTTCCTCAATTCCTTCCCACAGACTCGCGGAAACAGGATCTTCCAATCCGCCGATTCCTGTAATCAGCGCGATATCTTTCGTTGGATTGGTCATAACCGGCTTGATTGATTGAGAGGAATTTCCAAGAATCAGCGCGATGGCGGCGACAACCACAAGCAGGGCAATCGCCGTCAACACAAGAATTAAAATCCTTTTCTGCTTTTTGTTGTTGCCGCCACGACCATCGTTATTCCCGGATCGTTGCCTGGATTCCGGCGGGGCGCCGGGTCTCTTATTGATATCTGCCACCCCTCCGAATTGTTGCTCAAAACTGCTGATAGGTTCGTTGTCACCGGGATTGTCACCAACATCGGTATTTCCATAAGGTTCAACAAATATGAAGTCATCGGGAAAGGGGGAATTACTTTTGGGCATTTTCTCATCCTCGCTTTTTTTGTCATAAAACTTTTTCGATGTACCTGTTTAGCCGGGGCGGGTTTCTTTTGGCCGATACACTTTCCGGTTGTCAAGCCGCCATATTCTATCGGAAAAAGATCCGGGATCAACGGTATCTATCAGCTGTTTCATATCATAGAGCCGGGCATCAAGAATATCCAGAAAATGCAGGAGTTCTGCTTCGGGAAAAGCGGGGCGCGTTGGACTGCCAAATTCCGGTTCATAATGATGGCTCAAAACCATATGTTCAAGCAATAAAGCCATCTCCCGGTCCAAGCCGATCTCGCGGCCTAAACGATCAATGTCCATAACGCCCATAACCAGATGTCCTAGAAGGGTTCCTTCTCTGCTATACTCAGAAGCCATCCCCAGGGGGTTAACGACCAATTCGTCAAGTTTGGCTAAATCATGCAAAACAACCCCGGCAATCACCAGATCCTTATTCAAAAAAGGATAAACCTCAAGCAATGCCAGTCCGGCCCGCAACATGGTTGTAATATGATACAACAAACCGCAACGAACGGCGTGATGGTTCCGGGTGGCCGCAGGGGCAATAAGGAGATCTTCTTGCCGCTCCCCAAGGATTCTCTTGAGAAGTGTCCGGATTTGCGGATGAACAACCTGATCCACAACAGTGTGAACATAAGCCAGCATCGATTCGCCGCTTTCGGGGGCTGATTTCACGAAATCTGAGGCGTCAAGGTCATCGGTGGACTGACTTAGCCGAATCTTCTGAATCCTCAGCTGCTTTTTGCCTTGCCACTCCCCCATCACACCACGAACTTTCACCAGAGAACCGACCTCAATCCCCTCAACATCCTGGTCTTTCATGTCCCAAAGCACGCCGGCCACCTGACCGCTCCGATCGCCTAACAACAACTGCAAATACGCGGCCCCCTCACGGGTTTCCTTAGTCTCAACCGTTACAACCAGAGCAAAACCGGTATAAGTCTTGCTGATGGGAGTTGCGGTGATTTGATTGGCAGTCGGCAAACTGTTATCGATTGTTCTCACTCCTTGCCCGGTTACTTATACATACGCCAATTCTCTGAATCAACAAATTCCTGATAGGTGGTATACATACTCTCTGTCTCACCGTAACGTCGCACGGTTATATGGTTCTCTTCAACTTCCCGGTCACCAATAATGAGGGAAAAGGGAATCTTTTCTGTCTGGGCTTCTCGAATTTTGTAGTTAATTTTTTCGCGGCGGCTGTCAACTTCCGCCCGGATATCAGCTTCCCGCAAACGGGATACCACATCGGCGGCATAATTGTGATGGCGATCACTGATGGGAAGCACCCGTACCTGGAGAGGGGCCAGCCATGTGGGGAAAGCCCCGGCGTAATGCTCGATCAGCAGAGCTATGAAACGTTCCAGACTTCCGTAAACAACCCGGTGGATCATGACCGGACGGTGTTTCTCAGAATCCTCACCGATGTAACTCAAATCGAATTTCTCCGGCATCTGAAAATCCAGTTGAATTGTCCCGCATTGCCAGGTTCTGTCCAAAGAATCTTTCACATGAAAATCGATCTTGGGGCCATAGAAAGCACCATCCCCAGGATTAATTTTATAGTCCAGACCCTTGATAATCAAGGCTTTCTCCAGCGCCTCGATCGCGATTTCCCAGGTTTCATCGGATCCCATAGAATTCTCCGGTCTTGTTGATAATTCGACATGATAGTCAAACCCGAACACTTTATAGAAATAATCGATCAACTCAATGACACCAACAATCTCATCAGTAACCTGTTCCGGCATCATGAAAATATGGGCGTCGTCCTGGGTAAAATTCCGAACCCGCAACAAACCATGCAACACTCCCGACAACTCATGCCGGTGTACCAACCCTAATTCACCATAACGCAAGGGTAATTCCCGGTAACTGTGGATCTTGCTCTTGTAAATGAGCAAGCCCCCCGGGCAATTCATCGGTTTCACCGCAAAATCCCTGTCATCAATCTCGGTGAAATACATGTTATTCTTATAATGATCCCAATGCCCAGACTGTTCCCATAAAGAGCGGCTAAGTATGATCGGTGTCTTAATCTCATGATATCCCCTTTTAGCATGCTCCCTACGCCAAAAATCCTCCAATTGCCCGCGCAGAATCATACCCTTCGGGTGAAAGAAAGGAAATCCAGGGCCGTCCTCATGGAGACTAAAGAGATCCAGCTCCGCGCCCAGTTTACGATGATCCCGGCGTTTGGCTTCCTCCAGCCGAAACAAAAATGTTGTCAGATCTGATTCTTTGGCGAAAGCGACACCGTAGATTCTCTGTAACATTTTATTCTTCTCGTCGCCGCGCCAATAAGCTCCGGCTACACTTTGGAGTTTAAAAATCTTAAGTCTTTTTGTAGACGGAACATGGGGACCGGCGCATAAATCAACAAAAGATCCTTGGCGGTAAACCGAGATTCCAACATCAGCCGGCAAATCATTAATCAGTTCAACCTTATAAGGCTCCCCTCTCTCACGAAAAAGAGATAAAGCCTGCTCCCGGGAAAGCTCCTCTCGTCGCAACGGGAGATCCTCCCGGGTCAACCGTTTCATTTCTTCTTCGATGGCGGTAAAATCCTCCGGTACAAACACATGCTCAGAATCAAAATCATAGTAAAACCCGTTGGCGATAACCGGCCCGATTGCCAATCGGGTCCCCGGAAACAGATTTTGCACCGCTTGGGCCATTAAATGCGATGTGGAATGGCGCATCACGTCCAACCCATCGCCACCCTCACTCTCCAAAGTTAGAATTTCCACTTTCACATGCGGATCGGACTCCGACCGAGAATCCTGACCGGACTCAGAGTTCGACTGAGAACCCTGACTCGTCAAAGGAAAGGACAGATCCTTCAGGTCTCCGTTCACTTTGCACGCAATCGCGCGGCGAGCCAACCCCTCCGATAAAGAAGAGGCCAAATCCAGAATTGTGCTGCCTTCGTTAACATATCGCACCGTACCATCCAAAAGACATACTTTTACCATCCGCACTCCTTCTGTCCCAATCCCTGATGAAAGAGATCAGGCTTCTCACTTGCTGGAATTCTTAATTATAGTAAGATTATAGTATTCATAACGTCATTGCGCAAGGCTCATTTTTGCGCTAAGCGAGAAAACAATCCCCGCAACCCGGGCATATCCGGAAATCCTCGCCAAAAACACTCTGCAACACCCCTAAAACAGCGAGGATTTCCTTAGAGGTTTGAGGCAACATATGACAAGCGTGCAATACAATTTCCCGTGGACCGTAAAGATACAGAATCGGTACCAGCACGTCTTCGATCGGTTCGCCTAATCTGGACACATCGGATTCGCAGGGTTCACCCTCTTCGGATATTCCTAATGGACGACCCCGGGAAGACCAGAGACTGACATCGTCCGAACTCAGCAATTTCATATGAAGAACAGTAAACTTTTCCGGGCGGCGCTGCAAAATGTTTCGCATGAGTTCCAGAGAAGATTTTTCCTCTTCCTCCATCTGCAGTTCGGCTACAGCACTGTCTACCTGCCGGGCTAAAACATTATGGTAAGTTTTGCCGCGGAAATCCAAGTAGCCTTCGATATCCAGATCGTTTTGTTCTTCAAAATATGCGATGAGTTCTCGGGCCAAAAACTTGCCTCGCAAATCTTTGCTGCCCCGCTCGCCCGAATTGAGTTTGTTCATAATGGAATTTCCGTTGGTACCGATATCTTCATCGCTCCACTCAAAAATCTTTTTCAAGCGAGCATAGACCTGAGGTTGCTCCCAGCAATCCTGTACGACATCGATTAAGGCCTGAATGAAATAGTATTTTTGGATGCGACACAAGATATTCTCCTTGCGCGTCGCATTGAGCATATCGGGCAAGGTAAAAGTCATCGCCAAGGTTTCCCCTTGAAGATCCTCAGAATAATTTAGCGGCAACTCTTCTTCTGTGCACAACCGACGGACGCGCCGGCTTAATTCATCAGCGTATTGACGTGTAAAAACACGATATTCTTGTTCAGACAATATTAATTCACCCCTCAAAATAGTATGAAGAATCCTTCCTAATATTTCCTTTTGGCGAAATGTTTATTCTCGGTTGTTATCGGTGGCCTGTCAACATAAGTATGAGTGAGCGGGTAAAGGACCCAGAGGGAAGTAACCGGCAAATGTCAAGATCCAATATGAAGGTAACATTGTCCAATTGAGTGGAGGGCGAGTCATGGCTTCATCCGCTAAAACCTATTCGCCCCTGACCATAGCAGGGGTTTTTATCGGTTCCATGGTGGGGGCCGGATTTGCTTCCGGGCAGGAGATCATGAGTTTTTTTGTTTTGGCGGGTCCTGCCGGTTTTATCGGAATCATCGGAGCCTGCGCTCTGTTTTTTTATATAGGTAACCTGATCATGCAAATGGCAAATAAAGCCGGAACGCCGGTCTATCGGGAACTCATCGCCAAAACATTCGGCAGGTCCGCTTGGTATTGGGCTTTTGATATCTTGATCAGTTTCAGTTTTTTTGGTGTCCTTGTGGTGATGACCTCCGGAGCCGGAGCAATGTTTCACGAGTTTCTCGGACTCCCCTTCTGGTTAGGAGGCACCCTTATTCTGGCTCCGACTTTTGTCACAGTACTCCTTGGCCGGGGTGCCGTGATCAGAGCCATCAGTATTATCGTCCCGCTGGTACTTGTTGGGATCCTGGTCATAACCCTCTTCACGCTTTGGCAACATCCCTTATCCCCAACTGATTTCGCCCGGGCTGCTGATCCTCACCAAGCTGTCGCTCAAGGATGGGTTCCCGTCTCAACCGTTCTCTATGCCGCGTACAACATATTGCTGACTTTGGCGGTATTGACCACGTTGGGGGCGGCGGGATCATCGGCCCGAATTCTTAGAACCGGCGCCTTATTGGGCGCTTTTGGGCTGGGGACAGCCAGTCTTTGTATTTTTGCCGCTCTCGCCACCGACCTGCCTGCAACTTCTGTCAGCGAAATTCCCATGCTGCATCTGGCATCACGGATCCACCCATTTCTGGCGGGGGCGTATGGGATCGTGTTGTTTCTGGAAATCTATACAAGCACGTTAAGTTTGCTCTATGGATTAAGCGATCGCTTCTTCGGATTGCCCGAATCTGCCCAATCGCGCAGAAACATAGTGCCGGCAATCTTTTTAATATGTGTTGCTGCCCTGATTTGTTCCTATTTTGGCTTTTCCAACATGGTGTCGACATTCTATCCCGCTTTAGGTGTCGGCAGCGTTATTTTCTGTTGGCTCCTCTGGCGTCGTCGACACAGTTTCTAATGCGGGCTACGCCCGCAAGTATCCAGTATTCAGTATTCAGTATTCAGAATGTAGATTTTCTTGTTTTTATTGACGCTTCGCGTCTATAAGCGACTAAGGCGGGCTTTGCCCGCAAGTATTCAGTATTCAGAATGTGGATTTTCTTGTTTTTATTAACGCTTCGCGTCTATAAGTTACTGAGTGCCGGTCGGCACATGGGCAATAAATGGACAAAAAAATTAAATAATGCGGAAAATCGACAATGTATTCTTTATTTCTCGAAAAATATGCCCATATAGCGCACAAAGCGAAAACGCTCTCAGGCTGTCTTGAATTTTTCTCGATATTAAATATAATTGTGTTAGGATCAGTTTCTGATCACTTATTACTTTTTAAGGAGGGACTGTGACTTTGGATGTTCTAATTCTGTCACGCATTCAGTTTGGTCTCACAGGAGCATTCCATTTTATTTTTCCCGCTTTGTCCATTGGCTTGGCATGGTTGAATGTGATTTTTTTAGCAAAGCATCGCAAGACTCAGTCGGAAGATGATTTGCGCCTGGCTTATTTTTGGATCAACGTTTTCTGTGTGACCTTTGCGATGGGTGTCGCTACAGGCGTCGTAATGGTCTTCCAGTTTGGATCCAACTGGGGTGACTACACCAACTATGTGGGGAACATGTTCGGTGCGCCTCTCGCTGCAGAAGCCATCATCGCTTTCTTCCTGGAAGCCACGTTCATGGGCATTTTGATTTGGGGTCGCAACAAAGTCAGCCAGGGATTGTATCGCGTTTCCGCATTCCTTGTGGCTTTTGGGGCAACCGTTTCAGCGTTCCTGATCATTGCTGCTGATTCGTGGATGCAGACTCCTGCCGGATACCAAAAATTGCCGAACGGTGATCCTGTTCTCGATGAATACGGCAGACCATTGCTCGACAATTTCTTGGAAATGGTTTTCAATCCGTCCACGATGCCCCGCTTTACCCATACCATAGTTGGCTGCATGATCGCCGCTTCTATGATGGTTCTCGGTATAAGCGCCTGGTTTCTGTTGAAGAAACAAAAACAACAATTCGCTCTGAAATCCATGCGTGTGGCGATTGTTGTTTTCTTGATTTTCTCAGTCACACAATGGGTTGTCGGCCACTGGCATACGGTCCAGGTTGTTGAATATCAACCCGCAAAATTAGCTGCTTTCGAAGGGCTCTTTGAAACCGATGAAGGGGTCGAACTCCTGCTCTTCGGAATCCCTAACGCCGAAACCG
>WRJI01000075.1 GCA_009778595.1 Peptococcaceae bacterium | reverse complement strand
CCGAACCGCAATTCGCTTCTCTCCACACATCACCTTCCTTCTATATTTTGGGATAAACACGATATGGTATATGCAATTCCACTTCGTATGTGCTAGCGTGACTGGAACTGTCCATTTGGACTCCCTCCTCTTCTGCAATGACTTTGGCCCGCGAAACCTTTGTCATTATATCAGTTTAGGAGGGCTATTCTTATCCGGGCTATTCTTATCCGGGCTATTCTTATCCGACCTATCACTTCTGCTCATTCCGTTCTCCCACGCATAGCGTGGGGCTTAATCTGGAGTTACGAGCCTGTGCGATTTCAGTCTCCCTGCCCCAAAAACCAGCAATTCAGGGGAATACAGAAAGCATAAGAACACAGAACATCGAGGCCCTAGGTAGGGTTGGAGAGAAGGAGAACCCAATCTCCCGCCTGACGTAGCCCTGGAAATAGGGGAGTGAATACGCGGGCTTTTGGGTTCTTCCGAAGCCCAACCCTACCTAGGGACTGTTACGAGCCCAAGTGGTATCTATCCCCCCCAACAGCATCGAAGCCCTGGAGACTGTTACGAGCCCACGTTGTCTCTGCTGTTGGATGTCTCTGAGCGGATGTCTCTGATCTTAGAAAATCTTTGAGGAAAACTTGACGAAGAAGGAAATCGATGCTATATTTTTAAGGCACCACATCAAAACCACCTTATGCCGAAGTGGCGGAATTGGCAGACGCGCCGGTCTCAAAAACCGGTGTCTTTACGGACGTGTCGGTTCGACCCCGACCTTCGGCACCAGACATCTCAAGGGCTTGACGCCCTTTTTATATTTGCGCTACAACGAAATAAAATATTTAGGGAACTTGCGGGGAACAAACACGGCTGGCTTCTATTCGCCATTCCCTTAAAACGCAAACCTCCCAGATCAAATGATAATTGCCAGGAGGTTTGCGTTTTGAGCTTTCAGTCGATCCGCAGGTACTCTTTCAGTCCCTGTTGTAAGATCTGCGAGAATGGTGCATTAGCCTTCTCTGCTTGATGATTGAGCCAGGCGGGTATGGTCAGCGTTTTCTTTACCGCTTTGGTGTCATGTGCTTTCCGCCATGCATCGGTATCGGCAACGACGAGAGTGAAGGTGTCTTCTTCGCTTAAGCCGTCCAAGAAGCAGGAGGCTTCAGGAATCTCAAGGCCTTCGGTCTCTGCATTCCAGAGCCACATTTCAATAGCGTCTTTAGCCATCAGCAAAGCCTCCGCGATATCCTTCCCGTAGGAAAAACACCCGGGAAGATCGGGGACGTCGACGCCAATCTGGCCATCATCTGGAGACAAAACGGCCGGATACACGTACTTCATTTCTTCACCTCGCTTTTGTCTAAGATTATATTGTTCGCCCAAATGGCGGGGCTTATTTCAGTCCCGCAGCCTTCAGGATTGAGTCCAAGGTTCCCTTCGGTATCTGACCTGATCCGCGGGGGATCGTAATCTTCACCCCTGGGAAATCCGGGTTGGTGGCTAAGGTATGTTTGGCTCCTTCGTGGAGCTGCCACCCTGCGGCCTTAAGCTTTCGCTTGAGCTCTTTGGCCGTCATCTCCTCACCTCCTGATCTTATTGTATCACGTATTAACACGTATTGTCAAGATCTGATGAGCCTCGTACTCCAACCAATCCAAATCACTTAAATGGTTCGACCCCGACCTTCGGCACCAGACATCTCAAGGGCTTTAAGCCCTTTTTATGTTGTTGTTATTACCATGCCCGTGACACGCGGCCCGTCAGGATTTCTTGTTCTTTGCGAATCGGGCTCTTAACCAGGTCACAATAGGTGGCATAACAGAAATCCCAATAATCGCAAAAATCACTAATGAAAAATTCTTCTCAACGATTGGCATAGTCCCAAAGAAGAATCCCAGAAAGAGAAAAAGCGTCACCCAAGCAAACCCGCCTAGAGCATTATAGCTAAGAAAGTACGAATATCTCATCCGTCCAATTCCCGCCACAAAAGGAGCAAAAGTGCGGACAAAAGGGACAAACCGAGCGAGAATGATTGTTTTGCCGCCGTGTCTGTCAAAGAAGCGTTCTGTCTGTTCAATATAGCGTTGCTTAATAAAGCGGGAATCCGGCTTCACCAATTTATGTCCAAAAACTTTACCGATATGATAATTGACTGTGTCGCCTAAAATAGCGGCAAACAGAAGCAGAAACCACAACACCATCAAATTGAGATCACCTCGCGTCGCAAAAGCCCCCGCCGCAAATATCAAGGAATCCCCGGGCAAAAAAGGTGTGACCACCAAACCTGTCTCACAAAAAACAATCATAAACAGAATAAGATGGGTCAGGAACCCGTATGCAGCAATGATTTCTCCAAGATGCTCATCTATATGGAGCACGAAATCAATCAAAAACGAGAAAAGGTCTCCCATTAATCAAAATCCTCCTAAATAAAAGGTCTTATAAGGAATCGTTGACGCCTATTAGCCAATTAAAAGCGCGATGCCATTCATACACCACCCCGCCGTCCAGTCCTGCCGGATATTCCCGGTTGCCGACCTGGGCATCCACACAAGCCCAGTCATAGCGCAGAATCAAATCGGCTTTATCGAGAACTTCGCTTTTTGTACACGGTCGAGCCGATTTGAGAAACTCTTGAAGGCTTTCTATCTGCCAGAGGATTTTTGCCATTCCCGCCACATCGCAGGATTGCCCCGGATACCCCAATTCGTCCAGAATCCCCAAAGCCCACATGAGGACATGGCAACACTCATACCGCCAGCTGAAACTGGCCAAGTCAGACTTCCGAGGCTCCTTCTTATCCAGAAACGCGCGTTCTTCATGGGACAAAACCAATTGACCGCCAAGAATCTCGTCGGCTCTCTGAATGTATTTTTGCGATTCCTCCCAAGTCTCGCCACCGGCACGAGCTTCACCTGTGACGCATGTCGCGAAGATAGCCAACAACCTGCGGGCAATTTCCTCAGGCCCCCTCAGCTTGCTTTCCTCTTCAGTCAACACGATAGGCATATTAGGGAGAAAAGGGATACCTCTTTGTTGCAGCAACGCCAGAGAATGGTCTCTGCGGGCCAAATCAGCCGGATTATCCACAGTTTCGCCATCAGCCCATAAATAAGTGTGAGCGATCGGTGTATAATCATCTAAATCACTTAATCCTTCGCCTGAAAACACCAGCTTTCCCGCATAGTCATACAAGCACATATTCGGCATCAACACGAGGCCGGAAATCTCCCGGGCCACCGCGAACATCGAATTCATAATGAAATTGGTGCGATTCTCATCGCCTAACTCAAAAGAACCGCCGATGACACAGGTAAACATCCGGATTTGATCCAGCACATTTTGGCGCAGAGTCTGGTTCTCACACGATGCTTGGGAGAAATAATTGCTCATTCCAGCAACATGCCGTTCAACATATTTTCGATTGTTGTTAATACGCAACTTGAGGTTCGTCCCGTCGCGAAAAAGAATGACAAACGTCTCCGCGCCGTTTGCGTCAGGCGTGAGATTCCCGACTTCTGCAGTCACATCGGCAAACTGGGTAACCAAAATCTCCTTAATTCTCTTGAAGTCCGTTATGACCGCATAAAGAGTTATGTTTGCTTTTTTGTTCTCCTCCATATCTGATTACTCCGTTTCTGTCCACGCGACCTGCCCGCAAAATCTTGTTCACTTCATCTGGTCTTTTGTCTAATCATAACGTGCTTAACCATTGTTTACAAGTCTTTTCTCAAAATAAAATAACCCGCCGGTCCGAATTCCGAAAAGATTCTTGATCTATCCGACAAGACTTCACCCAAGACTTCACCTCGGTCCATTTCAAATTTATTCTGTTTGCGACTTGTTTGCAACATGATATAATGTTTTTGGACGTTCCTGCGCATGCTAGAAGAAGAACCGCCAATACCCATCCTAATCCAAGGAGGACTCCATCATGGCCAAGAAAGGCATGCGTCGACCCGATCCCCGTGACCCTCACGGAACAGAAAGCAATACGAAACAACATTTTCCCAGAAACGATAGGACACCTGTCCCGGAAATCCAAGGTAAAGCCAAAACGGGCAAAACCAGTGCGGGCAACACCGTGGATCCCGGAGAACCACAATGACTGAGGTAACCAATATATGCCCCAAATTTTTGCCGAATACAAGAACGACCCTATAGAACGGGCCTTGCTCATGGGAGTCTGTACCCCGTCTGACATGCATTTTGAAGAATCCATGCAGGAACTGAGGGCTTTGACCGAAGCCTGCGGTGTCGTTTTTGCCGGGTTAATAACCCAGAACCTTGATCGTGTTCACCCGACCCATTATGTTGGCACAGGCAAAGTTCAAGAACTCGCCCTACAGATGGCTGCCGACGACGCCAATGTGCTCATTGCCAATGATGAGCTTTCCCCATCACAGTTGCGCAATCTCGAAAACGCATTGCAATGTAAAATCATCGATCGTACGATCCTCATCCTGGAAATTTTCGCGGCACAGGCACAAACCAAAGAAGCCATGCTCCAGGTTGAGATCGCCCATTGGCAATACATGCTGCCTCGCCTTATTGGTATGCGCGCCTCTCTCGGCCGCCAAGTCGGCGGCGTTGGCACCAAAAACAAAGGGGTAGGGGAAACCAAGCTCGAACTGGATCGCCGTAAAATCGAAAAAAGAATCGCTCAGCTCAATGACGACCTGGAACAGCTTGTGCGACAACGACAAAACCAGCGCAAACGCAGGCATAAGCAAGGACTCCCGGTGGTTTCTCTCGTCGGATACACCAACGCCGGCAAATCGACGCTGATGAATGCCTTGATCAATCACACCGGCGACAGTGGCAACAACGTCGGCATCGTCGATGCGACCGAAGATAACACACTGGATCTTGCGACAGATATCCTACCCAACACCGCCCTGCCATATGCTCATAAACAAGTCTTGGTCAAAGACCAGCCTTTCGCTACATTGGAAACAGCAGTCCGCCGTATATCTTTAGCCGGCAATAAAGTGTTTCTCCTGACAGACACCGTCGGATTCATCCACAAGCTCCCTCACCATTTGATTAAGGCTTTCCGGTCCACGCTGGAGGAAATCAAAGAATCCGACCTGCTTGTTCATGTTGTTGATTTTTCCGCACCCCATTACATGCACCATATCAGCGTTACCGAACAAACTTTGCAAAAAATCGGCGTTGACAATATCCCCATCATTTATGCTTATAACAAAGCTGATCTCAACCTGAGCCAAGCCTCAGACGACGATCTCTCCCTACCCAGAGTTCATAACGGTATCATATACATGAGCGCCAAACAGGAGATCGGCATCAATGAACTCATGGCACTCATTGAGGAACAAATTTTCCAAGACTATTTATCCTGCCAGATGTTTGTCCCGTACAACCGTGCCGATATTGTCAATTACTTGCAGGAAAATGCGCATATTGTTGACACAATCTATGAAGAAACCGGCACCCGTCTTCAGTTGGAATGCTCCAACAGGGTTCTTGAAACCCTCAGAGGTCTTGGCCCATAAAGGCAGTTGGAGATTCGATGTTTGAGATTCAAAGGTTGCGTGGCAGAAGCCGGAGGTTGGATGTCAGAGGGACGCAGGCGTAGCCCGCTCCATAAGCTGAAGGAAGTAGGATGAAGTAGGCAAATGCAAAACTCAAAAACGAAAAAACAACAGGTCAAACCGGTCAAAAGAGCCA
Organism: Peptococcaceae bacterium; assembly: GCA_009778595.1. Lineage (GTDB taxonomy): Bacteria > Bacillota > Desulfitobacteriia > Desulfitobacteriales > Syntrophobotulaceae > WRJI01. The sequence continues at coordinate 9,496 of WRJI01000075.1, read as the reverse complement.
AAAAGATACTTGATGAATTCAAAGAGTTCATCTCCCGGGGCAGCGTTATTGATCTATCAATAGGCCTGATAATGGGAACAGCTTTCACCGCGATCGTCAATTCATTGGTCAAAGAGATTTTTATGCCGCTTTTTAGCATGTTGATCAGCGGCATCGACTTTACCCACTGGAAATATATCCTCAAGCCGGGAACAGAAGCAACAGAGGATACGGCAACCGGTATCATTACAAACACTTCCGCCGAAATCGCCATCACCTACGGGAATTTTATTCAGCAAGTCGTGAACTTTCTCATAATCAGCATTGCCGTCTTTATCATGGTTAAAACCGTTAACAGATTTCGTCATCTTTTAGATGCAGAAGCTATGGCGAACAACCCCTCCCCGGAGAAAGAAAAGGCATCCCCGGAGAAAGATAAGGCATCCCCGGAGAAAGAAGAGGTATCCCCGGAGAAAGAAGAGATTCTCCTGTTGCGCGAAATCAGAGATTTGCTAAAAACTCAGTCCGACGACTCGGCAGAAGAAGTCAGGACTCCGTCAGAAAGTATAGAATAAACATGGACATCCCAAGAACGGCCTTTGAACCATTTCCCTTTACGCCGTGTGCCTTCGTAATTCATCCCGGCTTTGGCTAAAACGCGGCCGGAAGCTTTGTTCTCGGCAACATGGCTGCCTTCGATGCGAATCAACCCCATACCCGCGCAGCAGAACGTTATAACACTCCTCAGAATCTGAACCATATATTCATGCCCCCAAAACTCTTCGCCAAGCCAGAACCCCAGTTCCGCCGATTTGTTCTGGGTGCTGATATTCCTTATTTCTATCAATCCAACGAATTCATGGGTGGCTTTGGATTCCGCAAACCAGACGACTCTTTTGCGCTCCTCATATTCCTGCCGGAATTGTTCAATAACCGCCAGCGATTCCCCGACACTTCGATGAGGCTGCCAAAAAGTATACCGGCTGATATTTTCGTTGCGAGCCAGAGCGTAGAGCTGCTTCGCGTCCTCCATTTTGGAACGGCGTAACAGAAAATGCTGCGACTGGAGTATCGGGAAAGTTTCAAATACACGTTGAATGCCTTCTTCTGAGCTCATAAACTTAATCTTCCTCATTATCTTTTGTATTTATTCTAGCATACGGCAGCCTACGGCCGCAAGGTAAGATCGTTCCCCAGGCAGTCGACAGCCACAACAACCGGAAAGTCATCTACAGTGAGTTGATAAATCGCTTCGGGGCCAAGTTCAGGGTAGGCAACAACTTCCGCGCTGATGATTTTTTGAGACAGCAGAGCACCGGTTCCGCCCACCGCCGCAAAATAAACAGCCTGATATGTTCGGATAGCTTCGATAACCTCCGGCCCTCGTTGCCCTTTCCCAATCATAGCCGCCAAACCGGCTTGCAACAGGGCAGGGGTATAGACGTCTAAACGCCCGCTTGTTGTGGGTCCCGCCGAACCAATGACCCGTCGGTGGCCCCCCGGCGTCAGACCCGCCGGTGTAGGCCCAACATAGTAAATAACCTGTCCGCAGGGATCAAAAGGCAAAACTTCGCCCCGCTCAAGGGCTCCGGCTATTCTTTTGTGGGCCGCGTCCCGCGCAGTATAAACCGTTCCACTGAGAAGGACTTTGTCACCGACTTTCAACTGTTTTAGAATAGCCGGGTCTGGGGGCAGGATTATTTTGAAACCTGTTGCCGGGCTGCCCACGGCCACCCCTCCCATCATTTCGTCTGTCCGCCGTCTTCTGTCTGCCGTCTGTCCGCCGTTTTTCCGTCTGTCTGCTGTCCACTATCTGCCCGCCGTCTGCCGTCTTGTCCGCCGTCTGCCGTCTTGTCCGCCGTCCGCCGTCTTGTCTGCCGTCCGCCGTCTTGTCCGCCGTCCGCCGTCTATAGAATAACCTCACCATGGCGTACGGCATGACAATTGATGTTCACAGCCACAGGCAACATTGCGATATGGGTCGGAAACACATCCAAATGAACCGCTAACGCTGTAACACGCCCCCCATAGCCGGCCGGTCCGATCCCCAAACCATTGATTCGACGCAGGAGTTCTTTTTCTATCTCGGCCAGCCTCGGTTCGGAATTCGCCTGTCCCACATCACGCAAAAGGGCCTGTTTGGCCAGAAGGCACGCTTTCTCCATCGACCCTCCCGCACCGACACCGACAATGATGGGCGGGCAAGGGTTGCCACCGGCTTGAGCAACAGTCTCAACTACAAAGTCCATCACGCCTTCAAGGCCGTCGGAGGGACTAAGCATTCTTAGACCGCTCATATTTTCGCTGCCGGCGCCTTTCGGCATGAAAGTTATTTTGAGTAAGTTTCCGTCACAAACATTCATATGGATAACAGCCGGTGTATTATCCCCGGTGTTGCGGCGCACAAAAGGGTCGTCAACCACTGACGAACGAAGATACCCTTGGCGGTATCCGCGCCGAACCCCTTCATGCAAAGCCTCCTCAAGATTGCCCCCTTCGATCAGAACATCCTGGCCGACTTCCACAAAAAAAACAGCCAACCCCGTATCCTGGCAGATCGGCAACCTTTCACGACGTGCTATTTCAGCGTTCTCGAGAATCTGTGCCAAAGCGTCGCGCCCCAATTCCGCAGACTCTTTCTCATACGCCTCCCGCAGAACCCGCACAACATCGTCACCCAAACAACAATTCACCTCGACGCAGAGATTCGCCACCGTATTAATAATATCGTTGACATGAATCGATTTCATAGCCGTTAGCTCCCTATTCTCGTACTCTGTTAAGACAACACAAACATTCAGTGATTTTGGCTTAACGGCGCACTCGCCCCTTGGTCAAGATTTTAAATAAAGCTCCTGATATTTCTTATGAGACGCCAAAACCTTCCGCACATAATCCCGCGTTTCCTGATAAGGGATATCTTCGATTGTGAAAGCCCCCTTTTTCTTTGCGACCCAGCTGTCGACGCGGCCGCTGCCGGCGTTATAGGCTGCCAGGGTCAGGATCAGGTCACCGTCATACTTTTTCAGCAGAGAAGCGAGATACGCCGTCCCGTAGCGAATATTGTTGTCCGGCTGCATCAATGAAGTCTTTGTGCAAGTTTCTCCCATTTTCTTCGCAACCTCTTCGGCGGTTGACGGCATAAGCTGCATAAGCCCGCAGGCGCCCTTATGGGAAACTGCGTTAGGCTGAAAACGGCTCTCTTCCCGAACAACCGCAGCCACAAGCAACGGATCCATACCATTGACCGCAGCGTATTTTTTGATCTCCTCATTGTAGGGAAAGGGATAGCCCAGCTTGTTCAAGTTCAGTGTAACAAAAAAATAACCGATAACAAGGATCATCAGACAAACCAAGAGAAACTTCACAACAAAGGATACCCCGGTTTTACGGCGCCTGGGGCCGCGCCAGTAGGACAGCCCCCCTCTGCGGGCGATAGCGTATGAACTTCTGTTTCTCTTCAATCAATCACCCCGAATCTCGATCTGAACCCTTCCAGCTGCTTAACAGTATCCTCCCAGGAACCGGAATTGTCAATCACCACATCAGCTTGTTTGATTTTTTCATCCAAAGACATCTGTGCCGCCAAACGCCGCTGAATATCAGCCACATCCATGGCTCTATGCTTTCGCAACCGTTCCAAACATATATCACGGGGCGCATAAACCACCCATATTTCGTCAATATGTCGGCCTTGACCCCAGTTGGTTTCAAAAAATAACGGGATATCGAAACAAATAACAGATGGAAATCCGGGCTTTGGCTTGACCAATGCCGACTTGACTCCCTCCAACCACCGATCCAGATAGTGTTCTATTTGCGGATGGATGAAGTTCTCCCACTCCCGGCGTGCTTCTGCATCTGAGAACACAATGTCAGCCAGCTTTCGCTTGTCCAGACCGGGACCTGTTGTCCCACTGTCCAGACCGGGACCTGTCTCACTGTTCACACATACCTCACCCCAGAGTTCACGCGCCCGTACCACCGCATCCGGCGTCTTAAGGATCTCTCCGACTACGGCATCGGCATCAAAAACCCGGGCACCGTTCTGAGCCAGCCAAGCGGCAACTGAGGATTTCCCACACCCGATACCACCGGTCAGAACAATATTCCACTCGTTATCTGTAGGATCTGCAGGTATTCCGCCAAGAGATGCTTCGGTGTTTATACGCTTCCCCTCCTCAGGATTCTATGCCGAAAAATTGGTATAAAGACGCCATGAGACGAACCAGCAACCCCCATAGGCATCACTGCTGGCAGTTTGGACAATAGCATGAAACGCGTCCGGCAATTTTTTCGCTTATGAGTTTGGTTTTGCAGACGATACAGGTTTTGCCGTTTCGTCCGTAAACTTTGAGGCTTTTTTTGTATTTCCCTACTTTACCGTTGGCATCTCGATAATCCCGGAAGGTGGTTCCCTGAAAGTCAATGCTTTCTGCCAGGATTTCGCGAATGGCCTGATGGATCAGGATGATTTCCGACGCCTTCAGGTCTTGCACGGGTCGATTGGGCCGGACTCCGGCGGCAAAAAGAACCTCATCGGTGTAAATATTTCCTAACCCCGCCACCACCTCCTGATCGAGTAGCGCGGACTTAATGGAAGCGGTTTTGTGGCGTTCAGCCAACCGCAACCCTAACGCATCGAATTCGAAGAACTCATCAAGAGGCTCGGGCCCCAACTTTTCCAAAAGGCTCGGAACATCGAGGGTTCTGACAATCTGAATGCGCCCGAATTTACGGGGATCAACATAATGCATTTCCCCCTCTTCAAAATAAAAGATGACATGGGTATGTTTTGCAATGTTGGCGACAATCTGGGGTGTATCATGATATATCAATTGTCCGGTCATGCGCAGATGGATGAGCAAGGTAACCCCCTTACTCAGATCCACTAAAAGATATTTCCCCCGACGTGACAGATTCACAACTGTACGACCTACGATATGGGAAGCGGGAAACGCGAGCTCATCCCTGTCCAAATCAGCATCAACCAGATTCGTGTTACCCGGATTGGTGTCAGACGGATTGGTGGCATCCGGCATCCCGCCTCCTACCAAGGCTTCCGGCCAAAAGACCGCCATATCAGCGATGACTTTATTTAAGATGTGGGGTTTCAGGCTGCGACAGATAGTTTCGACTTCAGGCAGTTCAGGCATAATAATCCTCCATTTCATACCAATTATCGCCGACAGAACAGTCGACCACAAGGGGAACAGATAATCTGTAAACGTTTTCCATTGTTGTTTTAACCATATGAGCCAAAGCGGGGAGGGCTTGTGGTGCCACCTCGAAGAGCAATTCGTCGTGTACCTGCAACAACATGGCAGCTTCCAAGGACTCCATCTGTTCTTGGACACGTAGCATAGCCAATTTCATGATGTCAGCCGCCGTCCCTTGGATGGGCGTATTTTTGGCAACGCGTTCGCCAAATTGGCGGATCGTCCGGTTCGGGTGCTTGAGTTCGGGTATACGCCGCAAACGGTTAAACAGGGTGCGGACTTCTCCCGTCTCTTTGGCGGACCAGACGGCTTCCTCCAGGTAACGTTTCACGCCCATATAACGTCGAAAGTATTGTTCGGTGTATTTTTTCGCTTCACCCCGGGGAATCCCCAGGTCCCGGGCCAACCCAAAATCGGTGAGGCCATACATGAGTCCAAAGTTGACGGCTTTGGCCTGGCGGCGCATTTCGCCGGTAACTTCCGCTATGGGAACCTCGAAAACCTCGGAAGCCGTGCGGGTGTGAACGTCTTCAGCCTCTTGGAAGGAACGGCACAGCCGTTCGTCTTCCGAATAGTGAGCGAGAATACGCAGTTCAATCTGGGAGTAGTCGGCAGAAAACAGTTTCCAGCCTGGCTGGCCGGGTGTGAACGCCTGACGCAAGCGGCGGCCTACCTCAAGGCGGATTGGGATGTTTTGCAGGTTGGGTTCGATACTGGAGAGACGTCCGGTGGCTGTTGCGGTTTGTTGGAAAGTGGTATGGATTTTACCGTCGCTGATTTGCCCTTGCAGGCCATTGATGTAAGTTGAGTTGAGTTTGCCCAACTGGCGGTAGTGCAGGATTTTGTCAACGATTGGGTGCAGCGGCCTCAGTTCTTCCAAAGTATCGGCATCTGTGGAATATCCGGTTTTGGTTTTTTTAACAGGCGGGAGCCCGAGAGTTTCAAAGAGGATCCTGCCCAGTTGCTGAGGAGAGTTGATGTTGAATGTGACCTTGGCCAGATCGTAGATTTCTTTTTCCAGTTCAACCAGCTGATGGGCAATCGTTTCGCCCATTTCCGCCAGATGAGCCGCGTCCGCTGTGATTCCGCGCCGCTCAATAGTGCATAACACGGAGACCAGGGGTTGCTCGATAGTGGTCAGCAAGGGCAGGAGCCCCAAATCCGCCAAGCGGATGCCGAACCGCGACGACACCCCTTGCATGAGGGCGGCTTCTGTGCCGGGATCGGGACCGAATAACCCGCCGGCTACGGCAAAGACCTCAGCTTTGCCGGAAACATCCGGTTCCTCAAGAAGTATATCGGTAGGCCGGTAATTGCCTAAATTGGCGTTGATCAGATAAGCCGCCAGGCTTAGATCCATTTCCACACCTTGAAGGTCCCAACCGTCGTTACCCAAAACGTAGGTAAGAGTTTTGCTGTCCGCAACGGTTTTGGGGACGGACCTGTCGCCGAGAACACGGCGCAGGATATTCATTTCTTCATCACTGTGTTGATCCCGTTCCACCGTCATACGCCAATCATCGCCGGCTAACCCAAGCTGGATCCAAGATCCTTTGTGTGGAGAATCCCCCACAAAGCGATAACTGACAGCTAAAGGGTTCCCCGGAGGCCAATCCGCCAACAAACCGAATCCCTCGTCTGCAGAGAGGGGCCGATGTTCCTTTTTGGGGCAGAGGGGGAGTCCGGAGGTTTCGTCAATTGATAATGAGGAAGCGGAAGAGTCTGGATTGTCTGAATTGCCGGATGAGTCTGGATTGCCGGAAAAGTCTGAATTGCCAAAGACCTCGAACTCTTCTGACACGGGGGATGCCTCCTCATGTGCGGACCCGGCTCCGGTCAGATCCGGTTTGAAGGTTTTCAGGTAAACCTTCTGCACCATGTTGAGACTGTATCTTTTAAAGACAGCCAAAGCCTTAAGCGTGTCCGGGTTATGACAAACAAAACTTTCCAAGGGATGTTCCACAGGAACATCGCAGATAACCGTAGCCAGTTTCTTGCTTAGGCGAGCCAGCTCAGCGTGTTCCTGCAGGGAAGCCGAGAGTTTTTTACCGCTAACTTCTGAGGCATGGGCCAAGACATTTTCCAAAGTGCTATACTGCCAAAGAAGTTTAAGAGCCGTTTTTTCGCCGACACCGGGGACACCGGGGATGTTATCCGAAGAATCTCCCATAAGACCTTTCAGGTCGGTGATCTGTCCCGGCATAAGCTGGTAGACCTCATAGAGACGGGCTTCGTCGAATTCGTCGATTTCGGAGATCCCTTTTCGTGTCAGACAGACGGTGATCTTGGGACAAATCAGCTGGAACATGTCTTTGTCCCCGGTATAGATTTCCACATCAAGATCGTCCTCAGCGGCTTGGGTAGAAACACAAGCGATAATGTCGTCGGCTTCGTATCCTTCCAATTCCAAGAAGGGGATATCGAGCTCACGCAAAATCTCTTTGGCAAATCCGAACTGAGGACGCAACAGTTCCGGCGTCTCTTTGCGCTGGGCTTTGTAGTCGGCATACAGATCAATACGGACATGGGCCTTGGTTTTATCGAAAGCCACAAACCAGTAATCAGGTTTGCGTTCCGTGTAAAGCTTGAAAAGCATCGACAAAAACCCGTGCACCGCGTTGGTCGGCTGACCTTGGGCCGATGTGAAGGGCGGCAACGCGTAGAAGGCACGATTCATCAGGCTGTTGCCATCCAAAATAATCATTTTCGGCATGGAATACCCCTATTCAATGGTTCGAGTGTTTACCTCTTAATCATACCACATTTGTGTTTCTATAACAAAAAATACCCCTGTCGGCAGTCCTTGAATCCCCTTATGGCTGATCACCGGCACCCCGGGCCGGATGCATAAATATCAACAGAACCACAGCGGCTGCCAAAGACAACACCGCTCCGAACACAAAAGGAACCACACTGCCATAGACACTCCATAATATCCCTGTAATGAGGCTGGCCGGCAACAACGCCAATCCCGCCACAGTGGCCTGCAACCCAAGCATCGTGCCTTTCAGATTCGCAGGCGCGATCTCGGCGACATAAGCCCTTTCCACCCCGGTAATCATAGCGGTGTACAACCCGTAAAGCACGAACAACAGCACCATGAACCCTTGGCTAAAGGCCATAGCAAACCCGAGATACACAATAGCAAAAACAAAGTATCCGGAAACCAGCAACTTCTTTCGGCCGATTTTGTCCGACAACCGGCCCAAAGGCATAGAAAATACCGCAGCGGTCACGCTGTAGATGAAATACAATAATATCACGTTCACAGCATTGAATCCCACCGTCTGGGCTTTCAGCAGCAGAAACACATTGGAGGAATTGCCCAAGGTGAACAGCAACACCACCAGCAAGTACAGTTTCAACTGTTTGTTTAAGGTCTTGAAACTCTGCCACAACCGGGGTACCGGTTTGCGATGAGGGATCGGCTGCTCTTGAGAAGGCGGCTGCTCTTGAGTAATCGCCGTGACTCCCTTTTGACTGCGGCGTCGGCTAAGCCGACCGCTTCCCTGCCATGACCCATCCCGCTTCTCCCGAATGAATAGGAACATGAGAAGCCCCAAAACCCCAGGGACAAGAGACAGCCAAAAGACCTTGATATAATCGAAACCCTCTCCTGATTCCGCCATATTCCGAAACAGCAAGAAGGCAAACAGAATTCCCAAGGACATTCCCGCCATATCCAACGCCTTATGCAATCCGAAAGCACTGCCCATCTTGCCGGCTGCGGCGCTTTCACTGACCAAGACATCCCGAGGCGCGGTACGAACCCCTTTGCCGAAACGGTCAATCACCCGCGCCAACAGGACTCCAACCCAGGACATGGTAAATATTAAAACCAGTTTATAGACCATACCCATGGCATAGCCAATAAAAGCCAAGGCTTTTTTACGCTGGAATCTGTCCGATATATAGCCGCTGTATACCTTCAGCAAACTGGCCAAGCTTTCCGCAATCCCCTCAATCAGCCCGATCAGGGCGGGCGTCACCCCAAACACGGCGGTCAGATAAAGCGGAATCAGAGGATAGACCATCTCTGTGCTGATATCGGTAAAAAAGCTCACCAAGCCGATAAAGATTATGTTCAGTAAACCTTTATTCCTATCCTTAGTTTTTGACAAAATCTATCTCCTTGTTTTGGATGAATATCCTGACCCTACTTTTGATCCAACAGCGCTCTCAGTTTTGCGATTTCAGCATCCTTGTCGGCAAGAATAGCATCCTTTTGCAGGATCACCGATTGCCACTTGCGGTCAGATCGTTTTTCCCCGCGTTTTTCCCCGCGCTCCTCAGCCTCT
>WRJI01000074.1 GCA_009778595.1 Peptococcaceae bacterium | reverse complement strand
CAGAGGATTCCCTGTAATGGACAGGATAGCCGTAATCTACGGCAACATAGGTTCCGTCTCCGTTGCGGAAATGTTTGACTGAGGCTTCCCGCCTTTCGGTTGCTTCGCCTGTGATATTGAGGGCTTGCAGGGATCTGGTAGCGTTCTCGTCCTGTTCTGACGGGAAATCTTTTTCTAAGATGTCGTTACTCATACACGCGACCTCCTATTTTTTTTCATCTTCTTGCCAATGTATGCCTCGTAATATCTAATGGTGTATACCCCGTTTTGCGGTGGCAAGCTCAATCCTATGTATATCAAGGTTTAGGAAAGTTTTTCAGCCAACAGCTTCGTGCCGCTGGCAGTTGTCCGCTCAGAGGAAAGGGACGCCCTAAAGCCGAAACCCAAGCCGCTGCCCGCCAACACCCCGGAAAATATCGTCAACTCCAATCATAACCATAGGTGAACAACACACATCTTCCGTAATCGCAGTATCTTATTGGCTACATTGTTCGATTAATCTATTCTAATGCGGGCTACGCCCGCAAGTATTCAGTATTCAGTATTCAGTATTCAGAATGTGGATTTTCTTGTTCTTTTTTGACGCTTCGCGTCCGTAAGCGACTAAAGTGAAGGTGTGGCCACAAGGATGACGGCGTTTTTGCGGTGCCAGGCTTGGTTGATATGGACAAACCCCGCTTCCTTCAGCATTTTCTTCTGGTTGGAAACAGTGCATGGCGTGTCAAAATGATAATCTTGAGTTTCTGATAGTTGTTTCTCGGCTTTAATTCGGGCCCATTCCTCAAAGAAGGCTTTCTCGATTTCGTCGGGGTTCTCGTAGTCGAGTTCCGATAGCATGTAGTCGCATTCAATGTAGAGTCCGTCTGATTTGAGGCAATTGTGAATTTTGCGGTAAAGGGTGGTTTTGGTTGGATGGTTGTAATGATGCAGGGACATGACGGACACGACAGCATCGTACAAATTGTGACCTAAGTCGGAGGTCAGATAGTTGGCGCAGCGCAAAGTCATGGTCTTGTTGGGATATTTGTCTTTAAGCTGTGCCAGCATGTGGATGGAGATATCGATTCCTGTGATCGCGATATTAGGGAATCGTTGATAAATGGCATCAAGTTCCAATCCTGTCCCAATGCCGAGATTGAGCAATGTTTGGGTTCGTTGTGGCAAGTATGAAGCGATCAGGTTTTTGCTTTCAATGCCGCCGGCGATCATGCCCAGATGCTGTTGGTCGTAGATGCTCGCGCGGTTATCAAAAAAGTCGCTCATGGTTTCTATTTCCGGATCCATAAGGCTCATCTCCTCAAAGATAAGTAAATGAGACATCTTAGAAACATTTGTCAAATAAGAAAAACTGCAGTACAATAGGGTGAGACTTCTGGCTCCTTGGGGTTTCAATGTATTATAACCTAATTAGTACGTGGGTGGAAATGGAGAATGATTCAATGTCACATGTGAGACGGACATTGTTGCTGATGCTGTTGGATGCGCTTCTGATCAACATTGCTGTTTTCGGCAGCTACTATTTGCGTTTTTATGAAGATACCACAATGTTTCGGAACTATATGAAGACGTATGTTATTTCGGCTGTTGTCGCCACTATAGCGTTGCTTATCATTTTTTATTTTGTGGGGATCTATCGCAGTATTTGGCGCTACGCCAGTGTGCGTGAGCTTGTCAGCATCACGGCAAGCAGCTTCGTTGGGGTTGTTGTCATGGTTATTGTTGTCTATGGGATTTCTCTTATTGAACCGTCTGAGTATGAAGGGATTCAGCGGATACCTCACGGTGTCAGCGTATTAAGTTGGTTGTCCGTAACGGCGTTGATCGGACTGTCCCGTTTCATTCCGCGGGTGCAACGGATGAGCGCTCGGGTCTGGGGCGGTGGCAACGGTAACGGGGCGGAGCGTGTCGGCGCGGGGCGCGCTGTTCTTGACGGGCCACCCGGCGCGAAACGCGTGTTGATTATTGGTGCCGGTGACGCGGGGGCGTTGGCGCTCAGGGAGTTGCGCAACTATCCGGAACATGCGCGGATTCCCGTGGGTTTTGTTGATGACAGCGCGGACAAGCAACGGCTTCGGTTACAGGGTATTCCGGTTTTGGGGCGGCGTCATGATATTCCCCGTTTGGTGGAGAAACACGAGATCCAGGAGATTATCATTGCGTTGCCTTCTGTAACGGGGGAACCCTTGCGTGAGATCATCACGATCTGCCAGGATACCAATGTGGCTCTAAAAATCCTCCCCCGGGTTTATGATATCTTTAGCGGCGATGTTACTATTAATAAGTTGCGTCAAGTGGAGGTTGAGGATTTGCTGCAACGGGACGCTGTGTCGCTGGATTTGGAGGAGATGGCGGGGTATCTCAAAGATCAGGTTGTGTTGGTAACCGGGGCGGGCGGATCTATCGGGTCTGAGATCTGTCGGCAGTTGATCGGGTTTGCTCCGGCCAAGCTTGTTTTGACGGGTCATGGGGAGAACACGATTTTTGATATTGAGCAGGAGCTGGGGGCGTATATGCGCAAAAATACTCAGAAAAACTGGCCTGTTCTGGAAACGGAGATTATGGATATCCGGGATAAGAATAAAGTGCGTCGAGTTTTTGAACGGTACCGGCCCGGGGTTGTGTTCCACGCTGCGGCTCACAAACATGTCCCTCTGATGGAAAAGAATCCGGAACAAGCGTTGCTGAATAATGTTTTGGGAACCGGCACTTTGGCTGAAACCGCCGCTGCGTTGGGGGTGAAAAGGTTTGTGTTGATTTCCAGCGATAAGGCTGTTAACCCGACCAGCGTTATGGGGGCGACGAAACGGGTGGCGGAGATGCTGATTCAAGATCTTAGCACGCGTTCTGAGACTGTTTTTGCCGCTGTGCGGTTCGGGAATGTGTTGGGAAGTCGGGGCAGTGTCGTGCCGACATTCCGGCGTCAAATCGCGGCGGGTGGTCCGGTGACGGTAACGGATCCGGAAATGACCCGTTATTTCATGACTATTCCTGAGGCTAGTCAGCTGGTTATTCAAGCCGGCGCCATGGCCAAGGGGGGGGAGATTTTCATTCTCGATATGGGTAGCCCTGTCAAAATTGTTGATTTAGCCAGGGACTTGATCCGGTTGTCCGGGCTCAAGGAAGGCCGCGATATTGAGATCATGTTTACGGGGATGCGACCCGGCGAAAAACTCTATGAGGAGCTGTTGACGTCAGAGGAAGGGACGCGTTCAACGCGCCATAAGAGGATTTTCATCGCTCAGGCAAACGATATTAACAGCGAAGGGTTGCGGATGCTGGTTCAGCTTATCCACGACCGGGGCAGCGAAATTGAGGAGGAACAAGTTATCGAGGAACTGCGCAAGCTGTTGCCCCTGTTCCGAGGTTCGCAGTAACGTGGGTCCGCGGAATCGAGGTTTGGGGGGATCCCGAACCATTGATGAATATATGGGGGTGTAATTGATGTTTCATGAGCCTTTACGGTTTGCTTTAATCGGGTGTGGGCGTATTGCGCCTAAACACGCAGAATCTTTTTTGGCGTTGAATGAGGAGAATGAGTTGGGCGCGCGAGGCCGCTTGGTGGCTGTCTGTGATACGGTGCCGGAGCTTTCTGAGGCGTTTGCCCGAAAGTATCGTGTGGATGAGCCTCTGAAGGTTTTTGCAAATTATCGCGAAGTTCTCGCTTGTGAGGATGTTGATGCTGTCAGCATTGCGACCCCCAGTGGCATACACGCGGAGATTGGGATTGCCGCGGCCCGGGCCGGAAAGCATGTTTTGGTGGAAAAACCTATGGCGATGACGTTAGAACAGGCGGATGCTCTGATTGAGGCTTGTCGGGAAGCGGATGTCAAACTGGGGGTTATTCATCAGAACCGGTTTAACGCTTCGGTCAAGATTCTGCGGCAGGCTTTGGAAGCCGGACGATTTGGCAAACTGACCCATGGTCAGGCTTCGATTCGCTGGAATCGGAACGACGGGTATTATTTGCAAGCCCCTTGGCGAGGGACCCGGGAACAGGATGGCGGGGTGTTGATGAATCAGTCAATTCATAATATTGATCTGTTGCAGTGGATGTTTGGGCCGGTTGATACGGTGTTCGGATTTACCCGAAGGGCGATGCGGCCTATTGAGATGGAGGATGTGGGGGCGGCAGTCCTCAAGTTTGCCAATGGTGCCATTGGGGTGATTGAAGCGGCCAGCACGATTTATCCCAAAAACATCGAGGAGACTCTGAACGTTTTTGGGACGGAGGGATCTGTCATTGTTGGTGGTATCGCTGTTAATAGGATTGAGACTTGGGAGTTTGCGGACAGCGAAGAAGAGAAACAGCGGATTTTCGCTGCTCAGGAAGCCGATCCGCCTTCTGTGTATGGGTATGGGCACCGTGAACTGATTGCGGATTTTGTTCGTAGCGTTTGGAAAAATCAAACGCCTGCCGTCTGCGGTGAGGAAGGACGGAAGGCGTTGGAGATTATTCTGGCGATCTATCAATGTCAGGAGACAGGGGAAGCGGTACATTTGACAGCATAAACCCTAATGCGGGCTACGCCCGCAAGTATTCAGTATTCAGGATTCAGTATTCAGAATGTGGATTTTCTTGTTCTTTTTTGACGCTTCGCGTCCGTAAGGGACTAACGCGGGCTACGCCCGCAAGGTGGTACAACCGAGAAGCGTCCGCCGGCCGATTCCTCGGTTAGTGGCTAGTTTTTGAATCAGAGAATTCAGCATTTTCCCGATTTCACTTAGTCGCTTAATATGTGATGCGACAGTTTGGCAAGGCTCTTCTCAGTGCGTTGATGGAGTTCGAATTGAGAGAACTGTTTTGTATGCGCAGGTCTGTTAAGTTGTTGAGCGAATACAGTGGTGTGGCGTTGGCGATGTGCCTGTTGTTACTAAGATTCAATGTCGTTAGTGTCTGAAGGGAGCTTAAGGGCTCAAGATTGCTGATGTTATTGCCGCATAAGCATAGGGCTGTTAGATTGGTCAACGACCGCAGGGGTGTGATGTCGGTGATATTGTTGTATTCCAAACACAAAACCGTCGTGTTCCGCGGGATAGTACCGTTTCGGACCATTTCCGCGAGTTGACTGTCGGTTATTCTTTGGTTGGGAAAGCGTTTTTCAACGGGTGTCGGCGCCGGCGTCGGTGTCGGTGTCGGTGTCGGTGTCGGTGTTGGTGTCGGTGTCGGTGTTGGTGTCGGCGTCGGTGTCGGCGTCGGCGTTGGTGTCGGCGTCGAGGGGGTGTTCATGGATGGAGATGTTGAGGGATTTGTGGAAGCAGATGGCGTTGAGGTTCCGGATGTTTCGGGGGATGTATTGGTTGCGGGTGTACCGGGCTGGTATGCCGGGTCGGCTGAAGGATCGGTGGCAGATTCGCTTGGGGATCCTGTGTCTTTTTCATCTTTGATCGGGTCAGTTGTTTCTTCCTGGTTCGAAGAGGTTCCTGGCTGCGATGAGTCCTGATCCTTTGGTTGTTTGTCTGATCCGGATGAGTCTGATGTCGCTAAAGTTGACATGGATAGGTTTGAGGGATCGTTTTTGTTCATCGCGAGAACGTAGCCGCCGATGAGCAAAGCTCCTGCGAGAATTCCCGCTACAAGGAGGGCGGGTTTTTTGAAGGATTTGGATGAGGGGTTGGCTTGGAACGAGGGGGAGGTTTTAAATGGGGGGGTGGCTTCGTACGGGGAGGATTCATAGGGGAGGGTGGCGTCATAGGGAGCCGTTTCATACGGGAGGGCCGTTTCGTACGGGAGGGCCGTTTCGTAGGGGAGGGCTGTTTCGTATGGGAGGGCCGTTTCATACGGGAGGGCCGTTTCGTATGGGAAGGCCGTTTCGTGCGTGGGGGTGGATTGGAATGAAGGGGTTATTAATGTGTCGGAAACTATGGGGAAAACGTTGTTTCCGGAAATAGATTCCAGAGCCAGGCGCATTTCTGTCGGGTTGGAAAAACGATCTTGGGGAACAAAGGCGCAGGCTTTTTGTATGAGGGTGTTCAGATCGGGATGGTTTGTTTCTAAGGAGGGAAGGGGTTCGCCTTGGAGGCGTTTCTGTATGGAGTAGTCTTGCGGGAATGTTATGGGTAATGTGTCCGGTAGCAAGGAATCCTGATTGTGGCTAAGGAGGTTGTGCATGATCATGCCCAAGGCGTAGGTGTCAATGGTGTTGTCCCAAGAGTTACCCATCAGCACTTCCGGAACCATATATGCAGAGGGATCTTTCTTGGCGTATCCGGCCATAACGCATTCGATTTGTCTGGCCAGAACGAAGTCGCCCAGCATATAGTTGCCTTCCGGGGAGACGAAGATGTTTTCCGGCTTGATGTCCATGTGGAGAGAGTTTTTTTGTGAGATTAATTCCAAGGCGCGGCAGATATGTATGCCGAGTTTGAGAATCTCTTGTTCGGATAGGGGGGTGTTGCTGATATGGTTCGTAAGGTTTGTCATCAGTTCTGTACGGAAGAGGAGCGACCAATTCAAGGGGTCGGGGTTCACGGTTGCCTCCGAGGTTTGAGGGTCCAGGGGACGGAAGGGTTCCGGGGAGAGCATTGAAAGGGAGGGGGCGGTTTTCTTGATGGCGAGAACATCGTCGTAGGTAAGGATGTGGGGATTGCCGCGCAATTCGTCCATTTGGGCGGACTCTCTGACAATGTTTTTAACAAGCTCTTGAAAAATGTCGTTGATGGCGTTGGTGTCGTAACCTTGTTGGTGCAGCTGCCGGATTACGGCTTGGTCATGAGGGATGGAGACGATTTTTACGGCGGCATAAACGGTTTTGCCGAATTCTTCCCGGGATATTTTGTAGACGTCGCCGTAGGCGCCTTCACCTATTACGGAGTCGATGTGCCAAATCCCCCACAGGGGTTCGTATTGCATGATATCCTTCATCGTTGAAGTAGACATATTGTTTTTCCCTTTCTGTTAATTTAATATGGGGTATGTAACAGAGTCTTGTGACATAGTCTTAGTCGTTTAGGTTGCAACAACATCAATAAAAAACAAGAATATCCACATTCTGAATACTGAATCCTGAATACTGAATACTTGCGGGCGTAGCCCGCATTAGTATACTATTCAAGATTCGACCGCGAATTCCTTCACAGAAAGTCAGTTTTTGGTTCTGGCTTTGTATTTGGAGGTTTTTATGGGGTTTTTTGCGAAGTTTGATATAGAGATGTTATAATTTTTCGGGAGGGGGATTCCTGTTCGCGCCTAATGTATACATACAAGGGATGGGATTGGGAAAGGGAGGGTGTTCATGGTACAACGCAGAGTTTCCAGGGCCGTTGTTGTGGGAGGGGTGACCATTGGTGCCGGTGGGCCGGTGGTTATTCAGTCGATGACGAATACGGATACCCGGGATGTTCAGGGGACCCTGAAGCAGATTGAGGTTTTGGCGAAGGCGGGTTGCGAACTGGTTCGTCTGGCTGTGCCCAATGCGGCGGCAGCTGACGCGTTGGGGCAGATCTGTTCTTCGAGTCCGTTGCCGGTGGTGGCGGACATCCATTTCGATCATCGGCTGGCTTTGGCGGCTGTTGAGAATGGGGTTCACGGTCTGCGACTCAATCCGGGCAATATCGGCGCGAAGTGGAAAATTCGGGAGGTCGTCCGGGAGGCCGCCGGGAGGGGGATTCCGATTCGGGTGGGGGTTAACGGAGGATCTTTGGAGAAGGATATCCTGGAAAAAGCCGGGCCTACGGCGGAGGCTTTGGTGGAGAGCGCGTTGCGCCACGTTCGTTTGTTGGAGGAGGAGGATTTCCGGGATATTAAGATCTCTTTGAAGTCGTCCCATGTTCCTGTTATGTTGGAGGCGTACCGTCAAATCGCGAAGCTGACGGATTATCCGCTGCACTTGGGGGTTACGGAGGCAGGGACGTTGCGTTCTTGTCTGGTGAAGTCGTCAATCGGGATTGGCGCGTTGTTGTCGGAGGGGATTGGGGATACCATCCGGGTATCTCTGACGGGGGATCCGGTGGAGGAGATTCCCATTGCCCGAAGCATTTTGCAGACTTTGGGATTGGGGGTTTTCGCGCCGGAACTTATTTCTTGTCCCACCTGTGGCCGGACGGGATTTCCGTTGACGGAACTGGCGGAGCGGACAGAGAAGTATTTGCAGACGTTGCCTACTCTGGATCGCAAGCTGACGGTGGCGGTGATGGGATGTGTGGTTAACGGGCCGGGAGAGGCCCGGGAGGCGGATATCGGCGTGGCGGGCAGCGGGGAGGTGGGGATTCTGTTTAAGAGAGGTCAGGTTGTGGCGAAGGTGCCGGTGGAGGCGCTGTATGAGGTGTTGGTGGAGGAGATTCGCCGGGAGTTGTCTGTTGAGGATTAAAATGTTAAGGGGGGGTTCTTTATGAGAGTCTGCAAGTTGCTCAATCCTACCTTGCGGGAGGCTCCGGCGGAAGCGGAGATTGTGAGCCATAAATTATTGTATCGGGCGGGGTTGATCCGCAAAGTGGCTTCGGGGATGTATACTTATTTACCTCTGGGGTGGCGGGTGATCAAGAAAATTGAACAGATTGTTAGGGAGGAGATGGATGGTGCCGGAGGGCAGGAACTTATGATGCCGATTATTCAACCGGCGGAGATCTGGCAGGAAACAGGCCGTTGGGATGTGTATGGGCCGGAGATGTTTCGGCTGCAGGACCGGCATGGGCGGTTTTTCTGTTTGGGACCTACCCATGAAGAGATTATTACGGATCTGGTGCGGTCGGAGGTGCGGTCGTATAAGGCGTTGCCTTTGTTGCTCTATCAGATGCAGAATAAGTACAGAGATGAGCGCAGACCCCGGTTCGGATTAATGCGGGGTCGGGAGTTCATTATGAAGGATTTGTACTCTTTTGATCGGGGGCAGGAGGAAGGGGCGGCCAGCTACCGGCTGATGTATAAGGCTTATGAACGGGTGTTCCGGCGGTGTGGGCTGAGTTTCCGCGCGGTGGAGGCTGACCCGGGGGCGATCGGCGGCACGGGGGGAACCCATGAGTTTATGGTGTTGGCTGACGCGGGGGAGGCGGCAGTGGTTTTCTGTCCGGCTTGCGAGTACGGCGCGAATGTGGAACGGGCTGAATGCGGCGAGTCTGCTGATTGTGGGGAAAGGGTATCCGGGGTACCGACCTGTGAGGAGTTTGTGACGGTGGGGACTGACGGCGCGGCACTGAAGACCCTTTCTGAGGTGGCGGATTTTTGCGGATGTTCCCCTGGGGATATGGTTAAATCTTTGGTTTATCAGGCGGATGATAAAGGGGTTCTTGTGTTGATACGCGGGGATCTTGATGTCAATGAGGTGAAATTGGCCAATGTGCTGGCGGACAAATGGGGCAGAGTTCCGGATGTGTCTTTAGCGGCACCGGAAATGGTGACCAAACTGTTTGGATGTGAAGCGGGTTCACTGGGCCCGGTGGGGGTGCCCCAAGGTGTCTTTGTGGTGGCGGACCCCACGGTGATGGCTATGGTTGAGGCTTCTTGCGGGGCAAATAGGTTTGGGCGGCATCTTCGTCATGTGGTTCCGGGCCGGGATTTTGTTCCTGATGTTGTGGGGGATGTTCGGTTGGTGGGCGGCGGGGACCTTTGTCCGCGGTGTGGGATGCCCCTGAAGGAAGCTCGGGGCATTGAGGTTGGGCAGGTTTTCAATCTTGGGGTTAAGTACAGCGAAAAACTAGGCGCGACTTACTTGGATGAACAGGGTAAGGAGCATCCTTGTTATATGGGGTGTTATGGAATTGGCGTCAGCCGGACAATGGCGGCGGCGGTGGAGCAGAATTATGATGAGAATGGGATTGTTTGGCCTATGGCGATCGCGCCTTATCAGTGCGTTGTTGTGCCGGTCAATATCAAGGATGAGGCGGTTTATCGGGTAGCGGAGGGGTTATACCAAGAGCTTGGGGAGGCTGGGGTTGAGGCGGTTCTGGACGACCGGGATGAGCGTCCCGGGGTGAAATTCAAGGATGCTGATCTGGTTGGGTATCCTTTGCGGATTACGGTAGGACAGAAGGCTTTGGTGGACGGGCAAGTGGAGCTCATGGAACGTCGCGGCGGTGAGATGGAGCGTGTTGAGGTGGGAGATGTGGTTGATGTGGTGCGGGAGCGAATCAGAGTCATGATGGCAGCAGGTTAGTAACTTATAGACGCGAAGCGTCAAAAAAGAACAAGAAAATCCACATTCTGAATCCTGAATCCTGAATACTGAATACTTGCGGGCGAAGCCCGCATTAAGTGGCGATATCATACATGACTTTGGCGTCGGATTCCATGATGAGGCGTGATTCGATGGTGACACCAGTTTGTTTGTCGACGATGTTCCTGAAGATTTTGTTTCTTCGGTAATGGGTGCCGTTTCTTTGCTCGAAACAACTGTCTTTCTCGATGATATGGTAGCTGTGGGCAATCGGTTTGGCGGCTCGCAATTCGCCTTCGAGATGGGTTGGCGATACCGTAACGAGGAATTGGAAGGTGTTGTCGGTATTGTTTTTGACCCGGTAGTCCAAATAATTGTAGACGATAGATGTGCCGCAGCCGAAGGGGACCTGTCGGCCGTAGTCGGGGAACAGGTCGAACTGGTTATGGTGATGATGTTCGATTATGTCAAGGGGACTGTGCAAGACCAACCAGTGGAGAAGGTTGGTGAATTGGCACATGCCGCCGCCGACGCCTTGTTTGGTTTGATCCGCGGAGATGGTTAGTCCTTCTTGGTAGCCCCTAGCTTTGGTGCAATTGCCGACGAGATGCCAGAAGGAAAAGGTCTCGCCGGGGTAAAGAAGTACCCGGTCTACCAAGGGTGCCGCCAAGGAGAGGTTGATGGCCTTGTTTTCTTGCAGGTGCATGTCTACGTTGCCCAGTTGTCGGCGGATCAGGGAGTTGTGTTTGTAAAGGACTATGGGGAGAGGGTCCCCTTTGGCGCCGGCGAATTTGGCTTTGGACAGGTAGTCTTGGAGGGATCTTTGTGTGCGCCCTTTGAAGGTTGAAAAGGTGTAGGTGAGGGGGGAGATTTCGCAGAAGAGTTTTCTTTTCATGGGGGTTTCCTCTTTCCTGAATTATTTGGGGTTTCCGGCTGTCCCATCAGGTTTGTGGATGGGCATCGGTTTGAGATTATGTCAATAATGTATCGGGTTGAATAGCTTTTGTCAATGTTTTCTGTCAGGGGGGTGCATTGACTCCTGCTTGGTGGTTTTGTACAATGGAAAAGACAGAAGTACACCGTCAAGTCCAAATCACTTAAATGGATCGCAAGTATTTCGACATGATGCTAGGAAGAACCAACGACAGCTGATATCCTTCAGCTGGATGATTATTAAAGCAATGGAGCAGGAGACGAATCAAAGGATGGCTCTATCGAGAGAACAAATACCCATAGAAGAAAAAGATATTATGCAGATCTCCCGGGAAGGGGGGATTGCGATAGATCGTGTTGACGTCATGCCACAGGATAATATGTGGATCATTCACTTCAAAGCGTGTGATGGTTCCGGAGGGTTATCGAAGGGGTCGGATTGGTCAAAAAATGTCTGGGAGGAACGGTTCCGCCGGTTTCTGGAACCGCAAGCGGGAGCGCTGCGGATTGATTTTCGTTGGGATTTTTCGTTGGGAGAGATCTGCGGGCTGTTCTGGGTCCATATTGTTAGGGACCTCTGTAAGCGGTTTCCGGTGTTTTGCGGCTGCTTGGAAAACGTTGCTTATCGGATAGAAGATAGCGTTTCGGGGGGGCTGAGCAGGCTGGTTCTTGGAGTCCCCAGTGCCGGGGCGCAAAGGCTTTTGGCGGGACGCAGCAAGGGCATCGCGGAGTATTTTCTTGTGGAGTATGGGTTGGAGATGTCTGTAGCGTGTGAGTTATCCGGGGGTCTGCAGGAGAAGTGTTCCGGAGATGACGAGGACGACGAAAAACTGCTCCAGGAGCTCATTCGGCGGGCACAGGCTGAGGCGCAGGCTCAGGCTGATATTGGGGCGGCTGATGGACGTGACGATGATAATAGCGGCGAGGGGTTCTATGGTGAGTCTGCTGGCAAAGGGAATAACAAAACCAATTCCAAACCTTTGTCGCCTTCTGTTCTGTTGGGTAAGGAGATTAAGGAGCCACCCCATGCGGTGAGTTTTCTGAGGGATAAGCCGGAGGAGAAAGGGGCTGTGGTGGCGGGACGGGTGTTGTCGTTTACCCATAAATCCTTTAATTCGGGAGCGTCCATGCTGAGTTTCGGGTTGACAGATAATTTTTTCACGGTGCCTGTGAAGCTTTTCTTGAAGGAAGGCCAGGAGGTGCCGATGATTAAGGATGGCATGTGGGTGAAGGTGCGGGGATCCTATAAGTTTGATAATTTTACCGCTGAGCTGACGGTGTTGGCCCGGGATATTATGCTTCATAAGCCGGAGGAGCGCCGGGATGGGGCGGCGGAGAAACGTGTGGAACTTCATGCCCATACGAAGATGTCGGAAATGGATGGTATCGCCACGGTGCAGAGTTTGGTGCAGCGGGCGGGATCTTGGGGGCATGAGGCGATTGCGATTACGGATCATGGGGTGGTGCAGGCCTTCCCTGAAGCTGTGGCCGCGGCGGCTGCCTGTGGGATTAAGATTATTCTGGGAATGGAAGGGTATTTGATCCTTGATAATCTACGTGACCATGAGGACCAGGGAGGAGAGGGGTTGCCAAACAAGAGGGCGAATGCCGAACCGTGGCGCAAGCGTTATCATATTATTCTTTTAGCACAGAATTCGGTGGGGTTGAAGAATCTCTACAGGCTGGTGACGGCTTCTCATTTGGAGCATTTTTCGCGACGTCCGTGTATTCCGCGGTCGCTCCTTATGGATTGCCGGGAAGGACTTCTTCTGGGATCGGCTTGTGAGGCGGGGGAGTTGGTTCAGGGGATTCTGGAAGGAGTGAACCGGGAACGGTTGCTGGAGGTGGCCTCTTTCTATGATTATTTGGAGATTCAGCCTTTAGGGAATAATGCTTTTTTGGTGGAGTCAGGCCGGGTAGCCGATGAGGAAGGGTTGCGTGGGATTAACCGGACGGTGCTTTCTTTGGGACGGGAACTGGGGATTCCGGTAGCGGCGACTTGTGATGTGCATTTCCTGGATAAAGAGGATGAGGTGTTCCGCCGGATTCTGACGGCGGGGCTGGGGTACAGTGACGCGGATAGACAGGCACCGCTTTTCTTGCGTACCACTGGGGAGATGTTGGATGAGTTCGCCTATTTGGGGGAGGAGGAGGCTTTTCGCGTTGTGGTGAGGGGACCCAGGGAGATTGCGGCGCGGGTGGAGGCGTTGAAGCCTTTTCCGGATGAGTTGTTCGCCCCTGAGATTGAGGGGGCCCAGGAGCGGATTGAATCCCTAGCTTGGGCACGGGCGGCGGAATTGTATGGGGATCCGTTGCCGCCTTTGGTGGAAAGTGTGCTGACGAAGGAACTGAAGGCGATTATTGGGAATGGGTTTTCGGTGCTTTATCTGATTGCCCATCTGTTGGTGAAGAAGTCCAATGAGGACGGGTATCTGGTGGGATCCCGGGGATCCGTGGGGTCGTCGTTGGTAGCGACTTTGACCGGGATTACAGAGGTGAACCCGTTGCCGCCCCATTATCGGTGTCCGGCCTGCCGGTATTGTTCTTTTGTGGAGGATGGGAGCGTAAGGTCGGGAGCGGATTTGCCGGACGAGGTTTGTCCGGAATGCGGGGAGGGATTGTTGAAGGATGGGCATGATATTCCCTTTGAGACGTTTATGGGGTTTGACGGGGATAAGGTGCCGGATATTGATCTTAATTTTTCGGGGGCATATCAGGGGCAGGCTCATAAGTATACGGAGGAGATCTTTGGGAAGGAGAATGTGTTTCGGGCTGGGACGATATCGACATTAGCCAGCAAGACAGCCTTTGGATATGTGAAGAATTATCTGGAGGAGCGGGATCTTCGGGTTAACAGTATGGAGACGGCCCGGTTGGTGGAGGGGTGTGAGGGTGTGAAGAAGACGACAGGGCAGCATCCGGGTGGATTGATGGTGTTGCCGAAGTCTTGTGATGTTCATGATTTCACACCGTTGCAGCATCCGGCGAATGATATGAAGTCGGGGGTTATTACAACGCATTTCGATTATCACTCGATTTCAGGGCGGTTGGTGAAGTTGGATATTCTGGGACACGACGATCCCACGGTGATTCGGATGTTGGAGGATTTGACGGGGGTTCGGGGGGCGGGGATTCCCTTGGATGATGCGGCGACGTTGTCGTTGTTTTCGGGGGTGGAGGCGTTGGAGCCTCTGAAGGAGCCTTTGGATGTGACGGTGGGGACGTTGGGGGTGCCGGAGTTCGGGACGAAGTTCGTCCGGCAGATGTTGGAGGATCTGAAGCCGTCGTCGTTTTCGCATTTGGTGCAGGTGTCGGGGTTGTCTCATGGGACGGATGTATGGCTGAATAACGCTCAGACGATTATTCGGAACGGACAGGCCACGGTGTCGGAGATTGTCTGTTGCCGTGATGATATTATGATTTATTTGATTCGGCGCGGCTTGGAGCCGGGGCTGGCTTTCAAGATTATGGAATCGGTTCGCAAGGGCAAGGGGTTGTGGCCGGAGGCCGAGGAGGCGATGAAGGGTCATGGAGTGCCTGATTGGTATGTGGAGTCTTGTCTGAAGATTAAGTATATGTTTCCGAAGGCTCACGCGGTGGCGTATGTGACGATGGCGTTCCGGATCGCCTGGTTCAAGATTAATTATCCGGAGGCTTTCTATGTGTCTTTTTTCTCGGTGCGGGCGACGGATTTCGACGCGGAGCTGATCTGTCGGGGATTGGAGGTTTGCCGGAAAGCGGCTCGGGATCTGGTGGCGTTAGGGCGGAAGGCCACCAGTAAAGAAAGCGGGTTGTTGGCAGTGCTGGAGGTGGCGATGGAGATGTTCTGCCGGGGGTTGACTTTTCGCAAGGTGGATCTGTGGTTGTCGGCGGCGGATACGTTTTTGTTGACCCCGGAGGGGTTGTTGCCGCCTTTCTCATCTCTTCAGGGGGTTGGGGAGACTGCGGCGAGGAATCTGGTGGACCTCCGGGAGGTTCAGGGGATTCATTGTGTGGAGGATCTGCAGAATGCCGGGCTGAGCAAACCTGTGATTGATGTCTTGAGGCGGCATGGGTGTTTCGAGGGGTTGGCGGAAAGTAATCAGTTGAGTTTGTTTTAGAGGGGGGAGATGGTTTGTGTTGTTTATCTAACGCGGGCTACGCCCGCAAGGTGGTACAACCGAGAATTGTCCGTTGGCCGATTCCTCGGTCAGTGGTCAGTGGTCAGTGATGGATTTTCTTGTTTTTTGTTGACGCTTCGCGTCTGCAAGGTACCAAAGGGGCTATTAAGTTATTGTGAAAAAATTTTTCTAAACCCTGATATACATAGGATTGAGCTTGCCTCCGCAAAACGGGATATACATCATTAGGTGTTTCGTGGCATACAATGAACAAAAAATAGGAGGTCGCGTGTATGAGTAACGACATCTTAGAAAAAGATTTCCCGTCAGAACAGGACGAGAACGCTACCAGATCCCTGCAAACCCTCAATATCACAGGCGAAGCAACCGAAAGG
>WRJI01000073.1 GCA_009778595.1 Peptococcaceae bacterium | reverse complement strand
ATATTAGGTCACTACATCATGATTTCAGCATCTTCCATCAGGAAAATCAAGGGGTTTCGGGTTTGAGGAATTGTTTTTGAGGGGTTTTTGATGCATTTTGGGCAGGGTTTGCCGAAACTTGGGATAGGGACATCAAACCTGAAAATATTTTTGTTTCACAGTATGGCGAATACAAACTTGGCGATTTCGGCATAGCCCGGCAAATTGAACGCACCATGTCGGGGCTCTCTAAGAAGGGCACTTACTCGACGATGGCTCCGGAGGTGTTCAGAGGCGAGCGGTACGGCGCCGGTGTGGATATCTATTCGTTGGGGATAGTTCTATATAGCCTTCTCAATCAAAATAGAATGCCGTTTCTCCCCGACTATCCTCAACAGATCTTGCCAAATCACCGCGATGACGCTATGCGTAGGCGAATGCGTGGGGAACCAATACCTGATTTAAAAGGAGTCAGCCCCAGTCTCAATGCCATTATCCGAAAGGCTTGCGCCTTCAATCGTGAAGAACGATTCGGTTGTTCATCGGATATGAGCAAGGCTCTGCAGGCCATAGCCACGGCTGAAGGGGACGAGTTGATCACAGAGCCCAATAATCTGAAGCTTGGCACGCCAAGTGTGCAAGGAAATAGGGAAGCCATCCCAAATTCATCATCAAAACAAGGAGAAACGCTGCACTTGTTATCTCAAGTGTTCTCCGAGACGGAGAATGATGGTTCAAAAGGAACTGTTGAGGGCTATGCTTCATCACAGAATATGGCCGGTTCATTACAAGATGAGGACGTTTCGGGTCAAAAAGAGGATGGGCCAAGCCAATGGGCAGACGATGTCATAACCAAACAATCTAATACAAAGGGAAAGGCGCCTTTGATTGTGATGCTGTCCTTAGCGGCTGTGTTCATACTTGCGGCGGGGCTTTCTGCTTATCTTTTCCTGGGTCTTCAGGAGGGCTATTGTATCAGTGTAAACGGACAAACGGAGATTGTCTTATCCAGCCAAGAGGAAGCTCAGTTGACATTGGATGATCTGACAAAGTATTATTCAGATTTCGCGAAGGCCAAATCCATAACGGTTTCATCTGTCGATTATGAAGAAGACGTTGATGTTGTGAGGGTGAAGGGCCGCTCTGTAACAATCATGAAGAGAGAAGAGGCTTTAAAAGCTTTGATCAATGGAACCCCAGTTAATATTGAGTATATATCCAAAAAAGGGGAGACGCTTCAGAAAATTGCCCAGAAATATAACATCACGGTGGAGCACATCGTGTCAGAAAACGAGTGGATCAATACTGAAGACCCCCAGTATGATGAGAGCCCTCTAGATGACGGCGTTCGGATTAAGATGATTCTTATTCAGCCGTACCTTAATGTAATCCTAGATGGGGAATGCGAGATAGACGAAGATATTGATTTTGAAACAGAAACAAAGAAGGATAACAGTCGTACTTTGAACACAACAGAGGTGGAACAGGAGGGTCAGAAAGGAACCAAAGAGGTTTCATATGCCTTTGTTATGAGGAACGGGGTTTTCACAACGAAAAACCCTCTTGAAGAAAGAGTTATCAGTGAGCCAATAAATGAAATAATCCTTCAGGGCACAAAAATTACGAACATAACCGACGCTATTGCGGCGCTACCTGATGGGGAAGCCACAAAATTTCTTTGGCAGACGCTTCAGGGGTGCTGGACGCTCGGGAATGAATTCATTGAATTCAGCAATTATGGGGGAAAACACATGATGGTCATGGGCTATTTCGCAAGTGATACTTTTATCGTCAGCGAATTAGTGGACTCAAAGGCAAGTGGAGAATACAAAGCCATGCTAAGATTCTATTCGCCTGGTATCGAAGGAGGACCCTATATGTCACCGGAGAGTTCCTCCTATATGGAAATAGATGTGAGAGCTATCAGCAGTGCCAAGAAGTTAACGATCAACTCTTTGCAAGAATACACATGGGGCGGAAAAGATGTGAAAGAAGCGGAATCAAAAAGGTGAAGCGCTAAGAGGAGAATAGAATGCCTGACGTTGCGAAAGATGCCATCTTTAAATACGAACCCTTATGGGGGGCATGGCAAGTTGTATCGTTAATTGGCCAAGGATCTTATGGGACGGTTTATAAAATTTGCCGGAAAGAATTCTTGGATAACGAATGTCCGGAGAGTCACAAGGCTTATTTCGCGGCGACGAAAATCATCTCAATACCAAATAATGAGTCCGAGATACATAGAATGGAGAACGAAGGGATGGACGAATCCTCCATTCGCAACTTCTTTGAAGCAGTTGTGACAGATATCCTTGGAGAAATCGAGATGATGAGTGAATTCCGTGGTAACAGCCATATTGTCTGTATTGAGGACTATCAAATAATCGAACGACATGGCTTTCCCGTGACACGCAAATCACGAAAAGATAAACCCCAAGCCAGCGAGTTGGGGTGGGATGTTCTGATCCGAATGGAACTTCTAAATAGTCTTCCCAAACAAATGAAAGACAGCCCTTTATCAATAAGTGACGTTATTAAGCTTGGTATACACATATGCCGGGCTTTGGAACTGTGCGAGATGAAAAATATTATTCATCGAGATATCAAACCCGATAACATTTTTGTTTCTCAATATGGTGACTATAAGCTTGGGGATTTTGGCCTGGCCCGGAGACTGGATCGAAACATACCTGGGTTGTCCAGAAAAGGCACAGACGAGTATATGGCGCCAGAAGTGTTCAGAGGGGACGAATACAACATAGGTGCCGATATTTATTCATTGGGTATCCTTATGTATACGCTTCTTAACCGGAATCGCTTTCCATTCCTGCCGGTATTCCCGCAACCGATATTGCCTGGACATCTTGACGAAGCTATGCGGTTACGTAGGCGTGGTGAACAAGTACCAGAATTGAAACAAATCGCAACAGGTCTTAACGAGATTGTTCTAAGAGCCTGTGCTTATGAGAGCCTGGATCGTTTCACTTGCCCCACCGAAATGCGTAAAGCACTAGAAACCTGTGAAGGAAATAGGAACTATCAGGATGTGACGGGGTTAGATGAAACATTGCGGCTGATTCCTTCATTATTGACAGAGCAAACTTGTCATACGGATAAGGCCAAGCAAACAGAGCCTAAAGAATTATTCTCCTCTGAAGTTGAGGGTGATGAATTGCGGCAGCCAGACAACGATAATCAAGGTGTTGCCAAACTCATGGACGTTGTCGGAGCGGAAACCAAGCCGAGGCAGGGAAGGGGGAAGAAAGGGAAGTTTTATCAAATAACTGGATTTTGCCTTGTGTTGGGATTGGCAATTTGTGCCAGTATTCTCATGTATCTTAATCTTAGCGCTTCGAATTCTAAAGTGGAACCCACAAAACCCATACTGATTTATTCAAATGGGATAGAGGAAGAGGACACCTTACCTGCATCCGAACACAATTCTGAGTCGGTTGTACCGCAACAAACAGAGAGTGCCCCAAACTTTCCTATCAGAGCAAAATCGACGAGTCTTGATTATCGCGCTTTGAATTTATCAGACAAGCAGCTGGCGGTTATGATTGATAACGGGCAGATTCCAGAGGATGTCAAAGAATTAGTGCTTCACTTTAACAACATTAGCGATGTCACACCTCTGCAAGTATTAAAGGACTTAGAAGCTTTGGACTTGAGTCTAAACAGAATAAGCAACGTTGGTCCTTTAGGAACACTTACAAATTTGACTTCCTTGGATTTAAGCAATAACGCCATTCGTGATCTCTCACCCCTAAGGTCTTTGGTTGGGTTGAAAGTATTGGATATATCATCAAACAACATCAACGATATTTCTGGTCTAAAAGGACTGGTTAATCTGAAGCAATTGACGATATCTTCCCGCGGGCTTACAGAAGAGAAGATAAATGACCTTGAAGAAGCCTTGCCCAATTGCAGGATTAATGTGACAAAATATTAGTCGCTTAGGTTGCAACAACATCAATAAAAAAACAAGAAAATCCACATTCTGAATCCTGAATACTGAATACTGGATACTTGCGGTCAAAGACCGCATTTACAAAGGGGAACAGCGCTGATCGGTTGCGGTCAGCTGTCGAATTTTGAGAGAATTTTCACACAAGAAGGAATCCGTCAATAAAAAGAGAATATTGTGAATTTATGGAGAATGTGGGTCAAGTCACTCCAAGACGGAGGGAGGAAGCCAATGATAGTCACCCTAATAACCCCAAGAAGGATCCATTCAATTGCCCTGCCAGAAAAGATTATCGGTCAATACGCCTTAAATGATACGACAGACAGTTCCGTAAAGCTCATTGATATCGAAGGGCAAAACGGAAAATGGGTCATCAAATCCAACAGAAAAGCGATTCTCATAGATGACAAAGGCCAGCCTGTGCGCAACGCCGTTTTGGAACCCTTACACAGATATTCTATGGTCATAAGGAAAACCGCCGAAGCAGCCGGCGAAAAAACCATGCTCTATGCGGAACCCGTAACCTTGGATCGACAAATATATAAGAAATACTGGTGCGAAACGAACACCACCCTCCGGATAGGACGCTTGGAAGGCAACGACATCATTATCCCCAATGAATATGTCTCGGGATCCCACGCCCAATTGAGCTACATACAAGGGCAATGGAGCATTGACGATACCAGTGCCAACGGAACTTTCGTCAACGGAAAACGGGTGAAACAACAGAACCTCAGCCCCGGCGATGTGATCTCTGTCATGATGGGCTTCAAGGTCATCATAGGGAAGAATTATTTGGCCTTCAATACCCCGGACAACGATGTTCATGTGACCACCAATAAGATCAAACCCTTCACGAAACCCGCGATCAAGCCCACAGAACAGGATCATTACAGCGATAATACCGTCGAAGAATACGACACCATGGCATTCAGCACCTTTTACCGATCCCCTCAATTCAACCGGGATATCGAAAAACCCACCTACACGGTGGATTCGCCGCCTCCGGGCGCTGTCAGTGAAGAAACCCCCCGCATGCTCACGTTAGGCCCCGCCCTGACGATGGGCATGACGTCCGTTGTTATGACAGCTTTTACTGTCACGACCGCCTTAGGTGGAGGCAACCTTGCCGGTGCGACCCCAACCCTTCTCATGTCAGCCAGCATGTTGCTCGGCTCGGTGTTATGGCCAACCCTCACCAAAAAGCACGACAAGAAACGCGCAAAGGAAAAAGACGATCTCAGACGACAGAAATACAAAGAATACCTGAACCGCCTGGAAACCACCTTCAAAGAGGAATGCGCCAAACAAGAAGAAATCCTGCGGGAAACGTATGTCCCCCTTGACGACTGCATATCCAGAATTCAAGAGATGAAGCGCAACCTCTGGGAACGGGGACCCGGCCAAGACAATTTCCTGAAACTCCGGATAGGGACCGGCAACGGGAAATTTTCCGCCAACATCTCATACTCACAACGCCGGTTCGCCGTCGAGGAAGACGACCTCCAGAAAGACCTCTACGCCTTATGTGAGGCTCCCAAAGAGCTATACAACATTCCCATCACCCTGTCCCTGTATGAAGACTATATATCCGGCTACGTTGGCAACCGCCATCAAATCAAAGAATTCGCGAAAGGCCTCATCTTCCAGATCGCGGCCCTTTACAGTTATGATGAGATCAAACTCGTGTTCCTCTACGACCCGCAAGAAGAACGCGACTTCCACTTCACCAAGTGGCTTCCCCACGTTTGGGACAACGATAACACCACCCGTTTCATAGCCACAACCCCCGGCGAAGTCAAAGAGATCTCATCCTATCTTGAGAAAGAAATCGAACACCGTGCTCGAATCAACGACGTGAGAAACGTCGAACCCTACTATATCATCTTCTCCTTGAGCAAAACCCTTTCATTGAGAGCCGACATGCTCAAACAGATCTATGCGCAAAAAAAGAATCTCCACATAAGCGTTCTGACCTTCTACAACCAGTTAGGGAATCTGCCCAAAGAATGCAGCATTGTGGCAGAACTCACAGGGCCGGGACCGGCACACGGAACCGGAACCTTCGGGGCAGGCGGAACCGGCCAAACCAACACGAATCAGGGGGCATCTGCTTCCCAGGCCAAACCCAAGGGAAAAATCTTCGACAAAGACGACAAATCAGGTCGTTTCAACACCTTCACCCCTGATATCTATCTCGCCGCCGATCCCACGGCCCTCAGTGTCAAGCTCTCCCGAATCCGACTCGACACCTTTGCCAACGCCTACAGTTTGCCGCGGATGATAACCTTCTTGGGTCTCTTCGGTGTCGGGAAAATCGAACACCTGAACCCCCTCACACGCTGGCGGGACAACGATCCCACCCAATCCCTGGAAGCGGCTGTCGGTGTTGACACCCTCGGCGGACTCTTCAAACTCGACTTACACGAAAAATTCCACGGCCCCCACGGCCTCGTCGCCGGCATGACCGGCTCGGGCAAATCGGAATTCATCATAACCTACATCCTGTCCCTGGCCGTAAACTACCATCCCGACGAATTGGCCTTCATACTCATCGACTACAAAGGCGGGGGCATGGCCAAATCTTTCGAGCACTTACCCCATACCGCCGGCATCATCACCAATCTGGACGGCAACGCCATCAACAGATCACTCGTATCCATCCAGAGCGAACTCAAACGCCGCCAAGCCATTTTCGCCGAAACAAGCAAACGGCTTAACATCAGCAACATCGACATCTATAAATACCAGAAACTCTACCGGGAACAAACCGTAACCGAACCTCTGCAACATCTGTTCATCATCTCAGACGAGTTCGCCGAACTCAAAACCCAGCAACCGGAATTCATGTCCCAACTCGTCAGTGCCGCCCGAATCGGCCGCTCCTTAGGCGTCCATCTCATCCTCGCCACGCAGAAACCCGCCGGCGTTGTTGATGACCAGATATGGTCCAACTCCCGTTTCAGAGTCTGCCTGAAAGTCCAGGATAAAGCCGACAGCCAAGATATGCTCAAACGTCCCGACGCCGCCGAACTCGTTGATACCGGCCGGTTCTATCTGCAAGTAGGCTATAACGAGCTCTTCGAAATGGGACAATCCGCCTGGGCCGGAGCCCCATACTATCCCTCCGAGAAAGTCATTGTCGAGAAAGACGACAGCATTGTGATCATAGACAGGAACGGCCGTCCCATCCGCGCAGCCAAACCGGACAACAGAAAAGGACAGAATGCCAATCCTCCCAAACAACTGGACGCCATCACAGAATACCTCAGAACCATTGCCGCCGAGGAAAACATCAAGATCCGCCCCCTCTGGCTCGAACCCATAGACCCAACCATCCTTCTCAAGGACACAAAAACCAAATATCCTGTGGATAAAAGCCAACGCTACACCCTCAATCCCATAATCGGCGAATACGACGACCCCGCCCGTCAGCGCCAATGCCCCCTGACGCTGCCCATCTCCGCCGAAGGCAATGTGGTCGTCTACGGATCCGCCGGCAACGGCAAAACATCATTCCTCAACACCGTCATCTATTCCCTGATGCAGGATCACACCCCTGAGGAAGTCACCTTCTACCTCCTTGATTTTTCCGCCGAGACACTTCAAGCCTTTACTCAAGCCCCCCATGTGGGAGATGTAGCCCTCTCCTTCGAAAAAGAAAAAATCAACAACCTCTTCAAAATGCTCAACGAAGAAGTCATCAAGAGGAAAAAAACCTTCGCCGATTACGGCGGCGATTACAGCTCCTATATCAAAGCCAACCTTGGTGTAAGCACGAACCCCAACCCCAATCCGTTGATCCCCAAACCGTTAATTCTTATGCCAAACATTATCGTCGTAATCAACAACTATTCGGCTTTTGCCGAACTCTACGATAAAAGCATCAGTGACGTCACATATCTCTCCCGGGAAGGAACCAAATACGGCATCTACTTCATCCTGACAGCTTTGGGGGTTAACGTTATCCGCTTCAACCTGCTGCAGAACTTCAAACAATTGTTCACGCTTCAGCTCAACGACCCGAAAGACTACTCAACAGTCGTTGGCAGAACAGAAGGTCTCCTGCCCGCCAAACACAAAGGCCGAGGACTCGTCAAACTCGACGAACTCTACGAATTCCAAATCGCCCATATCACGGACGAACCCATCCCCTTCACCTTCATCAGGAACCAAAGCCGGATTCTGAGCCAAAGCTGGCAAGGAGACCCCGCTCCCGGCGTCCCTCTGTTGCCTGAGGTCGTGAATGCTCCCTTCCTGTCAAAACACATACACACCCACAACCCCTTCGCCATCCCTATAGGTGTCGAATGTGACTCCCTAAAAGTTCATGCCTATCCCTTTAGCCGATCCTACATCACCCTGGCCCTATCCACCAACGACGAAGCCAAACACTTTCTCTATGATCTGGCCTGCTTCATCGCTCAACAGTGTGGGATCAAGGTCTCCGTCATCGATGTCCCCGGGACCTTAGCCGACAAAGACACCACGTCCTTCACATACGCCACCCAGCCCGGTGATTGTGAATCCGTGATGCAAGACCTTTTTGACATGCTGCTCTACCGAAACAATACCTATAAGAAGGCTCTGGAACAGAACATCGAGCCGGAACCCTTCACACCCGAAGTCATCATCATCACCTCCTATACCCCCCTCCAAGAAGCCATGAAATCTGAAGAGATCCTCAAACAGAAACTTGCCGCCCTTCTGGAGCGAGGAGATCCGAAATATAACATCATCATCATCCTAGGGGAAGACCTCCGTAAAATGTCATCAACAGCCACAACCGCCTGGTATAAGCAACATGTTGCGGCGGGCAAAGCCAAAGACGGCATCTGGGTCGGCAGCGGTATCAGTGCCCAATTCCATATGGAAGCGAACAAAATCACCCAGGATATGAGAGAGGAGGTGCCGGGCGGTTTCGGATATGTGATGCGCAAAGGCAAAGCTGTCAGAGTCAAATTGCTCTGGTCCGCGAAGCAGGAAGAAGACGATTGATCCTAGAACGAGACAAAACGAGAAACGAGACAAAACGAGACAAAACGAGAGGAGATAAGAAAATGGCACAATTCAAAGTCGCTCCGGAACAACTTGTTGCCGTAGGCAAAGACATTGACGGATTAGCGACAACTTACGAAGATATTCGCGCAAGCCTACTTGATAAAGCCACGACAATGGGCTCGGCGTGGAAGGGAGAAGACAACGCCGCGTTTGTCGAGAGAATTACAGAATGTTGTACGCAGCTAAAGACCATGGTGGACAAATTGAAAGCTGCCGGTGAGACGCTGTGCACCCAAGGCGGAAACTATTCCGGCCAACGAGATTCCAATACATCCCAGATCAAAAATCTGCCAACAGGCAGTTAGAGCACAGTCAGGAAAGGAGTGATCCTCATGTCCGATTTAGGAAACGGCCTCGAGCTCAATACGACACAAGTCGATTCGATTGCCGGAGAGATTGAGACCCTCAACAACAGGCTAAGAGATACCTTGAACGAGAGCCAGGAAAAAATGGCGGCCCTATCTGCGGCCTGGGAAGGCGAAGCTGCGGATGAAACGCTAGAGGGATACAAAGCGTTTGCCAACCAATACTTTGAGGAATATGAATCCATGATCACGGAATATGTCCGGTTCTTGCGTGATGATGTTGCGGATGCCTATGAGGGTGTGGAAAGAGGCAATATCGATGTCGGAAGCTCTTTTTTGTAAAAGCCCCCTGAATACTTGAAGCTTTGTGATACTAGGCAGAGAGGGGGTCGGAACTTGTCGGTTCCGCCTCTCCGCCCGATTCAACCGCCCGATTCAACCGCCCGATTCAACCGCCCGCCTCTCCGCACGATTCTAATAAAGAGGAGACCACCCCATGAGTAAAGATATGAAAGTTGATACCGACCGGGTTGAGGAAATTGCCAACGATATGGCAACCCTGATAGAACAGTTCAACAACTCATTGGAAACCGACAAAACCGCCATGAAGCGGCTGGACACATGGACAGGGAAATCAGCCGAAAGGGTCAAGCCGGCCTTTAAGAATTTTGTGAAAAACAATTATCCCGAAGAAGGCGGCGAAGGGTTCACCGGCACGTTTGTTAACTTTGTCGCTTACCTCATGAACAATGTTGTCATGGGATACGAAATCGTCGAATACGCGAATATCGGGGACGAAAACACAGGGGAAGTCATCAAACTCGAATTCGATTAATCCGGATCCGAAAAGACAGCTGTTAAATCAAAAAAATATCTGCAAAATCACGAAAAGACATCTGATAAATCGCGAAAAGATATCTACCAAGAAGAGGGGAGCACACGAGAGATGAAAATAAGAATAGACACCCAAGATATGAGAACCGTCGCCGACAAACTCAGAGAGAACGCCGACGAACGGCGCAACTTCATGAGCAAACTGAACGGCAATGTTGACAGCCTTAGGACCCATTGGGGCGGCGATGATTCGGACGCGTTCAGAGCCAAATGGGACGATGAAGTCAGAAACAAAAGCGACGCAAGCTTCAAAACCATCAACGAAGGGTGCGAAGCCCTCGCCAACTATCTCGAATCCGCCGCGAAAAGATATGATACCCTCCACAACGACATCCAAGGAAGCCTGCCGACCATACGGGATGCTTTCACCGAAATGTCCAACGTATGCTCATCCACCGGCACGGGATTCTACATAGATACCGACGCAATGAACAGCCGGGCCGCGGAAAAAGAAAGAGAACTCGCCAAGAAGCACAATGTGGATTATTTTACCTTTAAGATGGATAAAAGCATCGCCAAAGAAGAGAGAATCCCCATCGAAAAGATGTACCTGCTGGCCAAGAAAGCCGGAGACGCCGAGAACGATATCTATAAAATGGCGGACGACGTCGCCAATAAGCTGGATCCCAAAATCCCCTGGTATGTGTTGCTCAAAGATTTCGTTGTTGGGGTCGCCGTCGGGGTCGTTGGCGAAGTCATCTGCGACATCCTCTTGCTGCCGGCAATGATCCTTGACAAAGTATGCCCGTTGTTTGGTATAGAAACCGACTTCGTCGGCAACGTAGAAGGCATCAGAGACGGAATCGACAAGTTTGCCAGAGACAACCTGGTCACCAATGTCACCGCCTATAACGCCGGAAAGAAAACCGGGGAGATCGCCTACACCGTCGTCTCCATGGCATCCCCCGCCGGGGCAGCCCTCAAAGGGGCGAAGAAGCTCGGCACGAAAGCGCTGAAGCAATTCAACCACAAGGTGCTGAAACAAGGCCCCCTGAAAAACAACCCCTACTCCCAGAAGCTCTCCCAGAAGATGTGCAAAAAGGGATTTGAGCCGGTCGATCTTGTTACCGGAACCATGATGTATGAGCATACCGACTTCACCTACCCGGGTCCCATACCCTTTGACTGGTCGTGGATCTGGGCCAACAACGCCTCCAATGTCGGGTCATTGGGACACGGTGTCCAATTCAAATACGACACCTATATGAAATATTACGAAGCCGAGCAAGGCATGATCGTCTTCCTTCCGGACGGGCGGGGAGCCGCCTTCCCGGTGTTGGAAATCGGGGATAAGCATTTGAATCAGGAAGAGAAACTCATTCTCTTCCGCACAGAAGAAGAATACATCCTCTATGTCACGGATGAAGACCGGTATTATCATTATGTCCCCAAGCTCATACAGCCGAAAGAGCAAGAAGCGGAATACCGCCTGTCCCGGATATCCGGCGAATCATGCTATACCCTGGACATGATCTATGACGATGAAGACCGGCTCATAGCCATCAACGACAGCACCGGCAGAGAATTTACCCTGACCCGCAATGAAGCCGGTCAGATCCAGGAAGTCTACTACGAAGGCGAAACCAGGAAACGCCTTGTCCGTTACGAATACAACGATCAGCAAGACATGATCGCCTTCACAGACGCCCTTAACCAAACGGCCAGGATGACATACAACAACCACCTCATGATCCAACGGGAAGACAAAGACGGCCTCTCTTTCTACTGGGAATACGACCGGGAAAGCAACAACCTGGAAGCCCGAGTCATCCATACATGGGGCGACGGCGGCGTCCTTGAGGGACGGTTGGAATACCATGACGGATATACCAGAATCACCAACAGCGTCGGCGCCGTAACCGAATACCATCACGACGAAGACAACCTCATTAAGAAAATCGTCCATCCCAACGGCGGCGTAGAAACATACACCCACGACGAAGACAAAAACGTTACCTCACACACCAACGTCCTCAACAACACAGCCACATACGCCTATGACGAAAACGGCTGGCTGAGCCAAACCATAGAGGCCGACGGCGTCGTTTATACCTTCGCGCACAACGACATCGGCAAACTCACAGAAGCTATTGACCCGGCAGGGGAAACCTTCACCTATGAATATGACGACAGCTACCGGCTCGTCAAAACAACCGTCTCCACCAACAGCGCCCCGTCCGATAATCGTACCCAGATCCTTTACTACACCTATGAAGGCTTGCTCCAAGCCGTAGAAAACCCCCTGGGAGACCGGGTCGCCATCACCTATGACAATCAACACAACGTGGAAAGCCTGATCATGCCGGACAAAAGCATAAGCGCCTGGACATACGACGAAGAAGGCAACTGCATAACCGCGCTCAATCCCTTGGGAGGCCAAGAAACCTATGCCTATGATGCGCTTCAGCGCGTCATCAAAGCCAATACAGCCGACAGCAACCAGATCCACTACACGTACGATCCCTACGACAACGTCACCACCATCAAAGATAAACAAAGCGAAACCCAACTCACCTATACCATCTTAGGAAGCCTGAGCAAAACCGAGCAAACCGGCAACAACCAAGCAGGTAAAGACCATACCGGCAAAGGCCAAGGCCCAAAAACGGTTCAATACGGCTACAACACCGAAGAAGAGCTCCTCAGCGTCACCAACGAAGCCGGCAGCATGTATACCCTGGAGC
This sequence comes from Peptococcaceae bacterium, assembly GCA_009778595.1. Classification (GTDB taxonomy): domain Bacteria; phylum Bacillota; class Desulfitobacteriia; order Desulfitobacteriales; family Syntrophobotulaceae; genus WRJI01. Next base: position 2,874 of record WRJI01000073.1, on the reverse strand, counting down.
GGGACAAGGAAGGCAACATCATCCAAGAAACCTTCTTCAACGGTATGAGCCGCCGCTACACCCGGGACATCGCCGGCAGAGTCACCGAGATCCTCAGACCGGAAAACAGATGGACCCGATTCGACTACAACGCCCGGGAACAACTGGAGAGAACCACATACAGCGACCACACATGGGTCAGATACGGCTACGATCCCATCGGCAGATTGACAGAACTGCAGAACGCTCAGACACGCCTGCAATACGAGTACGACCAACACGGCAACATCATCACAGAAACCCAAGGCCATTATGAAGTCGTCAGCCACTATGATACAATTGACAGAAGAACCCGCATAACCAGCTCCTTAGGGGCCGACATAAGCCAGAGCTATGATCAGGTTGGCAACATCACCAAAGTCGCTGCCGGCCTGAACGAGCAAGTCTGGGAAATGGCGTTAGGCTACAACGAACTGGGCCAGGAAACCAAACGGGTTCTGCCGGGAGAGCTGATAAGCTCCAGACGCTACGACACAGCAGGAAGACCCGTTGAAGAAACCGCCCGCACGGGCAGAAGGAGTGTGAGGCATAAGACCTATAGCTGGGATATCAATAACCGGCTGAAGACCATTCAGCATCAATTGACGGAACAGCGGATTGATTTCGCCTATGACCCCTTTGGCAACTTAATCAGATCTCTGCACCAAAGCCCCACGAACATGGAAAACATCATCAGACAACCCGACTTGATGAACAACTACTATGAAACCCAGAAGCAAACCGACCGGTTATACGGGAAGAACGGAGAACTCCTGGAAAAAGAAGGGCCACAGTACAGCCCTCCGGAGACGAAAGCAACCTACGCTTACGATGACGAAGGAAACCAGATTCGCAAAGAAAGCGGCGGGAAGGTATGGGAATACGCCTACGTCGGAAACGGGATGCTTTCAGCGGTCACATTGCCGGATGGGTGCCGAGTCAGCTTCGCGTATGATCCCTTGGGAAGAAGGATCAAGAAAGAGAGCCAAGATAAAACGGTTCGGTTCCTTTGGGACAGAGATACCCTACTGCATGAATGGGAAGAATGGGAATGCCAGCACCAGAACCAAATATCCTGCAATGAACAGGAAACCCTCACCACATGGGTGTTTGAAGATGGCAGTTTGGCCCCGTCCGCCAAGATAACGCCGAGCGGAAGCTATTCGATCATATCCAATTATCTGGGCGTACCGGAAGAAGCCTACGACAGCGAAGGCCGTTTGGTATGGTCTATCGAATTGGATATGTACGGGCGTGCGAGATACGATGTTGGAAAAGCCTCCAATCTGCAAGAAGGAAAAGACTTTGTTCCGTTCCGTTTTCCGGGTCAGTATGAAGATGGGGAAACTGGGCTGTATTACAATCGGTTCCGATATTATGATCCGGAGCAGGGGCAGTATACACAACTTGACCCGATTGGGCTTGTGGGTGGGAATCCGACATTGTATGGATATGTCAGGGATACGAATTGCTGGATTGATATATTTGGGTTAGACAATAAATGCAAATATCAAGTAGATACGTCATTATCAAGAAAACCAGAAAGAACTCATGGATATAAATGGAGTGATGCTGATGCTATTCAGAGGTCGAAGAAGAATAAAGGTACTCTTCAAGGTCGGTTTGGCTCAAAAGCTGACGCAGACTATGCGATCAGTGAAGCACAGAAACTAAAAATTGGAGAAAGAAAACTGATACTAGCTCCGGAAGGTAATAAAAATGTCTTGATCAGTCAAACTGGTGAAATTACTCCCGCATCACATATTTTTGTTGATGTTAAGCCATCGGGAAAAACAGGAACAATTCATGCATTCCCTGCTCCAAGCGACTACCAAATCACAAAAAGAAAAGGATTTTGATGAATTATGTGGGGACTAGAAATGAAGCTAGTATCTAAGAATAAGGTAAATTCAGCTATTGATATTTCTCATGCTATTGAGATTGCGTTTGAGTACCCAGAAGACATATTAGACATTACCATTAGTAAAGAAAGATTATCTTTGCCGATGAAATATGTATTCTCCGATTTGTTGGACGATTTTTTAGCGATAATCAATGATCTATTAGAGCGTAAATCAGGAGTAGGTATTTATGGTTTTTCGCAAAACAACGTTTTTGATGCCGATTGGCATTTAGATTGGGATGAGAAAATGCTAAGTATTAAGGTCGTATGGAGGACTTTTAAAGGAAAAGAAATGGAGCATACCGTGACCATGATTCTATTGGAAAAGCAGGTTTTCCTAGAGTCATGGAGAGCCATCTTTAGTACCTTATCAAATGTAATCGACTTTAGAAATATAAAATTAAAAAATAAAGATGATGAAGAGAGAGCTGTTATTATAAAATTAATCGAGAATAAATAGGAATTACACAAAGGAGCACCCTCATGAACAAATACCTCCCCATCGGCACAGTCGTCCTTCTCGAACAAGGCACCAAAGAAGTCATGATCTACGGCAGGCGGCAACGCGACACCGCCACAGGCAGAGTCTACGACTACATTGGCTGCCTCTACCCGGAAGGCAACCTCAGCAAGGAATTCACCTTCCTGTTCAACCACAATCGTGTGGCCAAAGTCATCTTCATGGGGTACAACAGTGAAGAGAATATTGAGGTCACGAACAGACTGCTGACGGAACCCTCAAACAACCCGTCTCAGGAGTAATTCTCCAAGAGTATATCGGTAACAAGTGAAAAAGGGGATTAACGTGTCAGACATACCAACGAAAGATATCACCCAATACGAACCCCTCTGGGGCGCATGGTATATTGACCTGAAATCCCGTCCAGTGTAACTATGATTGGACAGAAACCCCAAAGGCATCCATGATAGATCTGTGTAACGGATCAGTCTCA
>WRJI01000072.1 GCA_009778595.1 Peptococcaceae bacterium | reverse complement strand
ACAAGAAAATCCACATTCTGAATCCTGAATACTGAATACTGGATACTTGCGGGCAGAGCCCGCATTAAAAAACTAGGGTTTCATCAGAATATAGTTTACCACAAACTCATCTCTTGTCAAATCCCAAAATCCCAACAAAACAAGAAAACCCACATTCTGAATCCTGAATACTGAATACCGGATACTTGCGGGCAGAGCCCGCGTTGTCGTATCGTCTTCACAATGGCTTTTCTTGTCTACTTCCCGTTCACCTCAACTCGCGCCTTCCTATTTAGAATTATCCTGATGGTACCGTCTTCATCGGTTCTATACACAGGAACGCCTCGGGCTGCCCAGTAATTCAGCACCTCCCCCGAGGGATGCCCGTAAGAATTCCTTCCAACAGGTATAAAAATCGCCTCCGGCCACAACACATCAAAAAATCCTTCGTCCAGACTCCCTTTGCTGCCATGATGCGGTGCCTTTAGAAACGTGACATCCGCAACCGTACTTCGTTCAAGAACAGAACGCATTTCTTCTTTCTCCATATCTCCCGTCAACAGGACAGACCAGCGACTATAGCTTACACGCATGACCAAAGAAGCGTTGTTCGACCCGGCTTCGGCGGCGATTGATCGAATCGGCGCCAGAACCTCCACCTGCAAATCACCCCAACTGAGATTATCCCCCGCCGCCAACTGAGTCACAATCTCCCCGTCAGGCCAGAACGGGAGGGGCAGCCCCTCCTGCCACGTTTTGTCCTTCAACCCTTCTCCCAGAGCCGGTACCGCCACACACGCCACCGGAAACCTCGACAACAGGTACCGAGCTCCGCCGATATGATCCATATCGGCATGGGTAATGAAAAGCATGTCAATCTTTCTGATTCCATGTTCCAGCAAATAGGGCAAAATAATTCTCTCGGCACTGTCAAACGAATCTGACCTCGGCCCCGTGTCAACCATCACTGTCGTGTCCCGGCTGCGAATCAGCACACAGTCACCTTGTCCCACATCGAGGAAAACGATCTCAACCCCCTCCGGCCTCCCTGAGACCTGTAATACACTCAACGCCAGAACGCCCAGGATAAAGACAACCAACACCTTTTTACCCAGAAGGCTCTGCTCCGCCGCCAAGCGCGATTGCATAAGCTCCTTGGGGATTCTGACCCGTTTTCTTAACCACCAAAGACCCCGCCGCCGCCAAGCCTCCATCACAAACAACAACCGCCGGGTATCAGCCAACCACAAAGCCAACCCCCCATACCAGGCAACCCAGAAGAACCACCCCGGATGAAGCATCCACGCATCAGCCCAAGGTATCTCCGCACAAACGGCTAACAGTTTGTCCATCCAACCCAAGAGCCATATCGCCACCTGTAAGAAAGGCAGCGCTGTCACCTCCGCCACAAACAACAACATCACACCGACCAACCCCATCTGAATCACCACGCCAAACGCACCCGCCAACACAATATTAATGAAAAGCCCCACCAACGATACCCGATAAAAAGTAGCCGCCAACACCGGCATCACCGCCAGCTGAGCCGCCAGCGTCACACAAACCGCCTGACGCATGAATCCGGGAACCCTTTGCAAGACCTTCGTCTTCTCCAGCTTCGGCGTCAAGCATACAATTCCCAGCACCGCCGTGAAAGAAAGCCAAAAACTCACATCCGCTAAAAACAACGGATTCCACACAAAAAGTCCCAAGGCGCTCCAGATCAACCAACGCAAAGACCCTGCTCTGCCGCCGCCCAGACGCCCCAGCAAAAGCCCTCCCGCCAGAATCCCGGCGCGTGTTACCGACACACTGAAATCACACAATCCCATATAGAGGACAATAGCCACCAAACAAAGAAAAATTCGTCCTTTCTTCGGCACAAAAAACAATCCCCCCCAAACCAGAGCCGAAACAAACCCGATATGCATCCCTGACGCAGCAAACGCATGAAGAACACCGGTGGTTTTATAGCGCTCCAAGGCCTCCTCCGGCAAACGAGAGGTATCCCCGAAAATCATTGTCTCCAAAATCGGACCCGTCTCAGGCCAGTACTCATCGAATACCTGCCCTATCTCCCCGCGTATGTACGCAACCAAAGGCACCCGTCCCTGAGCCAACACCTCAACGTCCGACTGGGCTGTCAGCTTGCCCGCATATCCGCGTGTGGCATAATAAAGCCGCAAATCAAAAGCCCCGCGGCTACGGGGGGATTGGGGCTGTTCCAGCTTGGCTGTGAAACGGATTTCAGACCCCGGTTTCAGATTCTTCCAACCCGGCGCCAACGCCAAGTTTGAGCCCGATCCCTTTGGATAAACAGCGAAAGAGTATTTATCCCCTTCGTCAAACCGAAAAACCCCACGCCCGACCTGAGCTTCATCAATACTCCAGGATAATACCCGACCTTGGGCCTCAACACCGGATACCAGCGCCGGCGGCGCCAAACGAAAATATCCCGTTACGCCCAACACCGCCCCCACCAGTACACTCACCGTCAGCAACACCATTTCGGAACGGCGCCGGCGACCCGCAAAGAAAGACGGTTGCCACACCGATAAAACCAACAAAACAAGCACAACCAATCCCAACGCCACAACCCAAAAAGGTTCGGCGAACTCCCTTGTGGCTTGCACAGCCAAAACCCCACCCAGCAAAACCGCGGCACCCCGCCAAACCCACAGATCATTCACAACAACTCATCACCACCGATCTCTCCGTTAACTCCGATCTCATTCGGCCATTACGGCTCACACGCCAAGTCCTCTGTCAGGCCTGAATCACTTCATGTCTGGCGTGGTCCTTTCTCATGGACCACTACGGTCCAACCGTTATTGAATCGGCTAAACTTTCATAGGTTTTTTCGCCGATACCTGAGACGTTCATCAGTTCTTCAGGACTTGCGAACAATCCATTTTCACTACGATAGACAATGATGTTCGCAGCCTTTGACGGCCCTATGCCCGGCAATGTCTGTAAAAGCGAAGCGGACGCGGTATTTATGTTAATTTTCCCACGCGCCTGAGGTTGTGACGGCGCCTTTCCGTTTCCGGAGACGGCGACACCGGCGACGGTGGCCGCCCCATACTCATCAACCGAATCCTCAGTCAGAACATCCGATTCCTCGTCCATAAAAGGAATATACACTTTCTGTCCGTCCTTGAGCTTCTGCGCCAAATTGATCACGTCACTGTTGGCCTCCTCATGTAGCCCAACCACCGCCAAAGCATCATTCATTCGCGCGTCCAGAGGTAACGTCACAATCCCCGGATTCATGACAGCCCCCGCCATATGAACAACAATGGTTTGATTGGCCGGGTTTTGCTCAAACGTCATTCCTGTTTGCCCTGACACAAAAAGCCGCCAAGCCGCAATCGCAATAAAAGCTCCTAAAATCACAATCCAGATAACTTTCGTCTTCCTTTTCATACAAATCCTCCTTGTTATTAATTATTTCACTTAGTTCGCCATCGATTGCATTAAATATTCCAATTCACTGGAATCATCTCCTCATAAAACCTACTATAGAATATTATATCAGAAATGTGTATATGTTAACAAGTATTTTATGCGTGCCCGACAAACTTTTTCTCTCACCCTTTTTTCTCTCATGCCCAGGGCCCGATTCCCCTGTTGACAACGTTAACCGATGCCAAATAGCCCAAGTTTCGGCATCCGCCGAAACTTGGGCTATCCAGTATTCAGGATTCAGTATTCAGGATTCAGAATGTTAAGCATCCATAAGTTACTAGGACTCCTCCTCCTCCTCCTCAGCCACCTCAACCCTCACTGCCTCAGCCGTCTCCGCTTTCACTACCGCCTCCTCCTCAGACGCATCAGCCTCAACCCTCACTTCCTCAGCCGCCTCCGCTTTCACTGCCTCCTCCCTCTCAGCCGCATCAGCCCCAACCGCCTCGGCCGCCTCAGCAACCGCTTCCGCCTCGCTCTGCGCCAATTCTTCGACACGCCTTCTTTCCACGCGGTTTCGGCAGAGCACATACACAATCATCCCCATAAATGTCGGCGCATTCAGCAAACAAAATGCTCCCGCGACCCAAAGAGGATTCCCGCCTATGAAGAGGATACGGAGGCAAGTGGTCACGACAGCTAAGAAGAAAAGCACAGGAAAAATCAGCCCTGTCCACTTATTACGACGCAAACTCAAATAGATATGAAGCACAAACGGTAGCACCATGAGTAACAACAGATTCATACCCGGCCTTATTATCGCTAAAAAATCCTTAAAAACATCTAACAAACCCATCATACACTTAACTCAGCCCTTCATTCTCACAATATTTCTTTCTGATCAACCTATTTTAACACAAAGCGACTTGCAGCCGCAAGAAGCGGGAACACTTCGTAACACTTCACTTCGCTTCACTTCACATTACTTTAACTCGATAATGGTCACGCCGCTGTCCCCTTCCCCCGCTTCACCAAGCCGAAAGGCGGCGACCCGAGGATGTCCTTTCAGAAAACTCTGCACCGCCGCTCTGAGGGCTCCCGTCCCCTTGCCGTGGATAACACTGATAACATGAATCCCAGCCAAAACGGCATCGTCCATATATTTATCCAGGACTTCCACCGCTTCATCAACAAGCTTGCCCCGCAAATCAACCTCACGCCGCACAGTCGCAGCTTTACTCAATTGGGAGGTTAAAGAACTCCCCCCTCTCGCTTCCGACTTCCGTCCTTTCAAATCGCCTCCCAAAGCAACCTTGTCCAGAGGCAATGTAATCTTGAGAATTCCGGCCTGTACAACCACCTCATTGTTTTTATCAGGCGCCGACACCACGACCCCTTTCTCATTCAAATGAGGTAGAAAGACCTCCAACCCCGGCATAACTTGCCCAGGGTCAGGCGCTCTTAGGTGTCTTTCGGCCGCACTTGCACTTGCACTTCCCTCTCGATCCTGATCCAACCTCTCCGCCAACCGTTTAGTATCCTGCCGTACCCGTTCAATCACCTGATCTTGCTCACGCCGATCTTTTTTCTGGGCCTCCTTGATCTCCTTGATAATGCGCCCACTCTCCTGGCGTGCCGACTGAACCAATTGCAACGCCTGATCCCGAGCTTTAGACTCAATCACCCTGGTTCGTTCCTCCGCCTCCGCCCGCTCCCGATACCAATCCGCTTTCATTTGATCCAGATGGTCGCGTTCAGTTTGGAGCTCATTGGTCCGGACTTGTGCCGACCTTTGCGTCTCCTCCAAGCTTTCCAACAGATGCGCCATCTGAGTCTGGCGTTCCGCAAGATGCTCTTGGGCTTTATTCAGGATATCGGCGTTCAACCCCAGACGCTCGGCAATAACAAAAGCGTTGCTGCGACCGGGAACCCCACTCAACAACCGATAGGTCGGCCGCAAACTCTCAGCGTCAAACTCCACCGAAGCGTTCTCCACCCGAGGGGTATTATAGGCAAAAGTCTTCAGAGCTCCATAATGGGTGGTCGCCATCCCACGACACCCCCGTCCCAGCAACTCTTCCAGTACCGCCATCGCCAGAGCCGCCCCCTCGGCTGGATCTGTCCCGGCCCCAATCTCATCAAAAAACACCAGCGACATCCCGTCAGCTTCCCGCAGGATCTGAATCACATTCGCCATATGACCTGAAAATGTGCTCAAAGACTGTTCAACGCTCTGCTCGTCGCCAATATCGGCGAACACAGCCTCAAACACTCCCAATCGGGAATGCCCCCCAACCGGAATAAGCAACCCGCATTGGGTCATAATCACCATCAGCGCCAAAGTCTTCAGCGCCACAGTTTTGCCTCCCGTGTTGGGACCGGTGATCACAAGCCAATCATACTCCCGCCCCAATTCTACAGACAGAGGCACAACATCCCCTTCCAACAACGGATGGCGAGCCCCGACCAGCTTCACCTCCGGCTCGTGGGCCAGTTCAGGGATCTCCCCCCCCATCTCATTGGCCAGACGGGCTTTCGCCAGAACGAAATCAACAGCGACCAGAACCCCATAAACCGCCCAGATATCATCCAACCGCTCCGCCACCCGATCTGTCAGAACACGCAGAATCCGTTCAACCTCCCGCTTCTCCCGCATGATCCCTTCCCGCAAGCTGTTGCCCAACGGCACCACCGCCATGGGCTCAATAAAAGCCGTAGCGCCGCTGGCCGATTGATCATGGACGATGCCCGGAAAGGCGGCAACATACTCCTGTTTGACAGGCACAACATAACGATCTCCCCGAGTTGTCACAATAGGATCCTGCAACATCTTCTGATACGCTGCGTTACGAATAACCTGATCCAGAGCCCCCTTAATGCGTTGCCGGGCGGTAGCAACGGCACCGCGGATGTTAGCCAGCTCCACCGAGGCCCGGTCCGTAACCTCCCCTTCCTCAGAGATACTGACAGCCAGAGCCTCCGTTAACAATTGACAATTTGACAACGCTGTGAGCAAAGAGATTTCGGCGAAGCTTCTCCCGAGTGCCGACAATTGGCAATTGGCAACTCTGGCCGCCAACCCACCACAGGCGGCCCCACAGGCGGGCTGATTATCCCTAATAACAGAACCCACCTGCTTAGCAACACGCAAGGTGTCTTTGATGTTTGCCAACTCGACACCCGTAAGGGTCCCGCCGTGCTCGCAACGTGTCAAACAATCATGAATCTCCTTGCTGCCGCGCACAGAAAAAGACGGCCGCAGACGCAACAGATCACGCCCTTCCTCCGTTTCCTGAAGCAAGACCGATACCTGCCCATAATCCGCAACCGGCAACAGCGTCAAAGCTTTGTCTTGAGCAAGGGTCAAATGACAAAACCCCGCCAGCCTATCCCGCAAGCGATTGAAATCCAATTTTCCCAGCACTTTTTCGTCAATACGCACTTTATCGAGGGCTCTGTCTCCCTTCCCCAATTGAATCAGTCCGAAGTCGCCGACTCCAGCAACGAGGTCAACTCATCCAAATCTGTCTTAAGCCGGGCTCTTTCCTTATTCAAAAGCATATTCTCGTCTGTAAGCAAATCCTTCTCCTGCCCCCAAATAAACTTGTCTTCGCGCAAATTGTTGTTCTCCCTTTGAAGAGTCTCCTTCAAAGAATGCAGCTTCGCATTAGCCTGCTGGAGCTCGATGAGTTCCTGCCGGATGACTTCCAGCTCATTGAACATCTGCTTTTGCTCTTTCATAACATTAGAATGTTTTGATGCCAGAGCTTCCCACGCCTCACGCAGCTCATCGAACTCCGTCTGCGTCGTTTCCTTTTCTTCAAGACATTGCAGCGTAACAAGAATCGCAACCTGATGGGCGCTCATAATCGGCGCTTTCAAAGCTACATCTCGCATACGCTCATCCACAAGAGCCGCCAACCTTCGAATCTCGGCTTCCGGTTGTGTTCCCCGCAGGACATGGCGTTCACCAAAAATCTCAACCACATATCTTTGAGGGGTTTGTTCATTCATCATTAGTAATTCCTCATTCATCCACAAATTGCTGGTGCTCCTACGTCATTCGCCGTTCAGCGCCAAATTCCTCCTGGATACCCCGCAATATCGTCTGGTTCGCCTCATCAACCTCCGCGTCTGTTAACGTTCTCTCCCTTGACTGATATTGTAATGAAAAAGCCAGACTCTTATACCCGGGCGGCACAGGAGGTCCTGTATACACATCAAAAATCTCCGCTCTTTGCAACAAAGCCCCGCCCAATACACGAATCCCGGCCTCAATATCCCCGGCCGCCACCGACTCCGCCGTCAACAGAGCCAGATCCCGTTGAACCGACGGATACCGCGGGTACCCTTTGGCAACAACAGTCCTTGCCTGCAACTCGTGTCCGTTTGCCCGGGCAGCTGCCGCCACCATTCGGAAATCCAGCTCAAAAACAACCGGATGACGCAGATCCCAGTTAGCGGCTCCCTCAGGATGCAGTTCACCCAACACCCCTACCCGGCTATCCCCAACATACACGTCAGCTGACCGACCCGGATGCAGCAGCGCCTCTCCCACCGGACGCTCCCAGCGGAAGGCCACCCCTAACCGCACCCCCAAAGCCTCAAGAATCCCTTTCAGATAGAAGAACCCATACTCAGCTCCAGCCTGGCCCCAATGCTTAACCTCCTTCCCACAGACCACGCCGGCAACTTTCATCACTTCATCCGGCAGTTCTCCGATAGGCTGATTTTGGACGACAGGCTCACGGGCCAGATAAACATTGCCAATCTCAAAAAGAGTAACCGCACTGTTTTGACGGGCAACATTGCGACCGGCAATACCAAGCAACCCAGGAACAAGGGACGTCCTCATCACGCTCATCTCATCCCGCAAAGGATTGAGCAAACGAATCTGGCGATCCGCCGCACCCCACGCCCCGTCATTCTTTTCCCCCACAAAAGCATAAGACACCACTTCATGCATCCCTGCCTCGACCAAACCCTGGCGAACCCGCCGCCGCAAGATCTGCTCCCCGCTGCGGGTTCCCTGAGTCTGCAAGCTATGGGGCGACGTGGTCGGAATCCGGTCATACCCAATCATACGAGCCACTTCCTCGATCAGATCCTCTTCGATTTTCAGATCCTGCCGATAGGTAGGCACCTCCACCTCAAAAACCGTATCCCTGCCCTCCGCTTTCCGGAACCGGCACGCGAATTCCTGCCTCTCCATAGTCTCCCTAACCTGCTCTGCCTCAACAGCCACCCCTAACACCTCAGCAACACGACAAACATCCAGCCGAATAACCGACCTTGCCGGAATATCAACAATCTGTTCGCTGAACCCAACCGGCTCCCCGGCCGACAACTCAGCCAGCAACCCGGCCAACCGCTCCAACGTGGCTCCCGATCCTGCCGCGTCAACACCCTTCTCGAACCGCAAGGACGATTCCGACCGCAAGCCCAGACGGCGGCTGGTCCGGCGCACGCCGGCCCCCTGAAAATGCGCCGACTCAAACAGCACCCGTCGGGTGGTCTCCGTAACCTCTGTATCCAAACCGCCCATAACCCCGGCAATAGCCACCGGCCCGTTTTCATCGGCAATCACCAGCATATCCTCGCTCAGATCCCGCTCCATCCCGTCTAACGTTGTCAGCCGTTCCCCCGGCCGGGCCCGCCGCACACACACCGGACCGCTCAGTTTATCCAGATCAAAGGCATGCAAAGGCTGTCCTTGTTCCAACATACAATAATTCGTCAGATCAACAATATTGCTGATGGGCCGAATCCCCGCCGCCCGCAACCGGTTTTGCAACCATATCGGCGACGGCTCAACCGCGACATTCTCAACAATCAGAGCCGAGTACCGCCGCGACCCATCCCTCGCCTCAATCACAATCTCCTGTCCCGAAGCCGGCCACAATCCTGCGGCAGCCCAAGGATCATCGGCACTCGCCAGAACCGGCACAACCGCTTTCCGGCCGATCAGGGCTCCAACCTCCCGAGCCACATGGATCATCGCCAGACAATCCGCCCGATTCGGATAAAGATCCAGATCTAATACCCAGTCGTCCAACTCCAGATACGCCCCCAGATCCATGCCCGGCGGCGCGTCTGTCGGCAGAATCAGCACCCCGTCGCGGCTGCGTTCTGTCCCCACACTCCCCAACCCCAAGTCCTTCTCTGAACAGAATACGCCATTGGAAACAACACCCCGCAGTTCCACCGCCGCCACAGGTTCTGCCCTCTCGCGCTCCGGTAACACCGCCCCCGGCAACACCGCTCCCGGCAACACCGCTCCCTGCAACACCGCTCCCGGCAAAGCCACCGGAACTCTGTCTCCGACGAAGATATTTACCGCACCCGTCACAATTTGCCTATTTGAAGTCCCTCCAAGTTCCGGAGTCCCCCCAACATCGACCTGACAAACCCTCAAGGTATCCGCTGCCGGGTGTTTCTCCGCCGCAACAATCCGCCCAATAACAACCCCGGAAAACCCCGGATGCAAATACTCCGGCGCACCCGTCTCCACGCCGCCTTGGGTTAAAATATCAGCCAGCTCCAAAGGTGTATATCCCTCCAGATCGACCAGCGAACTCAGCCAGTTCCAGCTCACCCGCATAACTCATCAAACCCCTTTCCTGTCAACTCACACGAAACTCCATCATCCCGCTAAGCGACTAATACTGACCACTGATCACTGATCACTGAATACTTGCGGTCGAAGACCGCCTTAGAATTGTTGCAAGAACCTCACATCATTGTCGTAAATCAGCCTTATATCCTCAATGCCATACTTAAGCATAGCTACACGCTCAACGCCCATTCCAAAAGCAAACCCCGTGACTTCCTTCGGATCATAGCCCCCAATCTCAAGCACCCGAGGGTGAACCATCCCGGCACCCAGGATCTCAATCCAGCCCGTCCCCTTGCACAACCGACATCCCTTGCCTCCGCAGATCATACAAGACACATCCACCTCGGCACTGGGCTCCGTGAACGGAAAGAAGCTGGGCCGCAGCCGGATCTCCCGATCTTCACCAAACATCTGACGGACAAAAAGCAACAACACCCCTTTAAGATCTGACATGCGCACACCTTTATCCACAAGCAGCCCTTCCACCTGATGAAACATCGGCGAATGCGTCGCGTCGTCGTCATATCGGAACACTTTACCCGGGGCGATGATTTTCACCGGCAGCGCGGGACACATTTGCTGCATCGTCCGCACCTGCACCGGCGATGTCTGGGTCCGCAACACGATTTCCTCCGAGATAAAAAAAGAATCTTGCATATCCCGAGCCGGATGATCTTTCGGCAAATTCAAGGCCTCGAAATTATAGTGGTCTGTTTCTATCTCCGGACCCTCCGCCACGCTGAATCCCATGGCGAGGAAAATCTCTTCAATCTCATCAAACATGAGCGTCAGCGGATGCCGGTACCCTCGCCTGACAGGCAAGCCGGGCAAACTGATATCCAAAGTCTCCTCCTGCAACCGCTTCTTAAGCATCAAATCGGACAGAACCTCTTCCTTATCCGCAAAGGCCTTTTCCAAGGTTTCTCTGACATCGTTGATCATTTGGCCCGCCTCACGCTTGAACTCAGCCCTGAGATCGCGCATCTCCTTATACAAAGCCGTCAACGTTCCTTTCTTGCCCATGGTCCGAACCTTGAGCTCCTGCAAATCCTCCGGAGATAACCGCTTCTCCAGTTCCTCCAGAACATGCAACTCGATTTCGCGAATTCTGTCCCGCATACCCCTCATTCCCTTCCCTATCAAGTCATGAAACATCGGAACCGGAAACATAAAAAACTCCCATCCCCTAAGGGACGGGAGTCTATCCCGCGGTACCACCCTCATTCGGCAACTGTTGCCGCACTCATGTTTTGCCGATAACGGTCGGCGCCGAACCCTCTCCGGAGCTGAAAGTCAACCTGACCGGCCGCATCCAAAACTTGTGCGGATCTGCCAATCAGGAGAACATCCGATCCGGGCGGTTTCCAGTCACGACCGCCCGTCCCTGCCATACTATAGACCGCTGTTCTTTTGGTCTCCATCATCGTGGGTTTTATTATGCAGTTTTGTCTCGGCGTACCCATTGCCTAGAGAATTCCTAAACAACAGATACATATTGGGAGAGCCTGTGGCTTCAAAGATTTTCCAGAACAAAGAACCTAGTGACTTCATCCCCATCCACGCCCTCCTATCGATCCATACCGGCCACACCATTTTTGGCTTGCCTTTGCCGACATGTTTTAGGATATAGGTGGATTATATCACTGTTGGAATGGGATTACAAATTGCCCTTTCATAAACTTTCTATCGCTGGGCAAACTTGCAGTATGGGCTACTTGTTGTGTGGACAAACTTGCAGTATGCACATACTTGAAGTATGAACATTCTCGCAGTATGTACATACTGCAAGAATGTGCATACTTGCAGGTGCAGATAAAGACAAAAAGGAAGGGACCGATCATGTTTTTCAATCAAGCGAGTCATCACAATACACACACCTCATCAACAGAAAGCATCCATGTACTTGAAGCTTTACTAAAAGATTTGAACACCGGCAGTATTACGGAATCAAACTCCGAATCATGGGAAGATGAAAGGATACCCCCTCTGCTAAATCGAGTCGTTGGGGAAATACATCGCAAACGCACAGCCCTCCTCCTGAATCTGAACCGGGTGCTTCAACGCATGACAGAAATGGAATTCGTCGCAAGCACAAATGACCTGGTCCAGGATCAGAATTCAGCTCTTCACCACATCAGTGAAGCCAGCGAGAAACTGGCCCATCAAGCCCACGAAATCTCTCAGCTGGCTGTTAGCGCAGCCGAACGATCCGAGAACACAATAGGCATAACCGAAAGCAGCACAGATCAGGTAAGAATATCATTCGATGAAGTCGATAAAGCCATCGAAAAAATTGTCGTTATCAATAACAAAACTGACCACTTGTTGGAGAAAGCCAGAAACATCAACGACATTACCGGCATCGTGAAAGCCATCGCCGACCAGACGAATTTGCTTGCCCTCAACGCGGCTATCGAGGCCGCCCGGGCCGGCGAACAGGGAAAAGGATTCGCCGTCGTGGCTGATGAAATCCGGAGCTTGGCGGAAAACACCAAGAAATCGGTGGAAGATATCCAACATAATATCCAATCCCTAACCGGCATTATGATGGAAACTGTGGAAGAAATCAGCTCAGCCAATTCAGGCTTTATGAAAGCGACAGAGCAAGCGGGGAGCGCCGTCAAATCCCTTGGGAAAATCAACGAAGAAATTGAAATCATGAGCCGAACTCTTACCCAGATCTCAGCGACAACCAAGGAGCAGGATTCACTGATCCGGAGTTTTGCGGCCGGATTCCGTCAATCCAATGAAGTATCCCAGAAGATCGTTGAACAAGTCAACCATATTGGCCGATTCATCTGGGATACAAGCGTCATCGCAGATAAAGTCAAAGCTCAGGAATTTAGTCAGCAAAAAATTACCGAGATAAGCGATCTCATGGAGATTTTTATTACCGACCATCGTATGTGGACATGGCGGCTTTACAACATGTATATGGGGTTTCTCGATCTCGACCCCAAAAGCGTCCCGGATCATACAATGTGTAACCTGGGCAAATGGGTCCGTAAGCAAAAAAACGTTGACAATGTCAATATCAATTTCAGCCAGTTGGAAGAACCCCACGCCAGGTTCCACTCCCTAGCCAAAGACACCGCCGAGGCCATCAAGCGACGCGACATGGAATCAGCCCATAGATTACTTGTACAGGTTGACGAGGCGTCAGACCGGGTGATCAAGATCTTGAACTCTTATAAGTGAATTGAAAATGATTATGGCAAATGCAATAAGCGCTATCTTCAAGACCTTCTTTTTATGAGTGGACATAACGTTCTCCTCTCAATCTTGTTTTTCACTGCTCAATCGTAATCTTAATACTTCCTATTGCATGATGACATCAAAGTATCAATGTATTCGGGGAGCAATTGGTTTTCTCCCCTTAAAAATTTTCTTGAGAATAGAAGATTCACATTGTTTTTAAAAACGAAGTCATTGCTATTGCCGCCTCTCACAATTTCAGTTTTGCCTGTCGAATAGAATAGATCTATGCGATAGTTGCCATTGATCTGCAAGGCCCCACCGCCCTCATGACTGCCAAACCTCTTGTTTTTCGTTTTTTTGAGTATATTATATAGCTCGGTTAATTCCGCCTCTGTTTCTAAAACGAACTGCTTTCCTTGGTAATAGTCGTCTGGTATGGTAATCGTGATTTTATTTAGATCCTTAGCGGAACCCGTAACCATCCGCATATTCCATTTGGTGAAGAATGTTACGGATAAGATAATAATGAGTATGATGGGTACAACCAATGAAATTATTTTTTTTATGATAATCTTCTCTCCTTTCAATGGGGATACCTCAGATTTAAACCGCAATTTCAATAATACCTATCGGACGATCAATGCTCGTAAAATCTTGTTCCTTGATGTTTAGTGGTTCATTTGTCCCAATATGAACTACAAACCCGGAAAAACCAGGAATAGGATAACCAATCATGATATTAAAGCTAGACTCTAATTCGGTCTGGACACCCTTGAGCTCATGGACTATTCCGAGAGGGTATATATTGGCTAACTCATTGCTTACCTTTGCACCATAAAACATAATTTCTATCCGATTCTCACCTAATAACCCATCATCTTCAATCAGTTGTTCTCCAGAATACAGTTTCTCTTCTTTGTCCATTTTCCTTATGCTATAACCTTTAATGTCAAAATAGTCTATGACTAATAAGGATTCACCTGCATCATTGACAATTCTTATCTGTTGTATACCAAAATCGTCAAAGCCATCCGCCATTTTTTTGAAAACTTGTGTAAGGTCTTTTGCAACGCCAAAAACTTCTTCATCCTCAAACGCAATAGTACCTTGTGTAATTCTTCTGACCAGCTGCGCGTAATCCTTTGCATCCTCAACATGACCCTCAGAAATTTGTGTGAAGAGGAGGATATAATCATCTGCAAAATCAACCTCAATACCTTTCTTCTGTTGTTTTTCCACTCTTTCACGTATTTTTACGTAATCCTTTTCAATTTTTACAACTTCAGAGGCATATCTTGTATCGATCCTATGAACAAGCAAGAATATTGCAGATAGCATAATGATTACAACACCACCAGTAACAATAAGCACAATCGTTTTTTTCATAATCTTACTTCCTCGTAGTTATTTATGCTAGTACTCCGTCCAGTCCAAATCACTTAAATGGATTGCAAGTATTTTGGCATGATGCTAGGAAGAACCGATGACAGCTGATATCCTTCAGCTGGATATACACGGGTGTCTGCCAGCCCAAGTATCACCAGAAGCTTGGGCTGGGAGGATCTGACGAAGCAGCGTGTCGTGCTGATATCTTTCAGCAGTGCTGATATCTTTCAGTAGAAAGACGACGCAAGACATTAAGTGATTTTGATGGTCGGAGTACTAGAGACCCCAGTTTTTAATAGTCGGTATCAGACTATCAGTAATATATATTCTTGCTTGTTCTCCAGGGCAAACCTCCTTAGGATCAATAGGTCTACCCAAAGGGGGATAATAAGATGTGTGAACGATCATGTGCGTTGCAATAGGAGCCGTATCTATGCCCGTATTTACTATATCAAATTGGAATGAGTAACACAACCATTTTGAAATATTTTGCATTGCATTTACCTGATTTTGATTAACTGTATTATAAAGAAGCCATCCATTTTGCCAACGAGGTTCAAAATCCCCTAATAATACAACACCAATATTATCTTGATAAAAATGAGTGTGTTGTCCTTTGAACCCCATCGCCCTTCCTTGCCATATATTTCCGGCAGGGTCGATGATGAAATGATACCCTATATCTTGAAAGCCGGCATTGATATGATTGGTTTGAACTTTCTTTATTTCATTTGCAATGGTAGTTGTATTTGTGCTGGTAAAGTAATCTGCGGTATGGTGAAAAATAACTCTTTTCGTATTCGCGACTTCGCGATTAACCATAGGTTTGGCAGGCGATTGTGCACCCCAAGCACTCCGTGATTTAATAGTTGGGCTGCTCGCTGATGGCCAATGTCCAACCATTACGTTGTAGCTTCCAGTTGTCGATGTGCTATATCCCCTTACTTTCAAAAGATATTCTGTTCCTGCAGTCAGATTTCGTGTTATTGCAAAATTATATCCTGAGTCTATGAGTCCACCGTCATCATTCGACTGTAACAGTGTTGAACCTTGGTACAACTCTCCATACGTGTCAGTTGAACCGGTCGTAAAGAACGTATAGCTTCTAGTTTTTGGGGCCACGAACCTATACCAATATACTCCACCTTGAGCGATCGTCCCACTTACAGGGACTCCTTTTGTGAGGGTTATATAAGATATCGCACCATTATAATTTATCGTCAAC
>WRJI01000071.1 GCA_009778595.1 Peptococcaceae bacterium | reverse complement strand
CTAAGGTATACTTTTTTTGTTGTATATTGATGTTTGTCATACCTCAATTCTACAACAAAAAGCGAGCTTTTTACAAACTCGCTTTTTCTTTTTTGGGGGGACTGTTGTTTTGCAACAGCCCCCTTTTTTTTGATTTAACAAAATGATGGCCACCCTGGAATGTCTCTTCTACGGTCTGTAATCCGACTTTCCGGATGGAAAATGTCGCATATCATTATCAACCATGGTACAATTATGTGGAGATGATATGGAAATGGAAAGTGAGAAATGGGCTATATGGAAGTGTTGTGAGATATTATAAATTCAACAACGTGTTGGAGGAATATGTTCTGGCAATAGCCGCTGAAAGAATAGCCAAAATTGACCTCAAGGACGATGCCTTCTTATGGTCAACCGCAAAAGAATGGGTGCCCCTTTGGGATCAACATTTGAAAGTTATCAAAAACAATGTTGAAGAGATTACGTCATCAGCTATAGATGAAAAAGCTCTTTCCTACTTTCCCAGTTGACACGTTCAGGGATACAAAGTAACATATAATTATAAGGAAGGACGTTGCGACTTATCGTCGAAAAACATTGCAGAGGTGAAAAAGGTGTCGGCCAACAATCAAGAAGATATCCAGTTAGGCAAATGGCAAGTCGATTCGCTGATAGGACAAGGGGCATATGGTAAAGTCTATAAAGTGAGCCGGAAAAGAGAAGAGGGAGAAGAGCAGCCACAGTTTTCGGCGGTAAAAATCATTAATATTCCCCGCAACTCCGAATTGCTGGAAATGAGAAACGAAGGTCTGAGCGAAGAAGCCATAAGAGGGTTTTGTCAAGCCATAGTCAAAGATATTATTAATATCATAGACAGGATGATGCCGTTTCGCTGGTACAAACATATTCTTGGTGTTGAAGATCATCAAGTCGTCGAAAAAACAGACAAAACCGGCTGGTATATCCTCATCCATATGGAATACCTTGAAAGCCTTGCTGAGTTGGCGACAAAGAAGCCATTATCCAATGATGAGATTATCAAAATGGGTATACATGTTTGCCGAGCCTTGAAGTTATGCAATCAAAAAGAGATTATCCACGGAGATATCAAACCGAGCAATATCTTCATCTCTCCTAACGGGGATTACAGACTGGGTGATTTCGGTATTACCCGTCAGAGGGAACGGCTTTCGGCGAGAATGGAGAAAAAGAGAACAACCAATTATATGGCACCGGAGGTTTTCAGAAAAGAGAAATACGGCAATGATATCGATCTCTATTCGCTGGGAATGGTTATGTATAGCCTGTTGAACGCGAATAGGCTTCCGTTTCTGCCGGAAACCCCACTCCCAATCATGCCCGGCGACAGTGAAAGCGCGTTGAAGAAACGGATGGGCGGTGAGCCGCTTCCTACGCTAAAAGGAGTCCATGCCGGACTCAACAGCGTTATCCAAAAAGCTTGTGCGTATAAGCGAGAGGATCGTTACACCGATCCGGCGCGGATGAGAGAAGATCTTGAAGCCCTGAACGCTCAGTCAGTAGATTATCACGAACAGACATGTGTATGGAACAACGGAATAAGTACAGCTATTCATGCGATCACCCCTCAACCTCAAGACGAACAACAGATTCAACCCGAAACAACTTTCCGGAACGAAGACTTGGTTCCGCCGGAAGCTCAGCCTGAAGCGTTATCTCGGAATGAAGACTTGGTTCTGCCTGAAGCGCCGGAAGCTAAGCCGGAAGTTCAGCCTGAAGCGTTGGAAGCTCAGCAGGAAGCACCGATTTGGGCTGACGTACTACCTAATACCGAAGAATCAATTCTCACCGAAGTGATGAGTCAACCCAACGCGATGCCAAACGAAGAGACTTTTCTTGAGGAAGACGCCTCATATCCACCTGAGGCATCCAACCGGCAAGAAGGACCCCTCTGGGCGGAGGTTCCGCTCCAGCCGGAGGTTCCGCCCCAGCCGGAGGTTCCGCCCCAGCCGGAGGTTCCGCTCCAGCCGGAGGTTCCGCTCCAGCCGGAGGTTCCGCTCCAGCCGGAGGTTCCGCCCCAACCCGAGGCTGAACCGCAGCCTGAAACCTGGATCCAGGGGGCAATTCCGCCCCAACCCGAACCCGAACCCGAACCTCGGCTCCAACCGGTAACCTTGCCCGAACCCGAACCCGAACCAGAACCAGAACCAGAACCAGAACCCGAAACCTGGCTCCAACCGGTAACCCTGCCCCAACCCGAACCCGACCCTTGGATCCAATCAGCAACCTTGCCCGAACCCGAACCAGAACCCTGGTTTCAGCCGGTAACCCTGTCCCAACCCGAACCCGACCCCGAACCAGAACCCTGGTTTCAGCCGGGATCCCAACCCCAGTCCTTTCCTTACGCAAGTCCCGGAACACCTGCGGGAAGTCCGAACGAAGACTCACTTTTCAATGGGGACTTAACCGGAGATCACCCAGGAAGCAAGAAAGGCCTCCTCTTCATATTTGGCCTCGCCGTCGCTGCCCTTGGAATACTGGTGGTCCTATTGGTCGCGATCATAGTCATTACCATCAATTCCATGAGCCAGAGAAACATCCAAGATTATGGTTCTGTCAGTATCCAGGTCCAAGTCCAAAACCAAAACCTGGTCCAAAACCAAAACCAAAACCAAAACCCGGCCCCAATACCAATAACGACAGCATTCGAGAGGTGACAACCGTGGCAGATAATAATCCTGTGGACAATACGCAAAAGGCATTACAATGGGGTAACTGGAAAGTTGAAGCGCGAATAGGGCAGGGCGCTTGTGGAAAAGTCTATAAGATTCGCCGGGAAGAGGACGGCAAGACATCCCGATCAGCAATAAAAATCATCAGTATCCCCCAAAGAAACGAACTGCAGAAGATGGTAGATCAAGGCAGTCGCGAAGAAGACATTCGTGCCCATTTCCGAAAACAGGTCGACAACATCATCAGGGGTATTGATCAAAATATTGCTTTGGGTGAAAACGAAAATCTTGTTCATATTGAAGACTATCAAGTCATCGACAAAACCACGCAACCTCACGAAACACGAACCGGTGAGCCCCTAACCCTCGAAACGGGTTGGCATATTCTGATACGTATGGAACTGCTGCAGAATCTGTCCGAAATCACAAAGACCGATATCACAAACGATGAAGTTATTAAAATGGGGATACAAATCTGCCGGGCGTTGGAGCTGGGTATCCCACAGAAGATGTATCATGGAGGTGTGAAACCAAGTAACATCTTTATATCTCCCGAGGGGGACTATAAACTGGGAGACTTTGGTATCGCTAACCAAACGCAAAAAGGAACAAACGAATACATGGCGCCGGAAGTTCTCAGAGGTGAACAATACGGCACGGATTCAGACATATACTCCCTTGGAATACTCATGTATTCCTTGCTCAATGAGAACCGCCTTCCGTTTTTGCCTGACGCCCCATTACCCATAAAACCTAAAGATGGCGAAATAGCGTTGACAAAACGAATGAACGGCGAACGGTTCCCTATCCCCAAAGGAGGAACAGCGAGTCTCAACGCCCTTGTGCTGAAAGCCTGCGCTTTTGACCGGGAACAGCGCTTCACCACTCCCGCTGAAATGCGTCAAGCTTTAGAACAATGTCGTATTGAAGAATCACGCCGATCAGAAGCACCAGGCAGTGCTCTCCGGATCAAAGAACCGACCCAAGTGGATATTCCCCAAAGGGCCGAAGTGACATCCCGGGACGATTACCCGGGACAACTCACCGAACCCGGTATGGCCATGTCCCAAAAAGATCCGAGAAAACCGACAGAAATGACACCCGATTTGGCGGCTTTTTCCGGTGGGGTTCTCGCAAATCAGCAAGGCAATAACAGGAACCTCCTGCTTGCAGTTACGCTCGCCTTATCGGTTTTAGGGATTCTGTTGGTCAGTCTGGCCATAATACTCATAGTCAGACTCCCAATCGTATCACAGGTTAACGACCCCTTCCAGGATACGCAAGGACAAGGGACAACCGATGTAAGCTTGGCCGAAGAAGACCAGGATCCAAGCAACGGTGATGACGAAGATGATCATCCCGAGTCAGACAATCCCGTGATTGTGGACGCTGCCCCAAACTCACTTTCCATTGTAACCTACAACGGTGTGGAGAACGGGGGGAGCACCTCCACAAGAGCTTGGAGAGCGGAAACCGGCAAACCGGTTGATCTTACCCTCCAAGCAACGAAAGAAGGATGGGAGTTTGTCGGTTGGAATACGAACCAGAACGCGACCACAGGCTTGACAACATATACCATGCCAACGATGAACGTGACCCTTTATGCCATATACAAGAAAACACTCACAGCGACTTTTCATGACTACGGTGGGACAACCCCCGTAAGCCGCCAGGTTTCGGTAACAATATACAACAAAGCCACCAGTGGCAATATCATAGCTCCCAGACTGAACACCTACACGGGCTGGACAGCCAGGGGATGGGGGGTGTCAACCGACAAAGACGCCGGTGTTTCAATTTTGCCCGGGAATCGTTCGATCAACGGGGATACAACCTACTATGGTCTGTATCAACGGACGCTCACCCTCAGCTATGATTCTAACGGCAAAACATGTACCTTGCCGCCTTCGCGGACTGGAACGCAATATGTTAACAGTTATGACATCAACACCTCTTTCAATCCCACATTCGCAGTTGGCGCTGTCAGAAACAATACAACAGAATTTCTCCACTGGAGCTTGGACAACGAGGACGACCAAGAATACGCCCCGGGCTCTATAATCACGATATCCGCCGGCAGCAAACTCTATGCGGTTTGGGAAGATACTTGATGAAGAGGAGAAGAGAAGATGCTTGTTGACAAAACAAACCATTTCGTGTAGACTGAGAATGATTGGAGGTCTATGACGATGGATCGAATTAAAAAATACGAACCCTTGTGGGAAAGTTGGTATGTTGATTCCTTAATTGGTGAGGGTTCTTACGGTAAAGTCTACAAAATTATTCGTGACAAAACCCGGGAGTCAGCAGTCAAAATAGTTTCCGTTCCGCAAGACGAATCAGAAATCAGGCAGATGAGAAGAGAAGGCTTGGACAATGAATCTATAGAGGATTCATTACGGGTACTTGTGGCAGGAATTATCAGTGAAATCGACATGATGAGCGCATTCCGCCACAGCAGGCATATTGTCAGAATGGAAGGCTATCAGATCATCGAAACCCCTTATAGAGAAGATGAGAACTCGGGCATATCACAATGGGACATCCTGATCCGCATGGAGTTGCTCAAAACCCTGCCCGAACATGCCATGGAAAAACCCATGTCCGTTGCTGAAATCATGAAACTCGGAATCCACATCTGCAGGGCCCTGGAGATGTGCGCCAAAAAAAACATTCTTCATCGTGACATAAAACCGGATAACATCTTTGTCTCCTCTCGCGGCGATTACAAGCTGGGGGATTTCGGCATAGCCCGGCAAATCGAACGCACAGTGTCCGGACTTTCGAAAAAAGGCACATTCACTTATATGGCGCCGGAGGTCTACAAGGGCCAGGATTACGGCTCCGGTGTTGACATTTACGCCTTAGGGCTGACCATGTACATCCTCCTAAACAAGAACCGGGCCCCTTTTCTACCGGATTATCCGAAAAGGATCATGCCAGAACAACGGGATCACGCCCTACAGCAACGTATGAGTGGTGAACCTGTCCCGCTCCTGAAAGGAATCAGCACCGACCTCAACGCGCTGCTGCAGAAAGCATGTGCGTATGATCGCAGCGAACGTTTTGCAGATCCGGCGGAAATGCGTGAAGCTCTTGAATCAATTGCCCAAGAGAGCGTGCCCCCAATAGCAGCAGCCCCGTCGGCAGCAGCCCCGTCGGCAGCAGCCCCGTCGGCAGCAACCCCGTCGGCAGCAGCCCCGCTGACGGTAGCCCCTGTGCCAACGAGCGGGTCGCTGGCCCTTGAAGCGATTAAGAATCCTGAGCCTTTCATTGTGCCGAATATCGGAGCAATCACAGAGAAGGGGGGAGACCCGTCCCTTTTTGACGACGCGATGCCGAAGATGAAACCGGACAGTCGCAGTGTGGCTTCAGCAGAAGCAGAGGTTCCGCAGGAGTTCGGGATCTCGCAGGAGCTCGGGATCTCACAGGAGCTCAGGGTCTCGCAGGAGCTCGGGGTCTCACAGGAGCTTGGGGTCTCACAGGAGCTTGGGGTCTCACAGGAGCTTGGGGTCTCACAAGGGCTCGGGACTCCGCAGGAATTAGAGATCCCAAACAAGAACAGGCCGCGCCAAAACACGAACAAACTCCCCAAGGTTGTCGGGCTCTGCTTAGCGATTCTGGGGCTGTTTCTGACGATAGGCGTCATCTATTATTCATCACATGAGCGAGACGTGCAGGATCCCCGGCGGATTTTGCAGCATGAGAACAAATGGGATACGTCAAGCCCGCAAGACGAGGCCTCTCAGCAAGAAGAAACAGTCATTCTCATGACGGATGGTTTCGCAGAGGATGAAAAGCTTGATGGAACGCAATTTATTGGAGTTCTCGGTGAAAGAGAAAGCGTTGTCGGCATATTGGATGACAACAGCAATCCCGGCACCGACACAAGTTCTCCTTCCGTCGCTGACAAAACAAAAACTGCCGAGAATTCAAAAACCGCCGACAACACAAAAACCGCCGACAACACAAAAACCGCCACGAACACGAATACCAACATCAAAGACAGCACGAAAAGCGTCGTCATTCCCGATACAAGCAAAAAAGACGTTACAGCCCCCCCGGCCCCGCCGGCCCAGCAATACACAGTCACATATGACCACATAACAAACGGAGGCGGAGTCTATTCCGGAGTTACCAAGACATCGGATAAGGTGACGGCCGGCTCGCCGATTGATCTGAACGTCCAAGCCAACAAAACAAACAACTTTGAGTTTGTCGGGTGGAATACGAATATGAACGCGACCACAGGATTGAAATCTTTGACCATGCCTGCATCCAATATAACGCTGTATGCTATCTATAAGAAGACGATTACACTGACACTGGTACACTATGACGGCAAAAAAGAAGTGCTTTCGGGAACGGCTTACAACAAGACCACCAGCGTAACCCTGACACTACCCGTTTCGAACTACCCCGGTTGGGATCACAGAGGGTGGACACATCTCACAAGCGCAACCAATTTTGGGTCGGCACCGGGAACACAAGTTACGCTTAGCAGCAGTACGACGTATTATGGTGTGTATACAGCTGTTTTCACATTGAGCTACAACGCTAACGGTGGCGCGGGTGCGCCAAGCAGCTCGACACAGACGCAATATGTCAACAGTTTTGACATCAAGACACCGGCCGCAAACTATCCGTTTACGGTTAAGGCAGCGCCGACAACCAACAAAGCGGGATCCACTTTTGTTGGGTGGGCCATGGGCAGCACCACCGGCAAAGTGTACAAACCGGGAGAATACCTTACGATGACATCCAACAATACAATGTATGCAATATGGAAATAAAATTAAGCGTCCCCGGATTCTACGGCCTGACCCTGCCGAGCTTGCTCAGAAAGGGCGTCGGCATTGACGCGGAAGAAAACAGAGTCACCAACAGCGGTCAACTCATTTCCGGCGCGAATCTCGCAGATCACCCTTGTTTTCCGTCCGACTTCGCCTTCGACCCGGGCGGAAAGATGAAGGGGAACGCCTATGGGTGTGGGTTTCAGGTAGCGTAGACCCAAGTGACCGGTAACGCATTGGACAGGGGGCAAAGAGCCCCATTCGCGGTCTTCGGCCCGATAGTGATGAGCAATACAAGTCCAGTTGGAATGACAATCTGTTAACATAGCCAGAAACCCGCCGTATACGAGCCCCGGCCAACCCGTGTACTTGGGGGCCGGGATCACTGTGGCGATCACATGGATACCGTCCTCAGCCCATCGGCTTTTAATCTGGATGCCGTCCGGGTTGGAAGGGCCGCAACCATAACAAATGCCATCGGGTTTGCAAATATCCTGAATAGCGTTTTCCGTAAAGGGGTTCTCCGCCAAGTTCGCTCTCCTCCTTGTGGGACTTTTTTTAGCTATTATACGCTGTTTTCATGGAAGGATCAAGCCATGGCGTTGCCCCATTCCGGAGCCGCCGCCAGAATCGCTCGCCGCTTACCAAGACTCTGTTGGACATCCAAAACCCTCTGATTTGAAGAGCCCTTAAACGCCTGGGCCGGGTATCGCTTATCTTCCTCATACCGGCCGTCAACCAAAACATCGCAAAGTTCCAACAGCCGAATCCGATCTCTGTCGTTTTCCGTAAGCAAAGATTCCAACGTATAGCCGGTATACAAAGCTATCCCCAACCCCGCCTCCTTGACCCGCGAAGCAACACAAAACAAAGCGGCTGCCTGACACATAGGCTCGCCGCCAGAAAACGTCACACCGGCGATCAGAGGGTTTCCCTTAACAAGATCCGTCACTGCCGTCACATCTGCCTCATACCCCCCGTCAAACGCATGAGTCTGGGGGCTATGGCAACCGGGGCACCCATGGGGACACCCTTGGACAAAAACCACGCAACGAATCCCGGGGCCGTCCACAACAGACTCCTCAACGATGCCGCTCAATCTCAGCGTAGGAGCCACAGAGGCGCTAATTCCTGTAGCCAGAGGCGTCATGTTTGATCCTATCCCGTTCTTCCGCTTGCTTCGCGTTATTGAACCTTTCCGTTGACCCGACAAGATATCCGGTAATTCTCCGGATCCTATCAAACTTAATATCTTTCCCAACGGTTTTCACAACTCTTTGTTCCACAATCATATCCCCCTGTTTGATGTTCCACATTCGAATCACGAATATCGATTCGGCATGTCCTGATAGACCTTCCTAAGCTCCTGGAGTTTATCTACTGAAACCTCTTCTCCCTCCCGGCGGCCGCACCGGGGGCAAACATCATGGATAATACCCGTAAACCCGCAAACCGGATCATAGTCTACCGGATGGTTGACAGACCCATATCCGATACCCATCTCTTTCATGAAACGGATCACAGACTCGAAAGCCGAAGGATTATGACTGATATCGCCATCGACCTCCACATAACTGATATGCCCCGCGTTGGTGAGAGCATGATAGGGAGCTTCCAGAGCGATCTTCTTGAAAGCGGTAATCGGGAAGGCCACCGGCACATGGAAAGAATTGGTATAATAATCCTTATCCGTCACACCGGCAATATCGCCAAACACTTTGCGATCCAGTCTGACAAACCGTCCTGATAACCCTTCTGCCGGCGTCGCAATCAGCGTAAAATTCAACCCCATCCTCTCAGACTGCTCATCACACTTCTGCCTCAGAAAAGACACGATTCTCAATCCCAGCTGCTGAGCGGCCTCGCTCTCGCCGTGATGAGACCCGGTCAACGCGGTCAAGGTTTCGGCCAGTCCAATGAACCCCACGCTCAACGTACCGTCTTTCAGCACATCCTCCAAGGTATCCGAAATATTAAGGTGTTCCGATCCCATCCAAATACCCTGTCCCATAAGAAAAGGATAATTAAAACACTTCTTTCGGCTCTGAATCCCGAAACGATGCAGAAGCTGACGAAACACCAGGCTAACATTCTCACTTAGAAGGTCAAAAAACTTGTCCGCATCCTGACCCGCGCGCAACGCCAGCCTCGGCAGGTTGACAGAAGTGAAACTCAGATTCCCCCTGCCACTGGTAACTTCCCGGTCTTTCCCGCGCACATTGCCGATGACCCGAGTCCGGCAGCCCATATAGGAAACCTCGGAATTGTAGTCCCCTTCTCGGTAATACTGCAGATTATAAGGCGCGTCTAGGAAGCTAAAATTCGGGAACAACCGTTTAGCCGAGGTGGCCATAGCCAGCTGGAAAAGATCATAATTCGGATCCTCCGGATTGAAGCTGACCCCCTCCTTGACCTTGAAGATCTGCACCGGAAAAATCGGGGTTTCCCCGTTTCCCAGTCCCGCTGTCGTCGCTTGGAGCAAACAGCGGACAACCAGGCGGCCTTCCCGGGAAGTATCGGTGCCATAATTGAGAGAGCTGAAGGGAACCTGCGCTCCTGCCCGAGAATTCATAGTGTTCAGATTATGAATCAACGCTTCCATAGCTTGGAACGTCAGCTTCTCCGTTTGAGCCCAAGCCGTTTCTTCGGCATAGGCCGCCGCCTCTTCGTCAAGCGTCCCCGCTCCGTCAAGCGTCCCCGCTTCGTCATGCATCCCCGCTTCGTCAGGCGTCCCCGCTCCGTCAGGCGTCCCCGCTCCGTCAGGCGTCCCCGCTCCGTCAGGCGTCCCCGCTCCGTCAGGCGTCCCCGCTCCGTCAGGCGTCCCCGCTCCGTCAAGCGTCCCCGCTTCGTCAGGCGTCCCCGCTCCGTCATCGCCACCAATCAAGCGGCGGATTTTCTTATACTGACTGAGGGCGTAGCGGTACTCCTTCTCATAAGTTCGCTTGACGCCGGGAGCCATACTATAGTCGAAATTCGGGACAGACTGGCCCCCATGCATCTCATTCTGATTTGCCTGAATCGCGATGCAGGCCAAGGCGGCGTAACTGGTGATGCTGTTAGGCTTCCGGAGATACCCGTGTCCGGTAGAAAACCCATGTTCAAACAATTTGAGAAGATCAATCTGACAACAAGTCTGGGTCAACATATAGAAATCCTTATCATGAATATGGATATCACCGTTTATATGGGCTCCTGCAATATCTTTGGGAAGGATGTAATTGTTAACAAAATAATTTGATCCCTCCGACCCATATTTCAACATGGTTCCCATAGCCGTATCCGCGTCAATATTGGCATTTTCACGCTTTAAATCAGCCTTATCCGCATCAGTGAAGGTGAGTTCCTCGTAGATCCTCATCAGATCATCTCGGCTCTGGCGGATCTTGCTATGCTCTGCCCGATAAAGAATATAAGCTTTTGCCACATGGTAAAATCCTTGCTCCACAAGAGTCTTCTCCACGGCGTCCTGAATGGTTTCCACAGAAGGAACATCCCCCTCTGGCAAGGCCTGAATAGCTTGCTTTGTCAAAGAAACAAGCTGTCCGGTGGGAATCAAATCATGTTTTGTGGCCTCACTGGCTTGGCGTATAGCTTCCAGGATTTTCAGAGAATCGAAAGGAACCATCTCGCCATTGCGCTTGAGAATAGACGTAAAATTCTTATCAGACATAACAGACCTCGGCATATGTTGTATAGTTAACCTTCCGGATCACTATATATAGTATGAACTGCTATCAGTATAGGGGAAGGCGGATTCGAAGTCAAGCCGAGAATCTGCCGAAAGGCCACCAATAATTGTCAATTACGGGCAAGTTTTCATACGAAAAGAATGCTCCCTAAGAGAAAGTTCCCCCGGCAAGGAAAACCTGCCGGATTCCCATATGGCGCACATCCTGCCTGTTGGAGTTGAGTCGTATACAGATTATGGCAGCTAGCTTGGAGAAAGGGATTGTTCAATCTTTTGTAGAATTTTTGAACAATGGGTCGAGGCACTCATGAATCAAGTTAAGGCATATTCTTGTGCCGAGGCAATCTTGTGTAAAGACCAAAATAATCTTAAAGGAGGAAATCAATGTGGATGTGGTTTTAGCAGGGGCGGTGCGTACAGCTATAGGAGGTTTTGGGGGAACGCTGAGCCAGATACCGGCTAATGTTTTGGGTAGCATCGTTATCAAGGAGGCTCTGCAAAGAGCCGGGATCGCCCCCGCAGAAGTGGATGAAGTCATTATGGGGTGCGTCTACCAAGGGGGGCAAGGGCAGAATCCGGCCCGCCAAGCTTCTGTCAATGCGGGAATTCCCATAGAAACACCGGCTTGGACCATGAACATGCTCTGCGGTTCGGGACTTCTGGCAGTTGCAAAAGGGATCCAGACCGTAAAGAGCGGTGATGCCGATGTGGTTGTTGCCGGAGGGATGGAGAATATGTCTCTGGCCCCTTATATTTTGCCCAAAGCACGAACCGGTTACCAGATGGGCAATGGAGAACTTGTGGACACCATGCTGCTTGACGGGTTGACGGATGCCTTTCAGCATTATCACATGGGTATTACGGCTGAGAATCTTGCCGAGAAATATGGGATTACCCGGGAAGAGCAAGACCAATTCGCTTTGGAGAGCCAACGCAAAGCCGGTGTCGCTCTTGAGTCGGGGCGGCTTAAAGACGAAATCGTGGCTGTGGAAATTCCCCAGAAGAAAGGGGACCCAAAAGTTTTCGATACGGATGAACATCCGCGTCCCGGGGTGGCCTATGAGGGGTTGGCAAAACTGAGACCAGCATTCAAGAAAGACGGTACGGTGACAGCCGGTAACGCTTCCGGCATCAATGACGCGGCAGCGGCTATGGTGATTTTGTCTGAGAAAAAAGCCGCTTCTTTGGGTGTTAAGCCTTTGGGCTTAGTCAGAGCTACCGGGTATGCCGGCGTCGATCCGGCTATTATGGGTATTGGCCCTGTTCCGGCGACAAAAATGGCTTTGGCCAAAGCGGGCCTTGGCATTAGCGATCTGGATCTGATTGAAGCCAACGAAGCTTTTGCGGCTCAAGCGATTGCTGTCGCCAGAGAGCTTGAGTTCCCGGCGGATCGTGTTAACGTGAACGGCGGGGCCATCGCCTTGGGGCATCCTATCGGTGCTACAGGTGCGAGGATCTTAAGCACGTTGCTTTATGAGTTGCAGAAGAGTCAAAAGAAACTGGGGTTGGCCACCTTATGCGTTGGCGGTGGCCAGGGCGTCGCGTTGATCGTGGAGCGCGTGTAATAAGCTTGCTGCCCGATCTATTACAGGCGGGGACAGGTACCACGTGGGCTCGTAACAGTCCCCGGGTAGGGTTGGGTTTGGGAGGAGACCGAAACACGTGGGCTCGTAACAGTCCCTGGGTAGGGTTGGGCTTGGGAAGAACCCAAAAGCCCGCGTATTCGCTCCCCCATTTCCAGGGCTACGTCAGGCGGGAGATTGGGTTCTCCCTCTCTCCAACCCTACCGATATGTTGAGTAAAAATCTTATCAATGATATTACGCCTCTCGAATCGTTGGCAAATCGTTAACAAACTTGACATAGGGTTCCCTTTATCTGTGCGGCTTTGTTTTTTGTAACAAAGTTTTCTTCAAGGGATTCTATCTCAAGTCTTATGAACTCATTGTTGTGGGTGCATATTTTGCGGCTGTTTTTTTGTTGCGGGCCAACCTTTGTGCTTTTTTTGTGGTCATGATTTTAGCGGTCCTTGTTGTGCTCATTAAGTTCAGATATTGCCTGCCTAAATGATGTGTAGCTCAATATCCTAGGCAGCTATATCCCTCTGCCCAAATCCGAGGTTATCAGAAATGCTGTTGGTATGATCCTGAAATCGAATAGATCTGGGGCTGTTACATTGGCGATTATATTTATATTCTGCTTTGTTATTCTTCTAAAAAGAAGATGATAAAGGAACTCGCTATGCGTTGCCTGTTGTGGATCTCGATTTTTCTGAGAATATTAGCCTTGTGAATGATAAAAATCATTTCACTGAGAATTCTATTGAAGAATAACGTCCATATGGAAAATATATTCAATGAATTTCTGGAGAATGGATATGAATTACCCAGTCGAATCAATGACCAATACATTGTATATAAGAGAATAGAAGAGTATAAATCATAGATGGTTAAAAATCGTTTGGTATCTTGACTGCTAGGTATAAAGACTGTAGAATCTCATTGTAGAGAGGATATGGAGGATGAGAAAGATGTTCGACATCAAGAATTACGAACCCCTATGGGGTGCCTGGCAAGTCGGAGACATCATCGGCGAAGGTTCCTTCGGCAAAGTCTATAAGATTTGGCGAGAAGACTTTGGCACAACCTACACATCCGCTGTCAAAATCATTTCCATCCCCCAGGATGAAAGCGAACCCCGGCGCATGAAAATGGAATGCCACGACGACGCTGCTTTGCGCTGTTTTTATCAATCAGTCGTTGAAAGCATTGCCTCTGAAATAGAGCTCATGAACGGGTTTCGCGGTAACAGCCATATCGTCAGCATTATGGATCATATGATCATTGATAAAACGGATCCTGCCTACTTCCCGTATCCCACAGCCCAACCGGGTTGGGATATCTTGATTCGTATGGAACTCTTAAAAAGCCTTCCCGCCCATGTTATAGAAGCTCCCCTGACCGTTGCCGAAATTGTCAAACTGGGTGTACATATTTGTCGGGCGTTGGAGTTATGCGCTCTGAAAAACATCATACACAGGGATATCAAACAAGAAAACATTTTTGTTTCCGCCTATGGCGAATACAAACTAGGCGACTTCGGCGTCGCCCGGCAGATCGACCGCACCATGTCCGGCCTATCCCGGAAAGGAACCTATACGACCATGGCGCCGGAGGTTTTTCATGGGGAACAATATGGCGCCAATGTGGACACATACGGGCTAGGCATTGTTATGTACACCCTGCTCAACCAGAATCGCGCCCCTTTCCTGCCGGCTTTTCCGCAGCAGATTATGCCCGCCGACCGGGACAACGCTATGCGAAGGCGCGTGAACGGTGAGCCCATTCCTGAAATCAAAGGTGCTGGCCCGGAACTGAACGCACTTGTGCTGCAAGCCTGCGCGTATAACCGCAAAGACCGGTTTGCCAGCCCCGCTGTTATGCGCAAAGCCTTGGAAGCCATAGCGGTTGCAGAAGGTTATGACCTGGAAATACAGAGGATAGAGGACAATACGGCGCACCAGCCTGATGACGATCAAACCCTGCATCTGTTACCCAACACCAGCAGCACGCTAACACAGAATGAAATCACCCAGCAAGAGATGGATAGCGGCAGAGGCCCTGGTGTCGCCGACGATAGTTTGATCGGTAAGGCCGTGGAAAATGTCAGCCCCCCGAAAGAAAGTGCACCACTAATGACCACCAAACCGGATATCAAACAGCCGGACACGGCACCCCAAAACCCCCAAACCAGAAAGAAAATGATCCCAATATTGATGGCGGCGGCAATCACGGCAGCAATGGCGGTTGCTGCGACATTCTTTGTACTTATGCTGCGCAACCCTGTCCCAGAGGTCATAGCCTATGTGCAAGGGTATGGCATCAGAGTCAATGACGAGGTGGATATCATCTTATCAGACAGAGAAGAAGCCCAGGAAGTGTTGGATGAATTTACAGCCTATTACACCAATCAAGCCGCCGCTGAAGGCTATGTTGTGACCTTAGTCACTTATGAGGAAGAAGTAGAGATAGTTGAAACAGAGACCCTTTCCTCGGAAATCAAAAACAAACAGGAAGCCATGGAAAGCCTGAACGAGGGAAGTATCCAAACCGCCTACTTTATCGCAACGGAAATGACGACAGTGCCGGATATCGCTCAGAAATACAAAGTGACAGAGGACTCAATATTAGCTGAAAATGTTGGCTTGACTCTTGAGCGTCCACTGGAAGAAGGGACACAGGTGAAGCTGGCCATCATCCAGCCTCGTATCAGCGTTATCCTGGAAGGAACGCGGGTTATAACAGAAGAGATTGACTTTGAGACAGAAACGAAAGAAGACCCTGGTCTACTGCGCGGCAAGACTGAAGAAAAAGACGGAGAGAAAGGAATTAAGAGTATATCTCACACCTTTGTCTCAAGAAACGGCATTATTGTGAAGGACACCGTCATAGAGGAAGCTGTCATGAAAGAACCTGTGAAGAAGATTGTTATTATTGGGACCAAACTCTTCACATCCTTGAAGGACGCGGTTGCCGCGTTACCGGAAGAAGACGCTGTGAGATTCATCTGGCAAACTCTTGACGGGCGTTGGTATTTTACGAAAGGGAATGGCAACGCGTTCAAAATCACCTATATGGAATTTTCACGGGACAAACCCGGCACAATAATTATGGTAGATGATTCCGGCACATATGTTGTGGAATTGAAAGAGGCTGTCAAATACGATGATGATA
>WRJI01000070.1 GCA_009778595.1 Peptococcaceae bacterium | reverse complement strand
CAAAGGCGCCAAAGCCGCCGAAGAAGCCGCCCAAGCCACCAAGATCCTCAAAGAAGCCGAAGCCGCCATGACCGCCATGACGGTGAAAGACGGCGAAGCCGTCATAGCCGCCGCAAAAGCGGCGGACGAAGCGGCCAAAGCCAAGAAGATATTCGATCCCCTTCATTGGCGAGAAGACTTCACCCTTTGGAAGGACCAGCCCCAGTTGGTGACACCGGAAGGATTGAGCTTGGGCAAGCCGCATACCTCTTTGAGATCAGGGCGCAGCAGGCAGGGCTGCGGGACTTGGAGAAACAGAGGCTTTTGGCTGAGAAACATGGTATAATGGGAGTAGCGGATGATATCGCTGGGGTTCGATTGAGGGGAAATGTTGCTCCGGAGGTCATAGAAAACGGCAAAACAATCAAAACGTTTAGGAATGCAGACGATCCGATCCGGGAAATTCTGGGACCGGGCAAAGAGTCGCATCCAGAAGAGTGGAACCGGATGATCAAAGAACTTGAGGATAAAGGCGTAGAAATTAGGTATAGAGAAGGGGTAATACGCCCAGGAGGAGAAACAATGCCATCTAATCGACCCACAGAAAGCTCCGCCGACTTTGTCAAAGGGCTCTCAGAAGCTGAAATAGAACGCTTCAGCCGTGAAATGGCCGATCTGATTCAGGTGTGGGTTGATGAAATCAAACCCTATGAAGCCGGCTGGGATAAGGGCGAAGCCTTCGTCAGAGAACAGGTTGAATATGTTGAAGCTTCCAAAGTCTTGTTTATCGATGATGATCCTCAAACCCAGGAACTCAGAGAAAACCAGGAAAAACTCCTGGCGGCTCTGAGATCAGAAATAGACAGCCCTAAAAACAATATCTTGAGAAGTTATATAGCTGATAAGAAAAAAGACTTAAAGGAGGCCCTTTTGCTTGACCAGCCCTATCAGGCGATGGCCCTTTACCGAATCGCTCAGAAAGGTTCATGTCGTCAGAAAGAAGAAGTGAGCTCATATTACGAGAATCTCATCATTGAAATCAGGGACTATAACGCAAAACTGTTCCCCAAGGTTTATTGGGGCCCAAGATAACCAACCGCATAACCAACCGCTTTAAGAGGAAACCAAAGGAGCTGATAGAAACAATGTCGAACGTCCTCAATCTTGACAAACAACGCATAAAGTCTCTTCTGGGAACCGTTGAAGAAATACGAAGTCAATTAGAGCTCTGTGAAAACTTCACGAAAATGGCCCCCGTCACCCTTGGTGTTCTCCAATCGATAGACCCCAAAGAAGGATTTGCGGAAGACCATAAAAGATATATAGAAGCCTTGCAAAAGGAAATCGCCAATCCTCTTGTGGACAAACTCAAACGTTATATGGATGGGCTTGAAAAAATCTGCCATGAGACCCCAACCCTTTTTTCAAAAGCTTCTTTCTTTGTGATGCCGAAAATTAATGAGGGTTTCCAGTATTATAACGAGCTCATCCGCGATAGAATCCATATTCTTAAACGAGCCGAAACCGAAGGCACAAGAAAACCGCCTCCGGATCTCGAGCTGGGTCCGCTGCCGCCCAGAAACCCACCAAAACCCACAGGGAAAACCAATGTCAAAAGGTTGGGCGCGGTAAAGATGCGCGCCGATATCGAAAAGCTAAGGAAAGCCATAAACGGATTTGCGTACACCATGAAGGAAATGGAAAGCTCTTTCGGTATCGCGTCAAGAAACCATGAATTGGACAGCATACCGGAAGTGTCTTTCATAACCCAGGATTTGATAGACGGAAGCGATACGATTGTGGCCGGAATGAGACAATACTGTGACTTGTTGGAACTGGCTGCACAAGAGATGGAATCCGAAGAGAGCTGATTCGCTTAAAACAACGTTTTAAACCGTTCTATCATCCGGAAAAACCCTTCGCCGTTGGCGCCCGACCCTACGGTTTGCTCCACGGCAAAATCCCAAGATCCTTCTTAGAGATCCCCTTAACCAGCAATAAGAAAAGAACATACACCAGGAACCCGATCCCGGAAATCAGGATAGCCGACACAAAAGACAGCAAATGGTGTTCCAAGGCCAGCTGTTTCAGGAAACTCATCGTAATCAGCATAGCGGCAGCGGCCAACAAGGGTTTAAGAAAAATCTTCATGTAATTGAACCGAACCTTGATGTGGCGTAAAATCGCGGCAAAATTGATACAGGTAACGACCACACTGTTAATGGCATACGTAATCGCGCACCCCATGATACCGAACTGGGGCATAGCGGTCAGGAAATAAAGCAGGGGAATCCGGATGAAGCCGCCGATCAGGGAATTGACCAATGGCAGATGCATTTTGCCGATACCTTGGAGAATACCGGTGGTGGTTTGCATCAAGTAGGTGAAGATGCCGGTCACGGCCATGATTTGCAGAGAAGGAGCTATCTGAGGACTTTTGAACACCCCGGCCAGGATATCGGCAAAAACAAAAAGAAAAACCGAACAAGGCATACCGAGAAGCGTGGTGGCCCGGATGGCGTCGTTGCAGCGGCTGCCGGCGATTTTGTGGTTGTTTCGGGCCATAGCGCCGGCGATAGCGGGAACCAAGGAGGCGGAGAGAGCAAATGTGAAAACGTTGGGAAAGGTCAGCAATGTCATGGCGGTGCCGTTGAGTTGGCCGAAAAGAGCCGTTGCCTCCGGAGTGGCGAACCCGGCTCGGCCCAGCTGACGCGGAATAATGAACGTGTCCAAGGTGGACAGGGAACTGGCGGCTAGGCGGCTGCCGGTGACGGGCATTGACAAGGTGAAGAGATCTTTGCAGATGTGGCGGTACCGGATGCGGCTGGGTTGATAGACCCTTTTCTTATCATGGCCTCGTTGAAAGGCATAACAAATCATAATGATGATCAGGGCCAAAACCTCGGCGATAACCATGCCCAATGCCAGTCCGCAAGCAGCCCATTCTACCCCTCGGGGCAGGAACAGTAAGGCGGCGTAGAACCCCAGGAAGACCCGGGCGATTTGGCCGGCCACTTGACTGAGAGCGGATGGCAACATGTTTTGCAGCCCTTGGAAATATCCGCGAAACCCTGATGATACCGAGACGATAAACACCGAGGGAACACAAATTTTAAAAATTAAGCCGACACGTTTGTCAGGAAAAAATTCTGTTGATATAATGGGGATACAGAGATAGACAACCAGGGTTACCAGGATGCCGGAAACGAAGAGAATGGACATGGCGGTTCGGAAGATTTTGGCAGCATCCTGGGGTGCGCCCAGAGAGGTTTTTTCGGCAACCATCTTGGCCACGGCCAGGGGGATCCCGGCAGTGGTGAATACCAGGGTTGTCATGTAGACGGGGAAGGCCATTTGGTAGAGGCCATATGCTTCGCTGCCAACGTAACGCATGATGAGGTATTGGTAGACGAACCCCAGGCATTTGTTGACGAGGTTGGCGCCGAACAGTATTGCGGCTCCGACAATCAGCCGGTTGGTCATGGCTCGCCTCCTTCCCGTATCACTATCCATATGCTGAGGAAAAACAATTCAGAATAAAGGAGAGATTGTGTTGAAAGCTTATGAAACCAGCAGCATCCGGAATATCTGTCTCGTTGGACATGGCGGATCGGGTAAGACTTCCCTTGTTGAGACAATTCTTTTCAACAGCGGAGCGACGACGAGGATTGGCAAAGTCGTAGACGGCAATACGGTGTCGGACAATTTGCCGGAAGAGACCCATCGTCATATTTCCATCAGTACATCCCTGATTCCGGTAGAACAGGGCAAAGTCAAAATCAACATGCTGGATACCCCCGGTTATTCCGACTTTATCGGGGAAGTGATTTCGGCTTTGCGTGTGGCTGAAACCGGCCTTCTGGTGCTGAGCGGCGCGGACGGTCTCGAGGTTCAGGCCGAAATCATCTGGGACATTATGGATGAGAAAAAACTGCCGCGGATCATCTATGTCAACAAACTGGATCGGGAAAACGCCAGCCCGGAAAAGGTGCTGGATCAGCTGCGAAGCGCCTATCCCCATACGCGTTTCGTCCAGGCGCAGATTCCGGTGGGACGGGAGGCGGCCTTCAGTCAAGTTCTTGATGTGACAGGGAATATCCCGGATGAGTACGCCGATGAAGCTGCCGGGTTGCTGGATGTGTTGGCTGAAGCCGCCGCGGAAGCGGACGATGAAGTCATGATGAAGTATTTGGACGGGGAGACGCTGACCTCCGATGATTATAAGACGATCCTCCGGCTGGCTCTGGCTCAGAATCTGATTGTGCCGGTGCTGTTCGGGTCGGCTGAAAAAAACATCGGCCTCAAGGAGCTGGTTCAGTTCCTGGCCGATTTCGCGCCGGCGCCTACGGCCCAAGAGAGTAAAACCGCTTTGGTCTTCAAGACATTAGCAGACGCTTATCTGGGAAAGATGTCTTTTCTGCGGATTTACGGCGGCGAGCTGCACAGCGACAGTCTCATGTTGAATGCCAACCGGGATGTTGATGAGAAAGTCGGGCAGCTGTTTTTCCTGCGGGGTAAAAATCAGGAGAACACCCAGTCGGCCTATGCCGGCGATCTTGTCGTCGTTTCCAAACTTCAGGAGACCCGAACCGGGGATACCTTGTGCGGGAAGGAGAAGAGTGTTGAGTTGGAAGGGATCAAGTTCCCCAAACCGACGTATTCTTTGGCTGTGCGGGCGAAGAGCAAAGCCGATGAGGATAAATTGGGTTCGGCCCTGGTTCGCCTCATCGATGAAGACCCGACTCTAGAGATTTCTAAGCCTGCCGAAACCAAGCAGACCTTGCTGACGGGAATTGGCGATATGCATATCGATATTACCCGGGAGAAGCTTTCACGCAAGTTTGGTGTGGCAGTGGAAAGCGAGACGCCCCGGGTGCCTTATCGCGAGACGATCCGCAAAACGGTGGAAGTGGAAGGGAAACACAAGAAACAAAGCGGCGGTAGCGGCCAATACGGCCATGTGTGGATCACGATGGAGCCGTGCCCGGATCAGGACTTTGAGTTCGCGGAAAAAGTGTTTGGCGGCGCCGTTCCGCGGAACTTTTATCCCGCTGTGGAAAAAGGGTTGCGGGAAGCTATGTCGGAAGGGTTCCTGGCCGGGTATCCCATGACGAATATTAAGTGCACGCTTTTTGACGGGTCTTCTCACTCTGTGGATTCCAATGAGATCTCTTTTAAACTGGCGGCGAAACTGGCGTTTCGGAAAGGCTGCGAGCAAGCTAACCCGGTTCTGAAAGAGCCGATGGTGGAAGTGGAGATCCGTGTGCCCGACAACTTCGTCGGAGATGTTATTGGCGATTTGAACAGCAAGAGGGGGCATGTCTTGGGCATGGAGCCCGACGGCAAGATGCAGGTCATCCACGGGCGGGTCCCCCAGGCGGAAATGATGCGTTATACCATAGATCTTAAGGCCATGACTCAGGGTCGGGGGTCCTTTACGAGCACCTTTGTGGGATATGAGGAAGTGCCGCCCAAATTGGGTGAGACTTTGATTGCCCAGTTGAAGGAACGGTAGGAGGAACCATTGATGCCGCTGACACATTTGTTGGCCGATCGTATGCAACGCCTTGGCAGTGAGACGGCTTTTGAGATGCTGGCTAAGGCGAAGGCCCTCGAAGCCAAGGGGCGTGAGATCATCCATTTGGAGATTGGGGAGCCGGATTTTCCTGCCTTCAGCAATGTTGTTGATAAAGGGGTGGAAGGGCTAAGGGCCGGCCTGACGAAGTATACACCTTCGGCGGGCTTGATGGCTCTGCGGGAGGGGATTGCCGTCCATGTTTCCCGAACGAGAGGGTACCGGGTGGCGCCTGAGGAGGTTGTTGTGACCACCGGGGGCAAACCGATTATGTTTTATGTGATTCTGGCGATGGTGAACGCCGGGGATGAGGTGATGTATCCCAACCCGGGGTTTCCGATCTATGAGTCTGTGATTAAGTTCGCCGGAGGGGTACCGGTGGCGGTACCTCTTCGGGAGGAGAACGATTTTCGGTTGGATGTGGATGAGTTCATCAGCCTGTTGTCCCCGAAGACGAAGCTCGTTATCCTGAATTCACCAAGCAATCCTACCGGAGGGGTGTTGACGTCCGAGGATCTGGAGGCTATTGCGGAGGCGGTCAGGGAGCGGGATCTGGTGATTCTGTCTGATGAGATCTATGATAATATTGTGTATGATGAGCCTTTTCAGTCTGTGAGCGTTTTTCCCGGTATGCGGGAGAAAACAGTGATTCTAAACGGGTTCTCCAAGACGTATTCGATGACGGGCTGGCGGGCCGGGTATGGGGTCATGCCGGTTGAGCTGGCTGAGCATATGACGAAGTTGGTTGTCAACAGCACTTCCTGTTTGGCGGGATTCACCCAGATGGCGTGCTTGGAAGCGTTGGAAGGACCCCAGGATGAGGTGGCGCGACGGGTTGCCGAGTTTCGGAAGCGGCGGGATTTCTTCATTCCGCGTCTGAACGGGATTCCGGGCTTGGTTTGCCGGATGCCTCGGGGGGCTTTTTACGCCTTCCCGAATATTAAGGGTTTCGGGATGTCCAGTCGGGAGATGGCTGATTATCTGCTTGAGGCGGCCGGCGTCGCCACCCTATGGGGGAGCTCTTTTGGTTGTTGGGGTGAGGGATATCTTCGCTTGTCTTACGCGGCGTCGTTGGAGGATTTGGAACGGGCGGCGACGGCTATAGCCGGAGCCCTGGGGCGGTTATGGATGTGACAATTGGGCGGGAACCGAAGTTTTTGGGGGAACGGATTCCCATCAGCGGGGATGGCAGGGCTACGGATGATTAACCGTAATGCGATTGCGTTGGTTTCCGAGTCTTTACCGGAGAAGGTGTTGCGCAGTTGTCGGCAAGTGGTTCGGTCACTTTGCCCGAATGCGTCTTTTGCCTGCGCCGGTGACGCGGAAATGCGGATATATCTGGAGGCTTGTTTTTCGGAAGAGGCGGGTGGTTTTCCCTGCGCCGTCAACGGAACCCTTGATGCCCCTCCCCTCCGGATTCTCACCGGGCATTTGGATGTTGAGGAGCTTTGGCAGTTGGTATCGGGACGGAAGCGGTGGAAGATTGGGGGAGAGAATGGGCGCGAGTTTGTGGTGGGTCTGGCTGCGCAACAAGTTGTGTTGGGGCTTTTACATAGGGTTGTCGGCCAAGGGTTGCCTTGGGGGATTCTGACGGGGGTGCGACCGGGGCGTTTGTGGCGGGAATTGTTTCTTGCGGGGTTGGCGTCGGACGAGCGGCGAGAGGTTTTGGCACGGCTTTATCTTGTGGAAGATCAAAAAATCGATCTTCTGGAGACGGTGGGGGCGATCCAGGAACCGATTCTGAAGACTTGGCAGGGGGAACGTTTCGTGGCGATCTATGTGTCTGTGCCTTTTTGTCCTTCGCGGTGCAGCTATTGCTCGTTTCCCGGATTTCCGGCCAAACCGGAGG
This sequence comes from Peptococcaceae bacterium, assembly GCA_009778595.1. Taxonomy (GTDB): domain Bacteria; phylum Bacillota; class Desulfitobacteriia; order Desulfitobacteriales; family Syntrophobotulaceae; genus WRJI01. The sequence continues at coordinate 8,693 of WRJI01000070.1, read as the reverse complement.
ACATGGAGGCTTATCTGGATTTATTGGAAGAAGAAATTGGGTTTGTGGCCCGGGATATTGAGAGGTTTGGCTTGAAGGTTAATGCGGTCTATATTGGGGGAGGAACGCCGACAGTTTTGCAGGCGGAGCAATTGGATCGGTTGCTGGGGAGCTTAGGTAAGGCGTTGCCAATGGAGTCGGTTATGGAGTTCTGTTGTGAGGCGGGCAGGCCGGATACTTTGTCGCCGGAGAAGCTGGCGGTGTTGGCCGGGGTCGGGGTCAACAGGCTCTGTATCAATCCCCAGTCCCTTAACGATGTGACTTTGCGACAGATTGGGCGTTGCCATACCGTAGCGGATTTCTATAGGGCATATGAGTTGGCGCGTCGGATGGGATCTTGGCGTATAAACGCCGACATGATTCTGGGGTTGCCGGGGGAGGGGGCACACCAGATTCAGAAGACGGTTGAGGGGCTTGTGGGGCTTGGGTTGGATAGCATTACCGTCCATTATCTGTCGCTCAAGCGGGGCAGCCAAATGGGAGATGAGAGGGCGGAGGTTGGAGATTGGAGGGATACCCCGTTTCCTGCCCCCGACATACCACCTCCCTATCAGCCCTACTATATGTACCGCCAAAAAGATATCCTGGGGAATATGGAGAATGTGGGGTATGCGCTTCCGGATGCGTATAGTCTCTACAATATTGTTATGATCGCTGAGAGTCAGAATATTGTAGGATTGGGGGCAGGGGCTTCCAGCAAGATTATAACGGGTCCCGGGATTCATAAGAATTTGTTCCATCCTAAGGATATAGCGAGCTATCGGAAGAGGATGGATGAGAATGTTGCGGCGAGACGCATGTTGCTATAAAAGACCTACTTCCAACAGGATCGGTCGCTCATCCAAACCTCTGGATAATTCTGGGGTTTTCGCGTAATCTACGGCGTACAGTCTGCTTTGATATTTTATGTGTTTGAATTTTTGCGCGACGTTTGTGAGCGGATGGTTTTCAAAAAGCCCTAACATCATAAAATCATACTGTTTCGCTTCACGCAAAACAAGGTCTAAAAACAACCGCGCGATAGCTTGATTTTCTTCAAGAATAATGAGCGCCGCAATGCTGGCATAATTAGCGGATTCTCCGGCTTTTGGCATGGTGGGATATCCCAACAGTCCGATGGGAAGATGTGAAAGGGCTTTGTAAATCCCGCCGTAGTCAGAAATGATATATTGTTTGTAGCTCTGCTGATCCCAAATCGCGCAAGCCGCCAGGATCTCACCGGCGGGGGATTTTAGACAATAAAAACGATTATCGGTCAATCCATAAAGCCGTTCGCTTGCGGGGGCCAAATTATATTTTGGCAGATGATCTTGATAAAACGCGGCGAGGGTATCGTTATATCCGCGTTCGAAGGTGTATCCTTTACTGTTTGATTTGCCACCTGTACCGAGAAAAAACACAGTATAGTCGCCAAGATATATGTACGATGGCATATCCTTGCGCTGTTTTTCAAGGAGCTTTATTGCGGCTTCGTTGCTTTTGAGAATCGTGGTGTAATAGAATGGCGTATAGTGTGCGGTTTGATCCCTGATCAGTTGATAGGCCGGCTTGATACAATTGAGCCGCCGCTGATGGCTTTGTAAAATTTTTAAGCCGGTCAAATAGGCTGTGTTCTGCAAGGCGCCGTTCACATATGCCCGACGAATCACACAGCCGCCCACACCAAGCACATCACCGGTAGAAATGTCTTTTGCCACGGGTAGAACAATATGGTCTCCGTCGTTTTGAAAAGATCGGTAAGGATTTGGGGTTCGATTGAATTTTACGGATATGTCGCCTTTAAAATCGCCGTCGTCAAATACTTTTTGAATGCCTTGTGCATCCTCCGGTGTGGCAACAACCAGTTCCCAACTTTCATTTCGGCCATTCATCCAGGTTTCCTCCCAGCGGGACATTCATTTTCTGATCGATCTCTTCCCCAAGTCGCAGGTTCATCGCCCAGAACAGCCACCAGATGATCAGGCTGTTTCGCCCGAGGGAGGCCATTCCGCGGCGCAGCACCACAGGCAGACGTGCGAAAAGTCGCCGTGTGTCGCGGCATAAAACACTCATGTTCACATGGGTCATATTGGCAGGATTAAATGACAAACCGCCATATCTGTATTCACGCTCCAGCCACCATTTATCATATAAAAGGCGATTCTCTTCTTTTAAGCGCTTATATGTTGCCGTACCGGGAAACGGCAAGAGGTGATTAAACGCAGCTGTATAAAATTTGTGTTTTTTCGCAAAAGTGAGCGCGTCACGGAAAGTTTGCTCATTATCACCGTCAAAGCCAAACACAAAAGTGGCGTAAATCCCGATTCCGGCTTTGTGGATATTGCGCACCAATTCATCCCGTTCACCCAACTTGGTTTCCCATGATTTATTCATCTGCTGCAGACTTTGCTCATTCAAAGACTCAAAACCGATGAGGATCAGTTCACAACCACTGTCTTTCATGGCGCGGAGCAACGCCGGATCTTTGGCAATGGCCAGGGTTCCCTGACCTGCCCATTTGATTTTTAGCGGCTTCATTTTTTGAAACAGTCCCATTGCGTGTTCCCGATTTCCGGTCAAATTATCGTCCACTAAAAAATGATATTTGTGCTTTGAGCCTTTCAGTTCCGCAAGAATATCCTCATGAGGGCGGGGGATATAACGATGACAATAGTACACCGATATCGCGCAAAATTCACAATTGTGTCCGCACCCTCTGCCGGTTTCAACCAGAGTCACCGGTAAATATTTTTTATCCGCGTAAATATTGCGGTTGGGATGGATAGAAGTATATCCCGCCGTACCGTGATAACGCGGTTTTAGCTTGCCAGCTTCACAGTCTTCAAGCATTTTTGCCCAAACCGATTCAGCATTTCCGGTGATGACGCAATCGCCATACGCCATGACTTCTTCGGGACATAAGGTGGCGTGGTATCCGCCGAAAATCACGGTTTTCCCTTTTGCCTTGAATTTTGCCGCAATGTCGTAACCGCGCAAAGCGGTGTAGGTTTCCAGGGTGATGGCGACAATATCCGTTTCGGTCTCGTAGTCGATCAATTCTATTCGATCATCAAAAAATTCCGTTTCAAATCGTGGAGGTGTCAGCGCTTTTAACAGCGCGATCGTCAAGGGCTCCATTTTCCATGTGCCGATATATTTTTTGCCATGCTTTTTCCCGATTGCCGGGAGGATAAACGTAATTTTCATACGAACCTCTCTTCTGTTCGTTTGGCGGATGCTTATGAGTTGACCGACAAAGGGACTCGATGTTGCCAAAGGGACTAGAAGCCCCGGGGCAGCCTGTTGTATAGTTTTCTCAGAGAGATGTTAAATAATAAGGGAAAAATCAGATTGGTTTTGGCGCCAAATATCCGCCTGAAAATTGAAGAATACGAATGAATGCTTTTCGCCGAATCATATCTGCCCCGTTGCAAGGTTTGAGCCGACATATTTTTGGGTTCAAACACAACGGTTTGGAAGTCGTATTTTGCCCAATCCTCGTGCAATAGCCGCCCGTCCCGTTTAAATTCCGTATAAAAACTGGTACCCGGAAGAGGCGTCAAGATAGAAAACATCGCGTATTCCAAATGATTTTCATGGATGAAGGATAAGGTATCCTCAAAAACCGACACATCATCGCTGTCAAAGCCGAAAATAAACAATCCGAATACGGCAATTTTGTGTTTATGGATTCGCGCGACAGCCTTTTTGTAATCCTCGGCTAACCCCATATTCTTATTCGCGGCGATAAGCGAACTGTCGGAAACAGATTCCAGGCCGATTGCCAGGGCTTTACAGCCGCTTTGACGGGCAAGCCTTAACAGGTCTTCATCCTTGGCGGCACTGATCGAGCATTGACTGCCCCAACGAATTCTTAATGGGATCAACGCTCTGAAAAGCTCTTTTGCGTACTTCGGGTTTCCGCAGATGTTATCGTCGGAAAAAAACACAAAGTTCCATTTGAGTTGCCCGGAATTCTTCAGACTTCTTATTTCGTTCACAATGTCATCAACAGGCCGCAGACGGTAAGTTTCCCCGAAGAATTTGATCACGGTGCAAAAGCTGCAATGAAATGGGCAGCCCCGGGTTGTTTGTATGAAATTCTTAAGCATTCCTCTTTTATCACGGACGACAGTTCGATCAGGCCATGGAACCTCAGAGAAAGCCACCAGCCGGTCAGCCTGATAAACCGGTTTGAGCGTTTTGGTCTCTGCGTCAAGCAGCATTTGATTCCAAACCAACTCGCCTTCACCGACGCAGACGGCATCGCAATGCTCAAGGGTTTCTTCTGGGCGCGCGGACGGATGAAACCCTCCCATAACGACGGTTTTGCCTCTCCGCCGGAATTCATCCGCGATACTGTAGGCTCGTGACGATTGCGTTGTCATAGCGGTAATACCAACCAAATCAGCGGGATAGTCAAAATCCACCTTCTCACCGATGGTTTCATCCACCACTTTAATATTGTGATGGTCAGGCGTCAGCGCCGCCAAAAGCTGAAGGCCGCTTGTGGAAAACATAATTGGGTAGGGAACCTTAAAGCCTTTGGGGGATTTGTGGAATTTGCTTTCAAGGTCCGGCGCGATCAGATAAATATTCATTTAAAACGCTCCTATGTCACTGTTGTCACACATGACTTCTCTTGTGAATTTCATGAATTTGTCGGCGTAGCCCCGATATCCGAAATTAAGGGGTATGGACAGCCAGGCATCACGATGAAACGGAGCCAGACGCTTTGCGACACTGCTGAGAGTGTATGTTTCTTTCCAGGCCCATGCGATTCCTTCTTCCAGCTGCTCCTTTGTCATGAGCGCGGGCTTATATACGCAGTGTTCCACGTCATACATCGCCCAATCCCGTTCGATGATTCTGTTCTCAGCTTCGAGTTGCCGATAGTATTCCGTTCCCGGAAAAGGCGTAAGAATCGAATAGCGCGGGAGGTCGATTTTTGCCCGTTGTACCAGTTCGACGGTGCGCTCGAATGTTGAAACATCCTCATTATCCGCACCGAAGGCAAAGCACCCTTGCACTAAAATCCCGGCGTGATGCAGACGTTTCATGAGCTCCTCATAACCGCTGACTTTATTAACCCCTTTGCTGACATATTGTTGCGACGCTTGATTTACCGATTCAAAGCCTATCAGCAGACCTTTGCAACCGCTTTTTCGAAACACGTCAATCAATTTGTCGTCTATTCCGATTGAGGACGTCGCAAGGCCCAGCCAGATTTTTTTGAGCGGGATCAAAGCGGTGAAAAGCTTGATGGCGTGTTCCCGGTTGGCAATTAAATTGACATCCGGGAACAGAATCGCTTTGCAGTTAAGCGCCTCAATCTCGGCAACGACTTCATGGATCGGGCGCTTATAAACCGTTTTCCCAAACGCGGCAGGATAGGCGCAAAAGGTACAAGGCAGTGAGCAGCCTCGGACAGCTTCCAGTGTGTTCATGGTAATATACCGTTTTTTGTTTAAGAGGTCTCTCCTTGGTGTGGGACGTCCGGCAATGGAAAAATCGCTGCTTTGCGTATAGACCAGTTTCAACTGTTTGGCGATAAAATCGTCAACCAATTGAGGAAATGTGTTTTCCGCAAAACCTGTTACCACACTGTCCGCATGGAGCGCCGCTTCCTGTGGCATCATGGTGGGATGGACGCCGCCAAGTATGACAGGGATACCCTTGTGCCTGAAATGGTCCGCGTAAGCGTAACAGCGAGAGGCCGTGCCGGTAATACAAGTTATGCAAATCAAATCCGCTTCCAAATCAAGGGGGATTGTGCCGGCGGTTTCGTCATAAATAACCGCTTCGGCTTGGAGTTCCGGTGGGATCAACGCAGCAAGTGTGGTTAAGGTCAGGGGCGCGTAGTGCAGGGATTTCCCAAAGCTTCCATTATACCGATGCATAGCACCTGCCGGGGCAAGGAACGCGATTTTCATGTCTTTAACCTCCTACAAAAATGACGCAACGGCCATGAAAATATACATAAGCATAACGGTATAGGTTATGATCTTATTTCTTCCAATTTTGCCCAGAAGCATGTCTTCGTGTACTACCGCGCGAATCGAATTGTTATAAGCCGGTACCACCATCAACGCGACAATGATCGCGGTCGCGCCCCCCGCTATCTGCATCAAATCAAGAAAGCCTGACATTGGCAGCAGGGCGACGATAAAACACGGCAGCGTTCCCATAAGCCATGACAGCCTGTGATTTGTCTCAAAAAGCGCCCCGGTCATATCACAAAGCTGCAAAGATATGGACCAGAAAGAGCCCAGCATAGCGAGAAAAACAAACAACGACCCGAAAACATAAACGGTTGTCCCCAAAGCTTTTGCCCATCCCACGATGGCAACTTCGGTTACAGGGTCGGAGCAATATACCACACAAACCGTGATGATTATAATCACGGTTAAATTGATCAGCAAGCCGAAAACCACCGACTGAATCAATTTTTTTCGTGAATGCGCCAACCCCGATGCCGCTTGCGGGACCGCAAACAGGGATGACAAACTGAACATAATCATCCCGTATACAGCCATCATCGGAACAAAGCCCGGCGCGGCCAATGGGATTTTCCCCGGCACAAAAAAAGATAGCACAGCCATTGCCGTTAAGAATAAGACCATGACGATCAGGGCCAGCACTTCATTCAAAGCAACCTTTTTTAATCCTAAAAACACAACGGTGGCGGCAAGAATAAAAAAGAGTATCTTGCCGGTAAATAAAGGAATGCCCGTAAGCTCAGAAAGGATCTCACCTGCCCCCGTTATATAGGCGGCGAGATTGCAAACCAAAGTCACCGCCATGAGGATATAGAAACCGATCCGAAGGGGTTTCTTGTTTCGAAACAGATGTGTTGAAAACACAGTCAGCAATTCGCCGGAGTAATCGGTGCGCACCGACAGCTCCGCAACCATGATATGGAGAACCAGCGTTACGGCGTAAGCGATAACCGCAATAAGAATTGTCGGAACGAGCCCTGTCCGTTGTGCCAAATAAGGGACCGCCATAACTCCGCCGCCAATACCCGCCCCCGCAATGAGACAAGTGGCTTCAAGTGTTGAGAGAGTTTTACCCATGATAATCCCCTGTATGAGCCGTTTCCGACGCCTCCGGATGGATCTTTTTCATATCTGTACCAATCCCCGCAATCTGTGCCCGTAGATTTTGAATCCCACATTGGTTATGAGGGCCGTGCCTTTTCGCTGGGGCGTGCTCCGCAGTCTGTGAACAATTTTGCCCGCCGAATAGGTTCTTTTCCAAATGTCCAAATGTGCGGATTCTAACGTGGCAGCGCTCATGTTTTTAGGTTCAAATACGCAATGAACACTGTCGTATTGGCTCCAATCCCTATGCAGGATGCGGCCCTCGGTTTCCAATTGTTCAAAAAGGGGCGTATTGGGGTATGGTGTTAAAATCGCAAATCTTGGCACGTCAATTTTTGTCTGAGCGATCAAATCCGGCAATTCCCGCAGCGATTCATTGGTATCGCCGTCAAATCCCAGCATAAAGGTGCCAAGCACGGCAATGCCGTAATCATGAAGTTTACCGGTGATTGTCCTGTATTCCTGCACTTTGTTTTGATATTTGTTCATGCTGTTCAAATCATCCGTATTAAATGTTTCGAAGCCCAGCAACGTCCCGACGCACCCGCTTTTCGCCATACTTGCGAGCAGTTCCTCATTATCGGTTATATCCAAGGTGGCAAGTCCCGCCCATTTAATATTTAGCGGAATCAACGCTTCAAACAGTTCTTTGGCATAGGCTTTGTTAGAAAGGGGGCTTGGGTCTAAAAATAAATATTCTTTTGCACCGGTCAATCTGATTTCGTTAACAACGCTTTCTATCGGTCGGCGGGCGGAACGGCCCCAAAATGAATGGATCACGCAATATTTACAGGAATTTTCACATCCATAATCGGCAATGATGGTTGGTTGCCGCAAATAGCCTTTCTGAGGCATCAAGTCGCGCCGGGGGATCGGAATTTTATCGGCACGAACACTGTCGGCACAATAAAACGGTTTTGGCGTGCCGTTTAAAAAATCTTCGAAAAAGGCCGGCAGTGTGACCTCTGCCGATCCTTGAAACACACTGTCAGCATGTCTCGCGGCTTCTTCAGGCAGTAACGTAGCATGGTGACCACCAAGAATCACATAACTTCCTCTGGCTCTAAAAAAATCCGCTAATTCGTAACCGCGTAAGGAACCGGAGGTGCAAACTGAAATGCCGACAAGATCATAGTGATTTTTCATGTAATCAAATGTCATGACACCTTCGTCAACAAGCGTAATAAAAGCGCTCAGCTTATCCGGCGTCAGCGCCGCTAAGGTGGATAATGTCAACGGCTGATAAGAAAGGGCCGGTAAAAAAGCGGTCTTGTATTTGTACGTGGTATCCCAAGGAAGGATATATAGAATGTTCATATCGGGACCTCCTCTTGAGGGATTGCGTCTTCCATCATACAATAAAAAAGCTTAAAATACAACGACTTTCGCAGGCAAACGCCTTGAGGTCTTCAAATACCTCGCTTTAAATATTGATCTTCTAGCGGCGCAAGGCTACGGGGGGCGGTCTGGTCGTGGCCTGTCCCGCAAGCCGTTCTCCGGTCTTGTGCGGCGCCGCGCAAGGCCGCCGGGGGGGGGCGGGGGGGGGGCGCCCCCCGCGCGGCGCGTTCTCCG
>WRJI01000069.1 GCA_009778595.1 Peptococcaceae bacterium | reverse complement strand
TAACCCATTATAACGTATTAACCACGTTTAGTCAATATGTGCAAAAAGAATGGATTTGAATGTTTTGTTCAAATGTTGTGTTTGATAAGAATGTCTTTTTTGCCTCAAAAATCGCACTTTGCATATTTGATGCGTTCGCCGTCTCTGTCAAGCCAAAATCACTTAATAACTGATGACAATTAGGTGATGATCTTTGCTTTCGATATAGGAGATTGATATGGTGATATATTTGGAGCTGTCATAGCGGCCGGTGTAGTACCACCCCTTGAGCTCTATACGGGAAGTTTGTTCGGCGTCAAGCTTTTTCAAGGCTTTCTCATAAAACGCTACCAGATCCGCTAAAGACTGGTCGCTGTTCAAGGTCAAGGATCTCGGTGTGGTGACAATTTTAGTTGCGTTTCGTGGCGTCAAGAGTGTCTCCATGTCATCTTTATCTTTTTTGTCGGAGGAGCATGAAGTTAAAGCCGGAATCATCAGGGCGATGATAAGGACCGTTATTAATTTTATGAGTTTTGTTCCCGGAAGGCTTTTATTTTCCATTATAATATATCCTTTTGAAGAATTTAGAAGAGAGAGGCGGGGAAAGAGAGGCGGGGAAGAGGGGCTGGGAAAGAGAGCGTGGAGGAGAGCCCAGGTTATGAGCTGAGATCAGGATATAGGTTCTGAAGTTAAAGTGTGTGTATAGAAACCGAGGCACAACCTTTGGTCGTTATCCATCGGTCGTGCCTTGTGTCGTTATAAATACACATTGTTCTTGTTGTTGCTCGGAAATCGATAATGAGCGGTTCCGCGAAGCGTCAATAAAAAACAAGAAAATCCACATTCTGAATACTGAATACTGAATACTGGATACTTGCGGGCAGAGCCCGCGTTAGTAAGTGACAGTGATCCAATACCTGCTCCCTCCGTCTGAAATGGAGATTGTGATGGTTTTGTTGTCACCATATGTGCCGGCATAATACCAACCGCCATATGGTTTCTTTGTGGTATCAACAAGGCTTTTTTGTGTGGCGCCTATCTTTCTCAAGGCGCTCTCATAGTAAGCGATCAAATCTGACGCGGACTGAGTGCTGGTCATGACCAAGGATTTCGGTGTGTCACTGACAATTTTTGCACCACTTGGCGTCATGTCTTTAACCATCTGTGGATCTCTTGAAGGCGTATCGACGACAACACCGTTGCTGTCGACCGTAACGTTTTTGGATTCAACTTTTGTGCTGTTGTTGCTGCTTTTGCTGCTGTTGTTACTGCTGCTACCATTGTTACCGTTGCCGCCATTGTTGTTATTGCCGGTGACTGCGTTGAGCACTGAACTCAACGTTGTGGAAGCATCGTCGGTGGCTTCCGAGTCGTCGTTGTCGGCTTGCGTGTTGTTGTCGGCGGATGCCTGAGTTTGCTGGCTTTGGGTAGTGGGGGTCTGGAAGACAGCGTTGTCGTTCTGACTTGCCGCGAAGACCGTTAGTGCGGAAAGGCACAAAAGGGCAACAAAAACGGCGGAAATAACCAGAACTTTCTTCATAATAACTTCCTCCTCAATCGTCGGGTGAAACTCAATCGTCGGGTGAAACTCAATCGTCGGGTGAAACTCAATCGTCGGGTGAAACTAATCGTCGGATGAAACTAATCGTCGGATGAAACTAATCGTCGGATGAAACGAGGTGTCAATTGTACGCCAACTGTGACTAGGCTTTGATTTTCTTGCACTCTTCTGTAAGAAGGGGGACAACATCAAAGAGGTCGCCTACGATTCCATAATCGGCTACAGTGAAGATGTTGGCTTCGGGATCTTTGTTGATGGCTACGATGACCTGGGACGAGAACATACCGGCCAGATGTTGGATGGCTCCGGAGATCCCACAAGCAATATAGAGAGTGGGGGAGACTGTTTTGCCGGTTTGGCCGACTTGGAATTCGTAGTCCCGTAACCCTCCGTCAACTGCGGCGCGGGAGGCGCCTACCGCCGCTCCCAGGACGTCGGCCAGCTCTTCCAATATGGAGAAGTTTTCAGCGGTTTTCATACCTCTGCCCCCGGAGACGATGATGTTGGCTTCAGTTAGCGGGACACGGCCTGCCGCTTGCATGATGACTTCTTTCAGGATAGCTCTGAGATCGGTGGCGTCCACATTGACAGCAACGTTAATGGTTTCCGGCGTTTTCGCTGATTCTACCGCCGGGAAGCTGTTGGGGCGAATGGTGGCCATGACCGGTCGAGCCGCAGGGCTTGCGATTTTGGCGTTGACTTTGCCGGCGTAAAGAGGGCGGCTGAATGTGACATAGGCTGCTGCATCGCCGGTCATGGTGGTGCAGTCGGAGGCCAGGCCTACACCTACCCGTTGGGCGACGCGGGGGGCCAGATCTTTGCCGACGGCGGTGTTGCCGAATAGCACCAAGCTGGGTTCGTTCTCTTTGATGAGTTTGGCCAATACAGATGTGTAGGCGCCTGTGGTGTAGTTCTCCAGTTTGGCGTCGTCGGCGAGATAGACTTTGTCGGCGCCGTATTGTCCGGCTTCATTGGCCAAGTTGCCGATGCCCGCGCCCAAGATGACGGCGGCCAGCTCCTCGCCTTTTTCTGCAGCCAGTTTGGCACCTTGACTTAACAGTTCGAATGATATTTTGCGTATGTTGCCTTGCGTTTGCTCAACAACAACCCATATTCCTTTAGACATTAAGCTTTTCAATCCTCCTCATGATTAATGGGTAGATAATCTTTGCGGTTAGATAATCTTTGCTTCTGAGTGCAGTAACGAGGCCAGTTCCGCGGCGGCTTGCGCCGGGTCGCCCGGGATCAGTCGTCCTGCTTGCCGGCCTGGGGGTAATGAGTATTCCAGGACGGTCATTTTGGCGGCTACGTCTTCGGCGCTCAGGCTGAGATCAGCTAAAGATAAGGCTTTGAGTTCTTTTTTCTTGGCTTTCATGATGCCGGGGACTGAAGGATAGCGTGGGTCGTTCAAGGATTTTTGTGCCGTGATGACTGCGGGCAGAGGTGTTTCGATGATTTCTATGCCGCCGTCGATTTCTCTGGTAACAATGGCTTTGTCGCCTTGGACGTCGATTTTGGTGGCGACGTTGACATGGGGTATGCCTAGGATTTCTGCGACTCGGGCCGGAACCTGGGAGGATTGGTCGTCGATGGCGACTTTTCCGGAAAGAATCAGGTCGTAGTTCTGCGTTGAGATGGCTTTGGCCAGCGCCTGAGCGGCCGTGTATTGGTCGGCGCCTTCCAGAGCCGGATCGTCAACAAGTACCGCACGGTCGGCGCCCATAGCTAAAGCTGTGCGCAAGGTGGGTTCTACTGTCTTCTGGGTACCCATGCTGACGACGATGATTTCGCCTCCCAGACGTTCTTTGAGAAGCAGGGCTTCTTCGACGGCGTTTTCATCGTATGGGTTCATAATCTGAGTGACGCCGTCGGCGTTGATCTGGGTGTTGCCGCTTAGGACGATCTTGGCTTCGGTATCGAAGACCTGCTTCACAAGCACTACAATGTTCAATTTTCTTCCTCCTGTGAGCTTAGTATTTTGGAGTTCTGTCCGAAGGAATAAGGATCCTTCGGACAGAACGTGCACTTTTGGGTAATCCGGTAACGGATGTCTGATTATTCAGGGAGCGGGACTTGGCAACCTGATAACCTGTTAACTTGGCAACCTGGCAAACCTGATAACCTGATAATGGTCTCCTGATAACGGTCTATTGACAAACGTCCCTATTAATTATCAAGCATTACTTGGCAATTGTCAATAGGCTGAAGGATATTAGAATTCTTTGAGCAAGGCTGCGGAGATCACGACCCGTTGGACTTCGCTGGTGCCTTCATAGATTTCGGTGATCTTGGCGTCGCGCATCATGCGTTCGACCGGATATTCTCGGCTGTAGCCGTACCCGCCGAAGATTTGAACGGCTTTGGTGGTGACCCACATAGCGACTTCGGAGGCGTAGAGTTTCGCCATGGCGGATTGTTTGCCGTAGGGTTTGCCTGCGGAATCCAGATAGCCGGCTTGATAGATCAGCAGTCGGGCTGCTTCAATCTGGGTGGCCATGTCGGCCAAGACGAATTGCGTGTTCTGTTGTTCGGCAATGGGTTTGCCGAATTGAACGCGCTCTTTGGCATATTTGACTGCGGCTTCGTAAGCACCTTGCGCGATGCCCAGAGCTTGGGAGGCGATGCCGATTCGGCCGCCGTCGAGGGTTTTCATGGCGATCTTGAAGCCTTGGCCTTCTTCGCCCAACAGGTTTTCTTTGGGGATGCGGCAGTCTTCAAATATCAGCTCATAGGTGGCGGAGGAACGGATACCCAGTTTCTTCAGTTTTTGACCAAAGGTGAACCCGGGGGTTCCTTTCTCAACGATGAAGGCGCTGATGCCTCTGTGCCCTTTACTGCGATCGCTTTGGGCGAAGATCACATAGGTGTCGGCGTAGTAGGCGTTGGTGATGAAGATTTTGGAGCCGTTCAATACCCAGCTGTCTCCGTCGGCAACATACATGGTGCGGGTGCCGGAGGCGTCGCTGCCGGCCATGGGTTCGGTGAGACCGAAGGCGCCAAGCGCTTTGCCTTCCGCCAAAGGTTTCAAGTATTTGAGTTTCTGTTCGTGGGTGCCGAATTTGTAGATGGGAAAGGAGCCCAAGGATACGTGGGCTGACAGAGTTACGCCTACCGACGCGTCGACGCGGGACAGTTCTTCTACGGCGATGGCGTAGGAGATATAGTCGCCGTCTACACCGCCGTATTCTTCGGGAAAGACGATGCCTGTGAGTCCCAATTCGCCCATTTGGTCGAAGAGTTCCCGGGAGAATTCTTCGTTCTCGTCACGTTCTTCCAGGCCGGGCAGGCATTGTTCTTCGGCGAATTTTCTCACCATAGCGCGCATCATGGTTTGGTCTTCGGTCAGTTCAAAATTCATAGGATCCTCCTTAGTGATATTGAGTTTTGGGTTAGTAGCTGTAGAATCCGCGACCGGATTTGCGGCCCAGCCAGCCGGCGTTGACGTATTTGCGGAGCAACGGGCATGGTCTGTATTTGGAATCCCCTAAGCCTTTATGCAAGACTTCCATAATGGCTAGGCAGGTATCCAGACCGATGAGGTCGGCCAGAGCCAAGGGTCCCATGGGATGGTTCATCCCGAGTTTCATAACTTCGTCTACGGCTTCGGGGGTGGCTACGCCTTCATAGACGCAGTAGACCGCTTCGTTGATCATGGGCAACAGAACCCTGTTGGAAACAAATCCGGGAAAATCGTTGACTTCCACAGGGGTTTTTTCCATCTTCAGGGTTATTTCTTCGATGATCTTGTAGACGTCGTCGGTGGTGGCCAGACCGCGAATGATTTCCACCAGTTTCATGACCGGCACGGGATTCATGAAATGCATGCCGATGACTTTTTCCGGTCGGTTGGTCACGGCGGCGATTTCGGTGATGGGCAGTGAGGATGTGTTGGAAGCCAGAATGGTATGTTCCGGGCACAGCTGATCAAGCTTTGAAAAGATTTCGGCTTTAATCTGCATGTTTTCCACGGCGGCCTCAATTACCAAATCCGCGTTTTTGCCGTCTTCTAATGATGTTGAGGGGGTGATCAAGCCTTGGATTTCCGCTTTGCGGTCGGCGGTCATTTTGCCTTTGTCCACATTGCGGCTTAAGTTCTTGTCAATAATCGAAAGTCCCCGATCAACGAATTCGTCTTTGATGTCATTGAGGATGACTTTGTACCCGGCTTGGGCTGCCACCTGTGCAATGCCTCCGCCCATTTGTCCTGCGCCAATGACCATGATTGTCTGTACATTCATGTGTGATTCAAAACCCCTTTCTCTTTTGTGGTTCGTAGTGTGGTTCAAGAGACGTTGTGCGTGCGTATCTTGTTGGCAGGCATCACCACCTATTCGTGGGTTCGGATTCGAGATTCGAAATTCGTGGTTCGCGATGGCGAGCCACGAATTTCGTGTCTGCTGCTATTGTGGCAGATCTGAGGGCTGCTGCTGTTGCGGCCGTTCTGAGGTCCCGACTAAATCAACCCCGCGATCAATTCTGACGGGTCAATAACAGTTAAGCCTTTTTCAGGATCAACTTTTTCTTTGAGACCGTCCGTCAGCATGGTCATGCAGAAAGGACAGTTGGCGCCGATGGCTTGGGGGTCTTTTGCCAGGGCCTGATCCAGGCGTGTCAGGTTGATGCGTTCGCCGAGATGTTCTTCCATCCACATACGTCCGCCGCCGGCACCGCAACAGAAGCTTTTGTTATGATGGCGGTCCATTTCAACCAGGGTGACGCCGGGAACCATGTTGAACAGCGCCCGGGGGGCGTCGAATTCTTGTTGGTAGCGGCCCAGGTAGCAGGAGTCGTGGTAGGCGATGCGTTTCGGTTCCGGTGCGGCTTCGGTGTTCAGGGTCAGTTTGCCGTCGTTGATAAGCTGATTGATCAGCTGGGTATGATGAAGGACTTCGTAGTCGCCGCCGAATTCGGGATACTCGTTTTTCAGGGTGTTGAGGCAGTGGGGACAGGCGGTGACGATCTTCTTGACTTTGTAACCGTTCATGGTTTCGACGTTTTCAGCGACAAGGGCTTGGTAGGCGTATTCGTTACCGGTTCGCCGGACGAAGTCGCCGCAGCATTTTTCTTCTGTTCCGAGGATAGCGTAGTTGACGCCGGCTGCCGTAAGGATCTTAACAACGGCTGTGGCGACTTTTTGGGAGCGGGCGTCGAAGGATCCGGCACAGCCGACCCAGTAGAGGTATTCGATGTTTTCGGGGTTCTCAGCATCCCGGAGCAGGGGGACGTTCAGGTCTTTGGCCCAGTCTTCCCGTTTGCTGGAACCGACACCCCACGGGTTGGAGTTGTTTTCGACGTTGCGTAAGGCGATGAGCAGTTCGGAGCTGAGGTCGCCTTCCATCATAGCCTGGTAACGGCGCATATCGACTATTTTGTTGACGTGTTCGTTGGAAACGGGGCATTGGATTTGACAGGACATGCAGGTGGTGCAAGACCATATGACGTCATCTGTGACCACATCTTTGATGAGGTTTTTATTGAGGATGGCGGCGTCTTCGGGATTCTTTTCGGCAATCTCTGCCAGCTTGTCTTCGTTTTCTTCGCCGGTGGAGGTTAATCCGTATTTCTTCATGACGCTGCCTTTGTCGATGAGGTGGTATTTCAAGGTGCGGCTGATGAGTTCTTTGGGATTGAGGGGTTTGCCTGTCAGGTTGGCGGGACAGTTGTCCATACACCGGCCGCATTCGCCGCAGGAGAAGCTGTCCAATAATTGTTTCCAGGTGTAGGCTTCAACTCTCGATACGCCGTATTCAGTGAGACTTTCGTCTTCGAGATCCATGGGTTTGATCTGGCCGCCCACGGGTTTCAAGGAGGCGAAGTAGGAGTTGAGGGGTGCGGCGAAGAGGTGAAGGTGTTTTGAGTTGGGGATATAGACGATAAAGGTCAGGAGAACGACCATGTGAACCCACCAGAATATGGCGCCAAACAGTTCCAGGGAGGAGTGCGTCATGCCGCCGAGGAGGGACCCCATCAGTTGGTACATGGGAGCGAATTGGAATGAAATGATTTCGGGTTCAAGGGCTAAACGGGCACCGGCGTAGAGCCAATCTGTCAGGATGATGCCCATGATGAAGAGGACAACCAACATGGCGTCCATCGTTCTGTACAGGCGAGCCGGTCTGATGATCCATCTGCGGATAAGGGCAACAATCAAGGCGATGAACAGACCTGTGGCAAGAATGTCTTTAATCATGAAGAGGATGGATCCGAAAGTGTTTTCAAGGAACCCCATGGGATGTTCCGGGAACAGTTCGTTCCAGACAAAGGGGATTTCACTGAGCACAATGAAAATAAAGCCCCAAAAAATGACTGTGTGCGCCAGGCCATAGGGTTCGTTCAAGAGTTTGTTCTGCAGGAGAACGTTTTTGGTAAAGTTTTTTATCCGGCCTGGAACCCGGTCAAATCTATTTTCCGGAGCGCCTAACATCACATAGGCGACTTTTTTTCGGAGCGCCATGATAAAAGCGACGGCGGCGACGATGATCAGAAGGGAAAAAATAATAAGCCACGGGATACTTTGCATTGAACCATCTCCTCAATAAATAGTGTTTTGGGTGGGTTGTCCGCTTCGGGATCATGGGTGTCCGCCGAAACGGATCCGGGACGTTGGTCGCAAGAATTGAGTCCGGAAATCATGCTTTTGTACGAAATCATAAAATTCCGACCATTACTTCTAATTCTATATAATCTTGCGCTATCCTCTTTCATCTTTGACAAGATGCGGGTAAAATTATGAGAAAGTTTTAACAGTTGAGTTGCTTTGGTGGGAAGAGGTCTGGCAAAGAAAAATTGGAGGCTCAACTTAGTGTCTTGAGGGATTAATTATACTCGATTTCTGCGTGAATTTCAAGGGATTTTTGAGATAGCTGCCCGGTGCGCGTTTTTGTGCGGTTTTGTTGCGCGCGTTTTTGTTGAACCCGTAATAAAAGCATGTTTATATCAATTGACACATTGTGCAAAATCGACTAAAGTAGATGTGTGACTTTTTGTGTAATAATGCGGGCTTCGCCCGCAAGTATTCAGTATTCAGTATTCAGTATTCAGGATTCAGAATGTGGATTTTCTTGTTTTTTATTGACGCTTCGCGTCTATAAGCGACTAAGGAAGTTTTTTCAGGGATTGATGTTAAGTGTTCGTGTTCATCCTGGCGAGGATACGCCTGTGGTACCGGTGCACCGGTCTGCCGTGGGAAGTAAAGGAGTGATTGATGTGAAAAGGATACAATCCGGGCTTGTGATTATCTTGGTGATGTTCTTGGGGCTGACAGCGTTCGGATGTGGCAAGAATGGCGATTCTAATGTTAAGGATCAGGGGGATGTCGCGCTTGTGGAGGAGTCTTCGGGCCTTCAGTTGGAAGATGTTGATGAGGAGGGGACAGATGTGACGGATAGCAACGGCGGCAACGATAATAGTGGCACCAATGGCGGTAGCAGCAGCGGCAATACCGGCAATAGCGGCAGCAGTGGTAATACGGGGAATAGCGGGAGCACAGGGAACAGTGGAAATACGGGGAATAGCGGGAGTACCGGGAATAGCGGGAGTACGGGGAACAGCGGTAATACCGGCAGTGCCACAACTTATAAGCAAGGGACTTTGTCAGGAAACAGTTATTCGAGTCAGTTTCTGAATCTTAGATTTAGTGCTCCAAGTGGCTATACGTTGGGAAGCTCTTCACAAATGGCAACATGGCGGGAAGAAATTAATATGGGGATATTCGAGAATAAAAGCGGAAAAGCAGGCACAGTCTATGAAATGATGGTGAGAAGCAATAGAGAAATTCCTGTTGCATCTGTCATGGTAGATACGAATGCCAACATAGATTTGAGCCAATATATTACTAATTACAAAGACTTTATGAGTAGTACGAGCAAAGTGAGATATAATTTTAAGAAGGATCCACCAAAGGATGTGCAGTTTGCGGGACAAACCTATACGGTTATTAAGGCCACGTTTCCACACGAGGCAGAAGTGTCAGTGCTTGGAATGAAGACAAAACAGACAATACAATTGGATACTGAGATTTATTTTAGAAAAGTAGGCAACACCGTGGTTGTTGTGGCTATTTCGTGGTACGAAGGTCCAGGTAATTATGATAGCCCGAGCGTGTTGCGGAACAAGTTCACATCTTTCTAACTACAACAACATGCATAATTCCATGATTTGAGACTGAAGAAACGGAAAGAAAACATGGCGAAATTACCGGAGGAAGGATTGTAAAAGTGCCATCAGGGCCCGCTGCAAAGCGATTAACGATTAAGATCTTTTGCGGTGGCCCTTGTTTTCAGAACTTGATTATTACACAATCTTGTTATAGTATCTTTATATATTAGTTCGGATCAAGGGGAGGGAGTCGGGAAGCCTCTCGACAAAGAGATGGGCGAAATCAAACAGTATGAACCCCTATGGGGATCCTGGTATATTGAATCCCTCATTGGTGAGGGTTCCTTCGGTAAAGTCTACAAAGTCTGCCGGAAAGAATACGGCAAGACATATTATTCTGCTGTCAAAATCATCTCCATACCTCATGACCAAGCAGAAATCCGACAGATAAGAAACCAGGGGCTTGACGACGCGTCCATGCGCAATTTTCTCTTAGCTCATGTCAAAGATATCCTCAGCGAAATCGATATGCTTAACAGCTTACATGGCAACACCCATATTGTCAGTTTCAAAGATCACAAAGTTATCGAGAAGACCGACACTTTTGGTTGGGATATCCTGATCCGCATGGAGCTGCTGACCAATCTCTCAGATTATTCACTCCAAAACCCGATGACTCATGCCGAAATAATTAAGATGGGCATACATATTTGCCGGGCGCTGGAACTTTGCGCGAAAAACAACATCATCCATAGAGATATCAAATCAGACAACATCTTTGTTTCGCAGCACGGCGACTATAAACTGGGAGACTTCGGGATTGCCAGGCAGGTTGAGCGCACCATGTCCGGAATGTCCAAGAAAGGGACTTACTCAACGATGGCCCCGGAGGTGTTCAAAGGAAAGCCATACGGTGCCAGTGTTGACACCTACGCTTTGGGCATAGTCATGTACAGTCTGTTGAACAAGAGCCGACCGCCGTTCATGCCGGAATATCCGCAACCAATCGTTCCTAACGACCGTGACAACGCACTGAACAGGCGTATGAAAGGGGATCCCGTTCCGCCCTTGGCGAATGTAGGCCCTGAACTCAACGCAATAATCTTGAAGGCTTGTGCTTTCAGCCGTGAGGATCGGTTCACCAATCCCACTGAGATGAGGGCGTCGTTGGAAATTGTGGCGGGGATGCAACAGTATGTGTCAGAAACATCAGGAAGAGCAGGCAGAGCATCGGGACAGGGGCAAGATGGAACCTTGCGTCTGGTTCCCGAATCAACAGATGGCATGTATTATGAGAATGTATCAACGAATAATGAAAACTACTCCGTTCCTGACCAGAGGCTAGAGCATGAGCCTGTTTCCTCAATAGGTGAAAAGGAACACATAACTGACCGACTTGAATTCGCAAGCGGTGGCGGGATCGTTGGTGATGACAGACCGCAAGTAGCTCCTGCGCTAAAGCAAACACACAAGAAAAGAACTCTCCTGATTGCTTGTTGTGCATTCTCTGTCGTGATACTGGCTCTTGTTGCGGCCTTTGTAACAGGCATTCTTCCAGGATTTGGATCAGATCGAAGCGTCACAGGATGCGGCATCAGTATTGATGGCCAGATAGAATTCGTTTTGTCGGATCAGGATGAGGCTCAAGCTGTGTTGGCTGAATTGGCCGACTATTACACCGAACAACTTAGAACGATTAGCAACGAGGTATCTTCTGTGGAGCATCTGGAGAAGGTGGAATACATTGAGACCAAAGATGTTTCACAGAGAATAATGGGAAGACAGGAAGTCCTCCAAGCCTTAATCAAGGGGAAACCCCAAACGTTTGAGCACGCTGTGATAGAAGGAGAAACGATTCAGGATATCTCTAAGAAGTATGAGGTTGCGACAGATGCTCTCTTGGCTGAAAACGAAGGGATCGAGGAAACTCTTGCCGAAGGGCCTGCTGTTATCGAACTGAATATCATGTTGCCGTATCTCAATGTGATTGTGAAGGGCAAGGGTATACTCATTGAGGATATAGAATTCGAAACAGAGACAAAGAAGGATGACAATCTGCTTTGGGATGAAGTCAAGATATCACAACCAGGTGAAAAAGGTTCTAAGAATACGGCATGCACCTATACATCAAGGAATGGTGTTGTCACTGGAAAAATTGTTCAGGATGAAGAAATCACGAAACAGCCTGTTAAGGAGGTTGTTCTTAAAGGTGCGAAATCAGTTGTTTGCAGTTTCGACTCCAAAGGCATAACCAGTGAAAAGCTCGCGGCTATGGTAAAAAGCGGTGAAATACCGTACAATGTATCAGAATTGCATTTAGCCAGTAATAGTCTTACAGATATTTCCCCTTTGAAATCGTTGACGGGACTGAAAGTACTTGGCTTGGGTAATAATAACATAAGTGATCTTACACCTCTAGAATCGCTGGCGAACTTAACTATGCTAGACTTAAACTCTAATAATTTCAGAGACATAACTCCCTTGAAGTCTTTGACATCTTTAGAATTACTCGGCTTAATTTCGAACGATATAAGTGAAAGTCAGTGTATAGAGTTGGAGGCAGCGTTGCCTTATTGCGGTATTATTTATAAACTCGACTTGGGACCGGGTATATGGATGCCGGCACCTGCTTGGTAGGAGGTTGTTATGCAAACGTGATTTTTGAAGAATCTATTCATAAATATATAGAGCATTAAATGAATTTAAAAACGAGGGGGGAGCATCGAGAAACCACTCGACAAAGAGATGAATAATATCAAGAAATATGAACCCTTATGGGGCACCTGGTATGTAGAATCCCTAATTGGCGAAGGATCCTTCGGTAAGGTCTACAAAGTCTTTCGCCAAGAAATCGCAGACAGCGAATTCGCCAAACATGGCAATCCTGAGTATTCCGCGGTCAAAATCATATCCATACCCCATGATCAAGCGGAAATCCGCCAGATTAGAAACGAAGGACTTGATGAGGAGTCTATGCGTAATTTTCTCAGAGCCCTTGTTGATGATATCCTGGGTGAAATCAACATGCTCAACAAACTGCATGACAACCCTCATATTGTCAGCTTCAAAGATCATATTGTTATCGAAAAAACCGACACGGTTGGCTGGGACATCTTGATTCGCATGGAGCTGCTGGCTAATCTCTCTGATTACGCAAACCAAAGGCAGATGACGCAAGCCGAAGTCATCAAAGTTGGCATACATATATGCCGGGCATTGGAACTCTGCGGACAGAATAACATCATTCATAGGGACATCAAAGCTGACAATATCTTTGTGTCGCAGAACGGCGTCTATAAGTTGGGGGACTTCGGCATTGCCCGGCAGATCGAACGAACCATGTCCGGAATGTCCAAGAAGGGGACCTATACCACAATGGCGCCTGAAGTGTTTACGGGAGAACCCTATGGTGCCAGTGTTGACACATACGCATTGGGGATGGTTATGTATAGCCTTCTCAACAGGAACAGGTCCCCATTCATGCCGAATTATCCGCACCCGATTGTCCCTGATGACCGTGACAACGCGTTAAACAGACGAATGAACGGAGAACCCATTCCGCCAATAATGAGCGTTGGCGCTGAGTTGAACGCAATAATCTTGAAGGCATGTGCCTTTAGCCGAGAGAAACGGTATGCCAACCCCGCAGAAATGAGGCAGGACTTGGAAGCCGTAGCGGGGATGGAACACTATATGTCAGAATCAACTTCGGGGTTCCAAATCGAAAGCCCGGTTGGCGCTGTAGGACAACCACCAAAGCAGGGAGTGGACGGAACTTTTTGTCTGATGCCGGAGACAACAGGAAGTGCATATACTGAGCCTCTATCAGCAGAAAACGATAACAGCCCGACTCATGACCAGATGCCCGGTTATGATTCTATTACTGCAAGAGGTGTTAATGGGCACATGACAGGCTTTGGTGAATCCGGAAACCATGACGGAGGCGGCGTTGCCGATATACATGCTGATACCACCGTTCCGAAGAAAAAGAACAAGAAGAGAAACCTTTTCATTGCTTGCGGTGCCGCTTCTCTTGCGGTTCTGGCACTCGCAGTGGTCTTCATAATAGCCGTTCTTCCGGGCCTGGGCTCGAAAGACATAACTCAGATCGTCACAGGATACGGTATCAGCATTAATGGTCAGGCGGAATTTGTGTTATCAGATCAAGATGAGGCCAAGGCTGTACTTGAGGAATTGAAAGAGCACTACATTAACCGACTTGATACTGTCACCAACAAAGTTTCATTTGTGACCTATATGGAGGATGTTCAGATCGTTGAGATCACAGAGGATTCGCAAAACGTACTAGAAAAACTAGAGGTTCTCCAAAAGTTGATTAGAGGGGAACTCCAAACGATTAAACACACCGTGACAGAAGATGAAACCTTACAGGATATTGCCAAGAAATATGATACTTTGCCGGATTCCATCTTAGCTGAAAACGAAGAGATTGAGGAAGCCCTCCTCGAAGATGGTGCTGTAATTGAACTGGTCATATCGCGACCATATCTTAACGTGATAGTGGAAGGGGAGTGTGAGCTCATTGAGGATATCGAATTTGAGACGGAAACACAGAAGAATTATAAGTTGACTTGGGATGTTGTTGAGATAAAACAGGTGGGAGAAAAAGGATCAAAGAATGTTTTCTGTACCTATATTTCAAGAAACGGCGTCATCACAGGAAAGACAGTGCATAATGAAGTTGTCACTAAACAGCCCGTGATGGAGATTGTTCTTGAAGGTACACAGGCTGTTTATTGCAATCTCACTGGACAGGGAATAACAAACGAGAAACTTGTTTCTATGATCCGAAGCGGAGAAATACCATCCAATGTAACAAACCTTGAATTGTTTAGTAATGATATCACAGACCTTACTCCTTTGAAATCGCTGACAGGGCTGAGAGATCTTGGATTAAGGCGAAATAAAGTTATTGACTATACGCCGCTGAAGTCTCTGGCAAGTTTAAGAAGCCTTGATTTGAGTTTAAACAATATCAGCGACCTCACAACCCTGAAAGGCTTGACAAGCCTAACAAGTCTTACGAAGCTTGATTTATATGCTAATAAAATCACCGATATCACTCCGCTGAAATCCTTGACGAACTTGACTGAGCTTGTGTTAATTGATAACAATGTTAGTGACATTACACCTCTGAAGCACTTAACGAAACTTGAAGTTCTTACGTTGGCATCTAACAACATCAGCGACATCTCACCATTACGATTGTTAACATCTTTGGAAGATCTGAACCTGGATAGCAATAAAATCAGTGACATTGAGCCATTAAAAACTTTGACAGGGTTAAAAAAACTATGGTTGAGTAATAACAATATCAGTGAGATCTTGAGATTACAAGCGTTGATATATTTGAGAGAGCTTGATCTATATGGTAATAACATCACCGATATCACTCCGCTAAGGAGCTTGACGAGCTTGGAAAGGTTGAGCTTGGGAAATAACAACATCAGCGACATAACCCCTCTGAAATCATTGAAAACACTTGGGGAGGTTTATATATCTGATAACAAGGTCAATGAAGACCAGCTTAAGGATCTAAAGAGAGCGTTGCCTGATTGCTATATAGATTCAATTTGATTCCAGCACAAGACCGTAGTCCTGCCCCCCTGTCCGATTTGCAGGACACATGGAGACTTCCCTATAATAGAAAATAAGGAGGCTTCAAGACATGGGAACATCAAGTTATACAGAAGAGTTCCGGCAGGCAGCGGTGAAGATGGTGTTAGAGAAAGGAATGACGCCCAAACAGGTTGCCGCCGAGCTTGGGACAACTGACAAATCGGTACGGGATTGGCTGAAGAAACACTCCAATGGCCAGCGGGCAGAGTATTTGCGGATACAAGAGTTGGAACAGGAAGTGCGTCACCTGAAAAAGGAGTTGAGCAAATCCCAGGAAATCGTGGAGATTTTAAAAAAAACAGCTCTCATACTCGGCGAGCATTGAACGATCAATACAGAACCATACGCGACTTAAGCAATAAGCACAGCGTAAGTGTTATGTGTGAAGCTTTGGGCGTAACGCGTTCCGCATATTATGCCAGCCTTAGCCGCAAACCAGGAAAACGAGCCCTGGAGGATGTCGTCATCCGCAAGGAGATCCTCGCCTCTCACGCAGCCGCACCTTGTTACGGCATCGATAATATCCATGCCGATGTTCGGGAAAAGATCGTTTGTGGCCGCAACCGCGTGCGCCGCCTCATGAAGGAAATGGGAATAGCATCAAAGCGCAGACGAAAATACAAAGCCACAACAAACAGCAAACACTCATATGTTGTGTCTCCCGATCTGGTAAAGCGCAAGATACCCGATGCTCCCAGCAAGGTCTGGGTTAGCGATATCACCTATATTTCCACAGATGAAGGATGGCTCTATTTGGCAATTGTCAAAGATCTTTGCAGCAAGGAGGTAGTCGGATGGGCTAAAGGAGAACGCATAACCAGCAAGCTTGCGAGAGAGGCCCTGCAGAATGCTATCAAGCGGTACAAGCCGCCTGCAGGCTTAATCCATCACAGTGACCGGGGATCTCAATACTGTTGCCACGAATATCAGGCCCTGTTGAAAAATCACTCTATGCGAAGTTCCATGAGTCGTAAGGGAAATCCTTTTGATAACGCTGTGGCGGAGAATTTCTTCAGTTGCCTGAAATGTGAAATGGTCTATTTGAATCGCTTTACAACCAGAGAACAAGCCGGCTTAGAGATCTTGCGCTATATTGAAGGATTCTACAACCGCAGAAGGCGTCATAGCGCATTAGGCAGAATATCTCCGGTGCAATTTCGTAACAATTGGGAGGCGGCACATGGTCTCGTCGGCAACCAAGACCCGAGCATCTTTGGCACGATGGGGCAAGGTCCCCCCTTGCCGCAGCGGGACAAAGATGCTAATATCCAAAGCCGGCGAGAGCGTGCCGCATGGTTTCCGAGGTTGGCCGAGCGGCCATGGAGCGATCCTTTTCCCAACCTTGAAATAATATGAAATACTACGTCAGAGCTAGAAAACGGAAGGAAAACTGTGTCCT